>JAZTXP010000033.1:0-19908 GCA_045636465.1 Eubacteriales bacterium
CTTCTGCTGGAGGAAGAGGGCAAAGGAGAGATTTCCCTCCCACCTGCTGTGACTCCTGCCGCCGCCGTTGGTGCCCACCACGGTCAGGATCTCCACCACGGAGGCAAAGGCGCACATGGCGGCAACCTCGATGGCGGCGGCGCGCATACCGTCGGCAGCGGCGGAGAGAATGCCGCCGGCATAGCCGGCGCCTTCGCCGGCGGGATAGAGACCGCGGAGGGTGGATTCGTGGGAGTCGCTTCGCTCAATGCGGACGGGGGATGTGGTGCGGGTTTCGGGGCCGATCATAGGAGAGTCGGGATAGAGAATGCCCGGCATCCAGGCATCGAAATCTGCCATTGCTTCGCGGAGGGAGTCGGTTACGTAGGTTGGCAGATATGCCTCGGGGGAGACTAATTCTACTCCGCGGCTGTAGCTTGGTTTCGTGCCGCTGAAGGACCGTGGGAGATCGCCCTTTAAGAATTCTTCCATTCTTGTGGCGGGGGCTTTGTATCTCTCGGTGAGGGTGAAGGCCTGCCTTTCTATGCTCTCCTGGAGGGCGAAGCCTGCCAAGGGATCGTCACTGCCAAAGTCATCGGGAGTTACCGAGACGAGATAGGCGGCATTGGAGTTATCCGCCATACGGCGGTATTCGCTCATACCGTTGGTTACGATGCAGCCTTCATTTCCCGTGGCGGCAACTACCTCGCCGCCGGGACACATACAGAAGCTATAGACGCTTCTGCCGGATTCAAGATGAGTTACAAGGTGATAGGATGCTGTGCCAAGATCGGGAGAATGATTTTTACCGTAGACCAGCTCGTTTATATATTCTCTTGGATGCTCTACTCGCATACCGATGCCGAAGCCACGGGGGGTCATTAAAATTCCCTGCTCTTTTATTGCGCGAAAGGTATCTCGCGCGCTATGGCCGATGGCAAGTATTATTTTTTCGGCGGGAATCTCGTAGGTGATGCCGCCCTTTTCGGTGACGGTTGCGCCTGCTACTTTGCCGTTCTTTACTATGAGGCGGTCAAGCCTTGTATTAAAGCGGAATTCGCCGCCGAGGGAGATGATCTTTTCGCGAATTTTCTTTACTATGGCGCGGAGCTTGTCTGTTCCGAGATGAGCGCCGACAGAATAGGTGATATCTTCGTCGCCGCCTGCGTTGGCAAGCTCGCGAAGGACGAACATTTTATATTCATCGGGGGCGCCGTACTTCAGCTTTCCGTCCGAGAAGGTGCCTGCGCCGCCCTCGCCAAACTGAATATTGCTCTCGGGGTCAAGGATGCCGAAGGTATTGAAGCGGCTGACGGTCACTTCCCTCTCGTCTACCGATTCGCCGCGCTCGATAACTATGGGGCGCGCGCCTGCTATGGCAAGGGTGAGAGCGGCAAAGAGGCCCGCAGGGCCTGCTCCTACTACAAGGGGGCGCTCTGCGAGGCGAGATGGGGGAATTTTCAGTTCCTTCTCCTCGTAAGAGCGAACTTTTTTTCGCATATTGAGAAGGCCGCGCTCGCGTTCCTCGGTAAGGGAGACGGCTATTGTCATATCGTAGTGGATATCGCCTCTGTCCTTGACGTTCAGAGCGCGGCGGACTATAGTGAAATCGCGCACCTCCTCGGGGGTAAGAGGAAGGCGGGACATGAGGGCTTCTCTTATATCGTCACTTGTATATGAAGTTTTTACGCTTATATCGGTTTTTATCATAAAAGATTCCTCCCCTCACGGTTTAATACTATGATTTTACCACAAAATCAAAAGTTTTGCAACAGAAAATGATGTTTTTCTCAAAAATCCTTTGACGATGGGGCTTTTTTTATTGACAATCCCTCCAAAATCGGGTATAATAAAGGGTAATTATTTTATTTTAAGTATTTTACGCGCTTTTGCGCAAAATATTATAAGTTTTCCGAAAGCGCAGGAGCTGTATATGATAAACCGCAAGATGCAAGGCCTTGGAGCAAAGCGCTCCTCTATACGAGAGTTATTTGAATACGGAAAGAAGAGACGTGTCGAGGTTGGCGAGGATAAGGTTTTTGACTTCTCGCTGGGAAATCCAAGCGTGCCTGCTCCACGCTCTGTAAATGATGGGCTTATACGTCTTCTTACCGAGGAAAGCTCGGTTTCGCTACATGGGTATACCTCTGCGGAGGGAGATATTACGGTCAGGAAGAAAATTGCGGAGTATATTAACTCCACTTATGGGGAGAGTGTTAGCCACGAATGCATTTATATGACAGTTGGGGCGGCGGCTGCCTTGACTATTGCCTTTGGCGCATTGGTTACGGAGGGTGAGGAGATCATAACCGTCGCTCCATATTTCCCCGAATACAAGGTGTTCGCCGAGGGGGCGGGCGGCAGACTTGTTGCCGTTCCCGCAAGGGATAGAGATTTTCATCTTGACCTTGAAAAAATCGAGGCGGCTATAAACGAAAATACCGCGGCGGTGCTTATTAATTCCCCTAACAATCCTACGGGAGTGATTTATGGCGAGGATGAGCTTTCGGCACTTGCCTTGATGCTGAAGAAAAAGAGCCTGGAGTTAGGAAAGGTTATTTACCTTATTTCAGACGAGCCTTACCGCGAGTTGGTTTACGGCGACGCAGAGGTTCCCTACGTTACAAGGCTTTATGATAATACTATAGTTTGCTATTCCTTCAGTAAATCCCTGTCTATTCCCGGTGAAAGGATAGGATATATTCTGATCTCCCCCAGGATGGAGGATTTCACTGATGTGCGAGAGGCGATATGCGGCGCAGGAAGATCTTTTGGCTACGTTTGCGCTCCAAGTCTGCTTCAAAAGTTGGTTGCGGGCTGCCTCGGACAATGCGCTGATATAAGCATTTACGATGCGAACAGACGCTTGCTTCTCGATGCTCTTACCGAGTTCGGATATGAGGTGGTAAAGCCTGAGGGGGCGTTTTATCTGTTTATAAAATCGCCGTCGGGCGACGGTGTGGAGCTGTCTGAAAGGGCTAAAGCTATGAATTTGCTTTTAGCTCCCAGCCATGACTTCGGATATGGGGGATACGTGAGACTGTCTTATTGCGTAGAGACAGAGATGATCAAGAGATCTCTGCCATACTTCAAAAAATTGATGGAAAGCTATATGGACGTATGAAAAATTCACTTGAAAATGCTAGATTAGAGATAAACAGAATAGACTCGGAGATGGCTCGGCTTTTCGAGGAAAGAATGAAATGCGCCGAGACGATCGCGAAATACAAAAAGGATAACGGCATGCCTATTTTTGATCCTGAAAGAGAGGCTGAGCTGATTGAGAGAAATTCACAGTTTATAGAAAACGATAGTCTGAGAGGGGATTACGTAAAATTCCTCTCGGGCGTGATGGCGGTTTCTAAGGGATATCAAAAAAGAGTTATCGTTGGTGAAGGCTCAAAAGATTCCTGCGCTACCGTTATACCCGTTTCCTTCGGCGAGAGAAGCTATAATATTCACATTGAAAAAAATTCTCTCGGGAAAGCTGTGGAAATATTCGGTATAAAAGAAAAATGCGCTTTTATCATTACCGACGAGGGCGTTCCGAGACAGTATGCTGAGGCGGTAGCTCGTGGATTTGACAGATCGTATATTTACAGGGTGAAAGTGGGCGAGGATTCAAAGTCGCTCCGCGTCTTTAGTGAGATATGCGCGAAGATGTTGGAGCTGGGATTCGACCGATCTGACGTTGTAATTTCTGTTGGCGGCGGTGTTGTGGGAGATCTTGGAGGCTTCGTTGCGGCGTCATACATGAGGGGTATCGATTTTTATAATATTCCCACTACCCTGCTCTCTATGGTGGATTCATCTATTGGCGGAAAGACCGCGGTAAATCATGAAGGTATCAAAAATATTATCGGCGCGTTTTATCAGCCGAAGGGCGTGCTTATCGACGTGGGCACGCTGGATACTCTGCAAAGGAGGCATATATCCGCAGGACTTGCAGAGAGCATAAAAATGGCGGCTACCTTTGATAAGGAGCTTTTCTTACTGCTCGAGACCGGGGAGAGCCTTGATGAGATTTTAGAGAGGGTTATTATAAGGTCGGTGGAGATTAAGCGCAGCGTGGTTGAGGCTGATGAGCGCGAGGGCGGAATGAGAAAAATTCTCAACTTCGGGCATACCTTCGGACATGCCGTCGAGGCGGCTACAAATATGGGCGAGCTTTATCACGGAGAATGCGTTGCTATAGGTATGATGGCGGTATCCTCGAGCGAGGTTAGGGATAGGCTTTTCAGTGCGCTGAAAAAATACGGTCTCCCCACGGAATATATGGGAGATATTGATGAGGCGCTGTCGCTGATAAAGAGCGATAAGAAGCGCAGCGGAAATATGATCGATGCAGTTTTTGCGCCCGAGATAGGGCGGGCTGAAATAAGAAAGATCGGCATTGACGATTTTTCGGATATCGTAAGAAAAAATCTTGGAGGTAAGATATGAAAAACACCTTTGGCAATAACCTTACGCTGACTCTCTTTGGCGAAAGCCACGGAGAATATATAGGCGCGGTGCTTGACGGTATTACTCCCGGGATAAAAATAGATCACGAAGAAATTAAGAGGGCGCTGTCAAGGCGCAGACCTCAAAGCCCTACCTCAACCGCAAGAGTTGAGGGGGATGAATATAAGATCATCAGCGGAGAGTATAACGGATATACAACCGGTACCCCACTGACGATCATCATACCTAACGAAAATAAAAAGAGCGAAGATTATTCTGCCCTTGAAAACAAGCCCCGCCCATCTCACGCGGATTTTGCCGCGGAAATGAAATACCACGGCTACCAGGATAAGCGAGGCGGCGGGCATTTTTCAGGAAGAATCACGGCGGCGCTGGTTGCGATAAGCGGAATAATTATGCCTATGCTGAATAGCAAGGGGATATTTATAGGCACACATATATCAAAGTTTGGCGAGATTACCGACAGTGGCTTTGTTAATATGGAAGAGGATCTGAAGGTGCTTTCCAAAAATGCATTCCCTACTCTTTCTTCAGAGGCTAAGGAAAGGATGACTGAGGCGGCAGAGGCTGTAAGGCTGACGGGAGATAGTATAGGCGGTATTCTCGAGACCGCGGTTATCGGTATGCCCTCGGGCGTAGGCGAGCCTTGGTTTGATACCGTGGAGGGACTTATTTCTCACGCGGTGTTCTCTATTCCTGCGATCAAGGGAGTTGAGTTTGGGCTTGGCTTTGGCTTTGGCTCGGCTACGGGTAGCGAGGTAAACGATGCCTTCTATACAGATGGAGAGAGAGTTCTCACGAAAACCAATAACAACGGCGGTATAAACGGCGGTATTACTAACGGTATGCCTATTATATTCCGCTCGGCAGTTAAGCCTACTCCATCTATTTTCATAGAGCAGGACACTGTGGATCTTTCCTCGATGGAAAACACTAAAATCAAAATTGAAGGCAGACACGATTCTACAATACTCCCAAGAGTCGCTCCCGTGGTGGATGCGGTGACGGCACTGGTTATAGCAGATATCTTGATTGGAAGATTCGGCACCGATTATTTCAAGGCTTGATTTCAAAAAAAATCGGCACCGATTATTTCAAGGCTTGATTTTAAGAAAAAAGAAAAGAATTCTTTACAAAAATTTCACTTCAGGAGGTTGATATGAGATACGGATTGCTTGGCGAGAAGCTGGGACATAGCTTTTCTCGCGATATTCACAACTCTCTCGGCAGCTACTCTTACGACCTCATTGAGGTGGATCGAGAGGCGCTATCTGACTTTATAAATGCAAGGGATTTCGGTGGGCTGAACGTCACTATTCCCTATAAGGAGACGGTTATTCCCTACCTGGATAAAATAGACGATAAGGCGAAGGCTATTGGCGCGGTAAATACCATCGTTAACCGAGAGGGAGAGCTGATTGGCTATAACACCGACTTTTTTGGAATGGTAAAGCTGATCGATCACGCTAAGATAGATCTTAAGGATAAGGTGGTGGCCATTCTCGGTACGGGCGGTACCTCGAGGACTGCTCTTGCCGTGGCTGATCATCTTGGCGGAAGAGAGATCTTCAAGGTCACAAGATCGGCAAAGGACGGCGCTATAAGCTACGAGGAGCTTTACGAAATTGCTGATAGAGTTGATATTATAATCAACACCACCCCCTCGGGTATGTTCCCGAATACCCACGCCTCTGCCGTGGATATTTCAAGGTTTACGAAGCTCTCAGGGGTTATAGACGCGGTATACAATCCTCTCAGGACAAAGCTGATAATAGATGCGCAAAAGCGCGGTATCCGGGCTGAGGGCGGCCTTTATATGCTGGTGGCGCAAGCGGTGAGAGCCTCGGAGCTTTTCATCGGGGAAAATTACGATGAGAAAACTATTGACAAGATATACAGACGAATCCTCAGAGAAAAGGAAAATATTGTGCTTATCGGTATGCCTGCTTCGGGCAAAAGCACTATTGGAAGAATACTTGAAAAAAAGCTTTCGAGGCGGGCATTTGACTCGGATAAAATAATAGAAAAAAGCCAAAAAAGAAGCATTCCCGACATTTTCAGGGAGGATGGCGAGGCCGTCTTCCGCGATATAGAGGCAGAGGTAATTGCAAGGCTTTCACTTGAGGTAGGGGCTATAATTTCTACCGGCGGCGGCAGTATTCTGCGCCCTGTGAGTGTTGATAACCTGAAGAAAAACGGACGGCTATACTTTATTGATAGACCACTCTCTCAGCTGATTCCAACAAAAACAAGACCGCTTGCAAGAACAGCTGATGATATTGAGAAGCGGTTTAACGAAAGATACGGAATTTATTCATCGGTGGCAGACGTACGAATTGATGCTGACGGCAGCGCGCCTATGGCGGCTGACAAGATCATCAAGGATCTT
Organism: Eubacteriales bacterium; assembly: GCA_045636465.1. Lineage (GTDB taxonomy): Bacteria > Bacillota > Clostridia > Oscillospirales > CAG-272 > UBA1740. Next base: position 6,833 of record JAZTXP010000033.1, read on the forward strand.
TATTCGTAAGGAGATCTATATGAAGATTTATATAATTAACGGACCAAATATTAATATGCTGGGTATACGCGAGCCTGAGATCTATGGAAGCTCGGGATATGAGGAACTGAAGAGACGGATTTCGGAGCATTGCGAAGGATTGGGTGTTACTCCCGTCTTTTATCAATCAAATCACGAAGGAGACCTTGTTGATAAAATACAGGAGGCATATTTTGAGGAAGCGGACGGAATAGTTATAAATCCTGCGGCTTATACACACACAAGTGTTGCGCTTCTGGATGCCGTTAAGGCGACCTCTCTTCCCTGCATCGAGGTTCATATCTCAAGGGTTGAGGAGAGAGAGAATTTCAGGCAGGTAAGCTATATTCGCGCGGCATGCGTGAAGACCATATCCGGCCACGGCATAGAGGGCTACTGCGAGGCGGTAGATCATCTTTGCGGTATGGCGAAGGAAAAAGACTAAGTAATTTCACCTGACGGTTAAGACATTTATAAGGAGGTGTATTCGTGACGGTTAAAATTGAAAAGCAAGAGCTTTCCGGCGTGGCAAAGCTTCCGCCATCCAAGAGCGATTCGCATAGGCTTTTGATTGCGGCGGCGCTTGCCGAAGGCGAGAGCGTTATTCACGGAATCAGCAGATGCGACGACGTTCTGGCGACGGCAGAGTCGCTTCGGTCGCTGGGCGCGGATATCACCTTTGATAAAGACGTGGTGACCGTTAAGGGAACAGATATACGTAAAGCGAATATCACTTCCCCACTTTACGTAAACGAAAGCGGAAGCACGCTGAGGTTTCTTATTCCCTTGGCGCTTCTGACCGAAAAGGAAGTGAAGTTCTGTGGCAAGGCGAGACTCTTTGAAAGGCCACTGGGTATTTACGAGAATATAGTTCTCGGGAGTGGCGGAAGATTTGAGATAGAAAAGGGCGGACTTACCTTGGAGGGTGCGCTCCACGCAGGTGAGTACAGAATGCGCGGTGACGTCAGCAGTCAGTTTATTACAGGACTTCTTTTTGCATTGCCGCTTGTCGATGGAGATTCAAAAATTATCATTGAGCCGCCGTTTGAGAGTAGGCCTTACGTTGATATGACTGTTGATACCTTGAGAAAATTTGGAATCAAGGTGAGCTTTGAAAATGAGAACACCATAACGGTTCTCGGGGGACAAAGATACGTTCCACATGATGAGACCGTGGAGGGAGATTGGTCGGCGGGCGCGTTTCTTTTAGCGCTTGGGCATTTGCATCCCGAGGTCAAGGCTTGTGGAAATAATAAGGTTACTCTGCAGGGAGACAGCAAATGCGTTGAATATCTGGATATGCTGAAGGGCGGATATTCCAGGATAGATATTTCGGATTGCCCCGATCTCGGGCCTGTACTATTTGCTATGGCGGCTTACTTCGGAGGCGCGGAATTCACGGGAACAAGGCGGCTTCTCATTAAAGAGAGCGACCGATGCGGCGCAATGAAGGCGGAGCTTGAAAAGCTTGGCGCTGACGTCGAAATATTTGAAAATTCGGTTACCGTTAAGGGGGGTGATCTTCACTCGCCTAAGACAAGACTCTACGGCCACAACGATCACAGAATAGTTATGTCGATGGCGGTGCTTTGCAGTATTTTAGGCGGAGAGATTGATGGCGCTGAGGCGGTAAAAAAGAGCTACCCCGAGTTCTTTGACGTGATGAAAAACCTCGGCGCAAGGATAGATAATTTGGAGCAGATATGAGATTTGACAAGGACAAAAATATACTTATAGTAGGTCTTGGAGTTATTGGCGGAGGCTATGCAAAGGGGCTAAGCGACAAAGGCTACAAGGTCAGATGCATTACTAAAAATCAGGCAGATATTGACTATGCCCTGGAGAGAGGAATGATCCTCGAGGGGGCATCCTTTCCCGATGAGAGGCTTATCGGAGAGGCGGATATAATCGTATTCGCACTCTACCCTACTACCTTTATCCAGTGGGTGAAGGAATATCAGCATCTTTTCAAAAGCAGGGCTGTTATCACCGACGTTTCGGGCGTTAAGTCAACAGTTGTTTACAAAATACAGGAGTTTTTGCGAGGTGACGTTGAATTTATTTCTGCCCATCCTATGGCGGGACGAGAGCGAAGCGGCGTTGAGTATAGCGATCCCGATGTTTTCATTGGAGCGAATTACATAGTTACACCGACGGAGAAAAACACGCCCGAAGCGATAGCGCTTTGCCGAGAAATTGGAGAGGTGCTTGGCTTTGGAAGAATCACCGAGCTTTCACCGGAGGAGCATGACAGAATGATCGCGTTTCTCTCTCAGCTTACCCACTGCATTGCGGTTTCGCTTATGACCTGCAATACCGAGGAGGGGCTTGAAAAATACACGGGTGACTCCTTCCGTGATCTGACAAGAATCGCGAAAATTAATGAAGAGATGTGGAGCGAGCTTTTCCTGCTCAATAAGGATGCTCTGCTCGATGAGATGGATTCGTTTATTGAGGATTTTAAGGATTTCCGCGCTATGATAGAACGGGGAGACCGCGAGGGTATGAAGAAAAAAATGAGAGCTTCTACAGAAAGAAGATCTCTTTTCGATAAAATTAAAAAGAATTGATTAAAAAGGAAAAAACTTATGTCAATGGAATTCTACAGAAAATTGCCTATACCTAAGGATATCAAGGTTGAGCTTCCTCTCACTAAGGAGATGGAGGATACAAGGGAAAGATATCTTGCTGAGATGAAGGATATATTTGAGGGAAAATCGGACAAGTTTATGCTTGTGATCGGTCCCTGCTCTGCGGACAAAGAGGAGTCGGTTTTAGATTATATTTATCGCTTGAGAAAGCTTCAGGATAAGGTACAGGATAAGATATTTATCGTGCCGAGAATTTATACAAACAAGCCAAGAACCACCGGCGAGGGCTATAAGGGTATGCTTCATCAGCCCGATCCCAACGAGAAGCCCGACCTATTGAAGGGACTTTTGTCAATAAGAAAGCTCCACATGAGGGCGCTTGCGGAGACCGGCTTTGCCTGCGCGGATGAGATGCTCTACCCCGAAAATCACAGATACCTTTCCGATATTCTCGGCTACGTGGCGGTTGGCGCAAGATCGGTGGAAAATCAGCAGCATAGACTCACCGCTTCGGGACTTGATCTTCCCGTTGGTATGAAGAATCCCACAAGCGGAGACATCACGGTTATGATGAATTCCATCAAGGCGGCGCAAAGCTCCCACATGTTCCTCTACCGCGGCTGGGAGGTTAAGAGCGATGGCAATCCTTATGCTCACGCTATCCTTCGCGGCTACGTCGATAAGCACGGAATTTCTCATCCTAACTATCATTACGAGGATCTATCAAGAATTTGCGACGTTTATAGTGCATCAGGACTTCTTAACCCTGCGGTTATCGTGGATACAAACCACGCAAACTCAGGCAAAAAGCACCTTGAGCAGGTGAGAATCGCAAAGGAGGTTCTCCACTCCCGCCGTCATTCTAAGGATATCGAGAAGATGGTTAAGGGCCTTATGATCGAGAGCTACATCGAAGATGGCGCGCAGAAGATCGGCGACTGCGAGGTTTACGGTAAATCCATCACAGACCCCTGCCTCGGCTGGGAAAAGACGGAAAGACTTGTCTTAGATATGACGGAGGTGCTTTAACTTCAGTTAAATATAGATAAAATCTCTCATAAATATTACGCGTTAACGAAAAACAATCCCCAGACTCTATCTAGGGATTGTTTTTTTCATATTAAATTATCTTAACAACATTTAATTCCCAAAGAATATCCCAATCAAGAGTTGCTTCGTTTTCTATTTCATCAATTACTTTAATTAAAATCTTATTTTCGGTTTTACTGATATTTTTTATTATCAAATTTCCCATATCTTTATGATATATTGCCATCCCAATTTTTGGCTCTACATCAGAAACAAATCGATTCATGATATTTAAGTTTGAAACTTGAGGGGTTAAATAGCAACTTGGTATATACTTATCATTTTTTGCAACATTGCAAGTATTTATGTTGATTTGACTTTTAAATGCAGGAAAAAGTGTAGAAACAAACTCGCTGTATTTATTATTTATGCTAAATAAATATAAGTTATTTTTTGCTCGTGTTATTCCAACATAAAACAAGCGCCTTTCCTCTTGTTCGGGATTTGCATTATCCTTTGAACGCGAAAAAATATCCGGTTTACTGGAAGGAAATCTGCCATCATAAACATCAACCATATAGACTGTATCATATTCTAATCCTTTGCTGGTGTGAATGGTAGAAAGAATAACTTTATTATCAATATGTGCAGGAAACTCTTGTTGCATTATTTTTTCTAATTCCTGAAGTCTTAATAAGAAATTTGCTATGTTCGGTTCTCGTTTAGCAAGCATAAATAAAATTTGAAGTTTATTGATATCAAGGTTATTGTTTTTTATATAATTGCCATATCCTTCATCTACAATTTTTGATATAGCGTCATATGTATTTGCACAAGCTACTCCACGCATTACATCGTAAAACATGATTCCTCTGTCTCTATGCTTATATTCAATATATTTCATCTGTTTCTCAATAGCATCATGAACAGAGACACCATTGCTTTTACACCATCTTATAGCATAATCTTTTTGTTGCTTTTTCAAGTGAATGATGCCTTTATTACAAATTTGCTCAAATGCTTTCCAATTGAATTCATCCAGCGCCAGTGTAAGATACGCAATAATATCTTTTACAACCTTGTTTCCAAAGAAATTCATCTCGGATTTGCGATGCTGGAAAGGAATACCATTCCTAGCAAGCAAATCTACAAGGACAACCGCACTTTCATTATCACGATAAAGAAAAGCTGTATCGGCAGTAGCGTTTTTAGCCACCTCAAGAAGATGCATATATTGCTCCTCTTGGTTTTTCACGCTTATCAAGTGCACTTCGTTGCCGTCTCCACGCTCGGCGGTCATATTCTTCTCATAGCGACCCTTGTTTTGTGAAATAAACTGTTGCGCCTTATCAACTATTTGACTTGTGGAACGATAATTTCGCTCCATACGTAAAATATAAGAATTTTTATAGTCGTATCTAAAGTTCAGAAGTGCTCTTGGATATGCTCCACGAAAACCATATATACTTTGATCTTCATCGCCAACCATAAATATATTATTGCCATCTGCAAGCAACTTAATTATTGCATGCTGCACTTTGGATGTATCTTGTGCTTCATCAACAGAAATATATTTATATTGATTTCGCAGAGCGGTTAATATGTCTGGATTATCTCTCAAAATGTCAAGAGCAAAAATCATTTGGTCATCAAAGTCCATCTGCATTTTATCACTTAAACATTGCTGATATTCTTTATACATCGCAAGAAGATGAGGAATCTCTGATTCCCATTCGACAATTTGAGTTTCCGAAAGCATCATATTTTTAATGCACTCAATAGCTGTTGAAAGAGTTTGAACATCACTTTCAGATGCATACTCGCTATTGTGTGCGTTATATATGCGACTAATTGAAGATTTTCGTTCCTTGTCTGACAAAATCGTTTTAGCTACAACATTCTTTTTGCGGCAATAATTCCAATATATATTTTGTGCCAAACTATTAATAGTGCTAAATTTAATACGGTTACCAACTTCCGATCCAAATTGACTCGAAAACCTTTCATGCATTTCTTCTGCAGCTTGTTTAGTATAGGTTATTGCAAGTATATTTTCAGGTGGAATGTTTTTGTTAAATACCATGTGTCCAAGTCGCGATACTAAAACAGTTGTTTTTCCAGACCCCGGAACAGCTAATAACAAAACCGAACCTTCGACAGCGAGCATAGCGCGCTCCTGTTGCTTATTCAAAACAATATTGTATTTTTGCTTAAACTCTTGATACTGTTTATTATTTTCGATGTCATCTCTGCACGGAGGCAAACATTTCCCATCTTTCAATCCAACATAATCAAGAAACTCATCTTTGCTTATAAAGTCGGTTGTCTGAAAGTGTTCGAATCCTTCTAAGGAGACATCCATAACTCTTACAATGCATTTATCATCATTTCCAAGCTGAAAGAAAAGATCAATACACCCGCTTTTTATATCATAATTATTAAATGCTTTTTTAGGATTTTTCCAATAAAAATCAAGTCCGGCTTCTGTTTTTTCATATGTAATCTGGTTACTTTTCAAAATATCAGACAAATCAAAGAGCCATATTACTTTATTACCAAAATTGAAATAAAAATTATTTCTATCGTCAAATGCCTTCACAGTCATAATACTATGCTGGAACTCTATAACAGTTTTGTCAACAATAACATCGGCTCTATGTTTTGTATCTCCTAAAGCGAGCATAACCTCTTGATTTTCTTTAGGAAATAAAGATTGCCATTCGTTATGCCACGGAGAAACATCGTAGCCACGAGAACGATCACCAACCCAAGAATCCGAACAAACATAGGTTGATCTATGTGCAAAATGATGTTGACGCACGTTGCCCTTCTTTGTTGTCAAAGGCGAACCACAATATGGACAATAATATTCTTGATTACTGTGCGTCTCGTCAATATATACGCGATTATCATTATAATCGTTAGCAAATAACATGTTTAAACCTCATCAAAATAGAATAAATCCTCAAATTTACATTCAAGCGCTATACACAAAAGGGCGGCAAGATAAGCAGTTGGGCAAAATTGACTCGTTTCAATAGAACTAATAGTGTTTTTGGAAGAACCTACCATCTCAGCAAGCTGAGTTTGGGTTAATCCAACTTTTTGCCTATATTCTTTAAGTTTGTTTTTTAATTTGAGATGCGAATTCATTATGATATCACCTGCCCTATAAACACTATAATAGCAAATAAGGCTATAATTGCCTCGATTGCACCGATTATAATCATATATGCTTTTTGAGTTTTGATACCATCATATAAATACTGCACAGATGCAGCAATCATACAAACTGCAATCATGCTAACATTTATAGAATTCTTAATGAAATACTCTACGAGAAATAATATTATACCCGCAAAGACTGCGATGGCAGAACCAAGCAAACTACTTCTAATAGATTCCTTGTTCTCATACTCCTGTCCTCTGGTTTTGTTGTTTCTAGCAGCTTCTAAAATTGAATTTTTGTCCATATCAAATATCCTTTCCAAGTTTTATTGTACTTCAATTATAGCATTCCAAGTTTTATTTGTCAAGAGGTTTTCCAAATTTTCTTGGAATTAAAAAAGCATAACAAACGCTCTTTGACAACTGAAAGTCTGTTATGCTTAAATAACTATTACTAAAAACAAGCTATGATAACATATAAATGCAATCATTTTATGAAGCCGGCGGCGAGGAGGAGGCCGTCGCTATCGTAGACGGTGAGGGTTTGGCCGGGGGCGGCGGTGGTGGGCTCGGTGAAGGTGACGATGGCGGTGGCGTCGGTATGGAAAGTGACGCGGGCGGCGACCTTCTTCGCGGTGTAACGGGGCTTGACGAGGGCTTCGACGGTAAGGTCGGATTTTAGCTCGGGGAGGCCTGTATATACTACATCGGTTATTGTTATTTCCGTTGATTTTTTAGGCGAGGGGGAGAGCGTTACGGTGTTCGCTGTCGGGTTGATGTCGGTTACGAACACGCGCTCGCCGATGGCGATGCCAAGACCCTTGCGCTGACCTACAGTATAGTGAATGATGCCCTTGTGAGTGCCGAGGATAGCTCCGCTATCGTCGATGAAATTACCCGAGGAGCACTTCCCTGCTCTTGACTCCACGAAGTCGGTATAGCCTCCATCGGGGAGGAAGCAGATCTCCTGGCTATCGCCTCTATCCGCTGCGGAAAGGCCTGAGTCGCGAGAGCTTTGGCGGACGTGGGTTTTGTTCATATCCGCGAGGGGGAAAAGCGTTTTTGCCAGGATATGCTGTGGCAGACGGCAAAGCATATATGTCTGATCCTTTTTCTCGTCAGCAGGTGATGAGAGGGTATAGCGGACTTCTCCGTCTGACTCCAGCTTCACTATCTTTGCATAGTGGCCGGTGGCGATCATATCAAAGCCGTTTGTCATTGCGTAGTCGTAGAGGGCTTTGAACTTAACCTTTGGGTTGCAGATGATACATGGGTTAGGAGTTCTGCCCGAGATATACTCGGAGACGAAGTTTTCCTTGATTATTTTATCAAAATCTTCGGTGGCATCAATGATATGAAGGGGGATGCCGATACTTTCCGCCGCCTCGATTGCGGCATCTATCTCGGTATGCTCATGCATTTTGATGACCGCGCCTTCTACATCGTGGCCTTCGTTTTTTAATTTATATGCGGAGTATGCGCTGTCTACTCCGCCGCTTATGCCAAGCAAAATTCTCATAATTGCTCCTATATTTGTTTTTTGTAAGAGGGGGATGCCACATTTGGTAAAACCGAAAAAGTCCAAAAGTAAGTAATAAAACGTCTCAAAAAATGCAAAAAACACATCTAAGACATATTTAGGTTGAAATCCTGCGGATTTCTTTTATTTTTATGGACTTTTTCTACCGCCGTTTGCTCGACTCTCGACGTAGGTATCTACGCCTTCGGTCGCAAACGACGCTTTTTACTCAAATCTGCCTATCCCCTTATCAAACTTAAAAGGCTGTCTCAAATGCTTGAGGCAGCCGCTTTTTTTACTGATGATCCTCGTCGTGATCGGTGGGTACTTCAAAATCGATGGGTCTGCCGATCTTGGTGTAGTAATCGGCTACCGCACTCTTTACCGCTTCCTCGGCAAGAACAGAGCAATGAACCTTTACGGGCGGAAGTCCGTCAAGGGCTTCAACTACTGCGTTATTAGTAAGAGCAAGGGCTTCATCGATGGAATGTCCCTTAATAAGCTCGGTTGCCATAGATGAGGTGGCGATTGCCGCGCCGCATCCGAAGGTCTTGAACTTGCAATCTGTAATAACGTCATCCTCAACCTTGAGGTATATTTTCATAATGTCGCCGCACTTTGCGTTGCCTACTGTGCCTACTCCGTCGGCATTCTCAATCTCGCCAACGTTTCTTGGATTTATAAAGTGATCCATTACCTTTTCGCTATATTGCATTTTTTTATATTTCCTTTTTTGTTTATTTTTTGATTTTTCGGTGAGCGCGTCAGCCGTTTTCCTTGCCTTCTCTCACGATCTCCTCCCAGAGGGGGCTCATTTCGCGGAGGCGCTTTACGATAGGAGGAACGGTTTCAAGGATGAAGTCGATATCCTCATCGGTAGTGTCGGCGCTGATGGAGAGACGGAGAGTTCCGTGGGCCTCCTCGTGGGGAACGCCGGTGGCTAGAAGCACGTGAGATGCATCAAGAGATGCGGAGGAGCAAGCCGAGCCGGTAGATGCGCAGATGCCGGAGATGTTGAGCCAAAGGAGCATACTCTCGCCCTCGATGAACTTGAAGCCGATGTTTGCAATGCCGGGAAGGCGCTCGGTGGGATGACCGTGTACTCTGGAATAAGGAATCTTAGAAAGCCCCTCGATAAGGCGGTCGCGCATTGCGACAACTCTCGGAAGCTCGGTCATTCTTTCCTTGGCAATCTCAAGAGCCTTTGCAAGGCCTGCAATGTAGGGGATATTTTCGGTGCCTGCTCTCTTGCGGCTTTCCTGACCGCCGCCGTGAATGATGCTGTCGATCACCACGCCCTTTTTGATGTAAAGAACGCCTATGCCCTTGGGCGCGTGGAGCTTGTGTCCCGAAAGAGCGAGCATATCTACACCAAGCTCGTGGAGATTGATATCAACGTTGCCTACGGCTTGTACCGCGTCGGTGAACATAAGGGCTCCGCCCTCGTGGGCGATCTTGGTTATCTCGGCGATAGGCTCGATTGTGCCGATCTCGTTATTTGCATACATTACCGCAACGATAGCGGTCTTATCGGTGATGGCGGAACGAAGGTCGTCAAGTGAGATGACACCGTACTGATCTACGGGGAGATAGGTCACGGAGAAGCCTTCTTTTTCAAGCGCCTTACAGGTGTTGAGGACTGCGGGATGCTCGATGGCGGTGGTTATGATGTGGTTTTTGCCCTTTTTGGCAAGGCGGCGCGCCGCGCCCTTGATTGCCCAGTTATCTGCCTCTGTGCCGCAGGAGGTAAAGTAGATCTCAGATGGCTCGCATCCGAGAACGGCTGCTATTCTCTTTCTTGAATCAGCGAGAATGTCCTTTGCCTCATAGCCCTTTGCGTGGGCGCTGGAGGGGTTGCCCCAGCTTGTCAGAAAGCATTTCTGTATTTCCTCGGCTACCTCGGGATAAACGTTCGTTGTAGCCGCGTTATCTGCATAAATAAATCTTTTCATTTTACATCCTTTTCGGTGTCAATTTTTATTACGTGAATATTGTATACCATTTTAGTGTAATTTTCAATATATTTATTAAAAATAAATGTTAATTTTTTGTGAACAAAATATTTTGGCGAAAGCTATTGACTTTGCTTCTTAAAAAAGGTAAAATATAGGGTGGATATTTTATTAATAAATTATAATCTGAAAGGACGATTTTATGTTTACTATCGGCGTTGATCTTGGCGGTACTAATATCGCTATTGGAATTTGCGATAAGGATATGAATATGGTAGCGAAGGGCTCGGTTAAGACCGAGGTTTCCGGCGGTACTGCGCATATTATGGATAATATGGCAGGGCTTATTGAAACTCTTCTTCGCGAGAATAATATATCTAAAAGCGATATCGAATATATCGGTATTGCTACTCCCGGCGCAGTTGACGTTAAGCGCGGCGTTGTTGAGTCAGCCTTCAACCTTGGATTTGATCACTTCCCTATTGCTAAGGAGCTTGCAAGCAGAGTGGGAATCGAGAGAATCCTCGTTGCTAACGATGCTAATGCGGCGGCTCTCGGCGAGGCGCTGGGCGGCGCAGCGAAGGGCTCGGAGCATTCGGTTATGGTAACCCTCGGCACAGGCGTTGGCGGCGGTGTTATTATTGACAGACACATTTTTGACAGAGGCGTTAACGCGGCGGTTGCCGAACTTGGACACATGGTTATCCACGTTGGCGGAAGACAGTGCAGCTGCGGAAGACGAGGCTGCTTCGAGGCTTATTCCTCTGCTACCGCGCTCACTAAGATGACCCAGGAGAAGATGGATGAATTGAAGATCAAGGGCGTTGAGTCTCACCTCTTTACCGTTAGCGAGAAGTTCGGCAAGGTCAGCGCGAGAACCGCATTTGACGCTATGAGAATGGGCGATCAGTTCGCGAAAGAGGTTGTTGATACATATATCCGTTATCTCGCTGAGGGTATTACTAACATTATTAATATCTTCCAGCCCGAGGTTCTTTCTATCGGCGGCGGCGTTTGCAATGAGGGCGATGCGCTCCTTCTGCCCCTGCTGGATATCATTAACCGCGAGCAGTTCACAAGAAATAATGAGCATAAGACCAGAATCGCTATCGCGAAGCTAGGTAACGATGCGGGTATTATCGGCGCGGCTGGTTTGGGTAGATAATAGCGATTTTGTAAAGAATTGTTGGTATTTTATCAATATTTTGGGTAAAAAGTTGAGGTAGCACCCCGAGAGGTGCTACCTTTTTGGTTGTGAAATTTTAGGATATTTTAATAAGACAGTGTCTCTTGGCATTTATTGCGGATATACTACTCAAATTGCCAATTTATTTCCGTAGAACCAATATATCCGTTATATTCGTCCTCTCTTTCATCTCCTTTGCTTTCGGAATATGCGATATCAACTATTGCATCCCTACTTACTCCAACGATTTCATGTCCTAACTGATCTGTAACATAGCCTTTCTTCATTAATCCTGCCAATCTACCTGCATTAGCAAATGCATCGTAGGCACGATTTGCATTCTCGCCCCAAGAGCAAGCTTTAGATGTAATGATTACATTATCTACTGTGCAGTTAGCTACAATACCTGCCTTTAAGAATCCTGCAATACCTCCCACTGCTACTTCGACAAACTGTCCATCATACTTAACGGCACCTTCACCATAAAGTTCACCGAATGAAACAGTACAATTATTAATGGTTCCAGTACTGTAACCAACGATACCGCCAACAAAAACAAATTTCCATTGGCTATCAGGTCCATAATCCGAACGAGCAGTGCAAGTTAAATGAGGATTTATTGCTTCGCAGTTTACGATCTCTCCTTCATCCAAAAGCTCTCCTGCAAATGTTCCTACAATTGTATGCCTTGTATCTTTTATCTGTGAAGAATTGATCGTAGTTATTGTATAGATAGCATTATTTATTGTAAGATTTTTAATTGTGCCACTAAGAGAATTTATAAATCCGTAAGCTCTATGCTCAGCCATATCCGCAGTGATGGTAATTGATATATTGGATATCGTATGATTATGTCCGTCTATTGTTCCAGAGAATGTGTTTAAAGGTTCCCACTTCTTGCCTATTAAATCTATATCTTCAATAATCACGTATGTACCAGCCAGATTTTCTCTTATTTCATTCAAGGAGTCAAAATCATTATAAATATACTTGCCGGAATACTTTTGTTCCCAACGTCCATAAAGAGTTATCGAATCAAATGTCTGCTTTGTCCAATTTTTGTTTGAATCTGTATATCCTATAACGTTTGCAAGAAGCTTTCCTTGATTATCGGTAAGTTGCACTCCTCCGTTTTCCTCTGTGTACCAACCCAAGAAATTATAATAGTCTGAATATGTTTTTGCAGCAGCTGTATTGATCTGTGTAACACCATAAGAAATATCCTCACGATATTCAGTATCTGTACCACCACTATAGTAAATTTGAACCTCTCCCAAACCGTCAAAATTATCCTCGTAGTGTATTTTTGAAGAATACTTTTCCCATGTCGCATTAACAACAATATCATGGTTTGGCATTGTTTCAGGTATCATCTTATCCCAACCTGCAAAACGGTTTCCGGGCTTCGCAGGATCTGCGGGCAATGAAATTGCTTCACCATAGTCATAAGAGTCAGTGTAATATTCAACACCATCTACCATACATGTAAATGTATAGCTGTTAATTTTCCATCTCGCATTAACAATAATATCATGGTTTGGCATTGTTTTAGGAATGTTCTTGTCCCAACTTGCAAATGTGTATCCTTCCTTTGTAGGATCTGCAGGCAATGA
>JAZTXP010000034.1:0-27548 GCA_045636465.1 Eubacteriales bacterium
CTTATGCCGCGCAGAGGTCAAGAATGTATCTTGTCACGTTAGAGGGCTCGTAATCTGCGATAGCCTGGTTTATCTTCTCGGGGAATCTTGCAAGAGTCTTTGCAAGGCTTACCTCGGGCTCGCCAAGAAGCGCATCGGTCATCTCGCCCGCCATATCAACCTTGGAAAGCACTGAGCATGTACGGGCATAGGTGTACTGAGCATAAGGGCCTGTATTGCCGTCGAAGGAAAGAGCGTCCTCCATCATAAAGTTGATGTCGCGCATACGGTTATTGGAGAGGTAATAGAATACTACCGCGCCAACGCCTACCTTCTCTGCGATAGCCATACATTCAGCCTCGTCGGGATTCTTCTCCTTGGAGATCTCGTATACTCTCGCGATAGCCTCGCGGAAGAGATCCTTAAGGAGGACAACGTTACCGGTTCTTGTAGCCAGCTTCGCGCCGTTAATGCTTACTGTACCGTAGGGAACGTGAACAAGCTGATCGTGCCAATCGTAGCCCATAAGCTCTACAACCTTGAACCACTGAGCAAAGTGGAGAGACTGCTGAGCGCTTGTTACGTAGATAGCCTTATCGAAGCCGTATTCGCCCTTGCGGTAAACCGCAGCCGCGATATCACGGGTAGGATAAAGGGTGGAGCCGTCGCGCTTGAGGATAAGGCATACGGGCATATTCCACTTATCAAGATTTACTATGGACGCGCCGTCGTCAATCTCAAGAAGTCCCATATCGCGGAGCTTCTGAACCTGGGCGGGCATTTTATCGGTGTAGAAGGATTCGCCCTTGTAGGAGTCGAATTCGATACCCAGCTGCTTGTATGTCTTCTGATATTCCTCAAGGCTTACATCAACAAACCAGCGCCAGAGAGCAAGGTTTTCTTCATCACCATGCTCCAGCTTTGTGAACTCGGCGCGGGATCTATCGCCAAGGTCGGAATGCTTGGGTGTACCCTCGGGCTTACCCTCAAGGCTCGCATCCTCCTCTGCCTTGATCTCATTATTGATTCTTACATAGAGCTTTACAAGCTCGTCAACGCCGCCGTCCTCAATAGTCTTTTTATCGCCCCAAAGCTTGTAGGCAACGATGAGCTTACCAAACTGTGTTCCCCAGTCGCCAAGGTAGTTGATACCAACACACTTGTATCCTGCGAACTCGTGAAGGAGCTTTAAGGAGTGGCCGATAACTGTAGTGCCAAGGTGACCTATATGGAAGGGCTTAGCAACGTTGGGAGAGGAATAATCGAGAACAACTACCTTTCCCTCTCCGTTTTCGGGAGAGCCGTATTTTTCACCCTTTGTAAGAACGTCGGATACTACTCTCTTTGAGAAGGCTGTTCCGTCGATTCTGAAGTTAAGATATCCGTTTACAGCGGTGATCTCGGAGAACTCGGGGCAATTAATGCCCTTTGCAAGAATCTCGGCAATCTGAATGGGAGAGCGGCGGAGGCTCTTGGAAAGACGGAAGCAAGGGAGAGCAAGGTCGCCCATTGACTTATCCGGGGGATATTCAAGCATATCAATAATAGCGGCAGGCTCAAGAAGCCCCTCGCCAAAGCTTTCCTTTACCACCTCAGCGATAAGGTTAGCGGTTTTATTTTTAAGTGTAAGCATTTTTTCTGCCTTTCTTTTGTGATCGTGTTTTATATACCCACTGTATCGGGGCTATCAGAGCGAATTGCTCATTTTTACGTACTCCTCATTCCCTCTTTTGTGATCCACAAGAGTGGTGGGAACGAAGGTCGCCATATTGAAGGCGTAAGCCATAGCAGCCTCATGACCTTCAAGAAGATAGAAGTCTCCATCCTCCTCAAAGACCTTTATCTCGGGGATAGCTTCGCCTCTTTCAAGGGCGGAGGCGTAGCTTGATACAAGCCCATTATAAGGCTCGCCGGCGGGATAATTTATGCGCTCGGGGGAAAGAAAGGCACATTTGTAGCTGTTATCTCGAAGCCAGCGGTCAAAGCTCTCGGCTATGCAATCGGCAACCTGATCGGGAGTAGCCTCGGTGGTGTCAACGATGAGATCATAGTTAAGAAGATCCTTTATATCGACACTGTACTGCTCCTTATATCTCTTCTTTTCGGATTCGCGGCGGATTTTGGTGGACTCCACGGTTTCCTCCAGGGTGAGCCTATGCTCGTCCGGGCGCCCTGCATACATAATACGCGTAGCACTGGTGATAATATCGGTTGAAAGGTAAACCTTGAAGGTACCTTTTGTGAAATGCCAAGCCAGGCGAGAGTCGATTATCATAAGCTCGTCCACATCGGAAAGCTTTGCAAGACCGTCGTCGATCTCACGGTCGATCTCGGGATGATCTTCCATATAAATATTAAATTCCTTAACACCCATACCGTGGGATTTGGCAATAGAACGGACTATAGCGCCCGTAGAATAATACTTGGCGCCCAGCCTTTTTATTAAAATATCCGAGACCGTGCTTTTACCGCTGCCCAGGTCACCTGCAAGCGAGATCTTTCCCTTCATAAATATCCCCCAAAACGAAAATATTTTTTATTATACGCATTTTATAATGTATAATTATAATATATTTTTCTCCGATTGTCAACATACTTTTCGCTTTTATTTGAAAAAAATAACTAAATTTTCTCTTGTTTTTTTGGATATGTAGCACAAAAGACAGGCTTTTTTTGTTTTTGCCGTATAAAACCCATATGCTCGGCAAATAATAGCTACAGCAAAAGGAAAGGATATGCAAAATGGATAAAAAATTCAAATTTTCAGACCAGCCTCTTACGGCTAAGATCACTTATTCGGTAGTTATTGCGATTTTAACTATCACCGCCATTGTAGTTGGAATGGTTTCGGCATCCAACAAAAACAAGGACAAGACTCCCGCCGACGATGAAAATCCCCCTATCGTGGACGAAACTCCAAGCGATACGGAAAAAGAGGACGAGACCCCGAAGGATGATGGGAAAGAGCCCGAGGCGCAGGATCCGGAGCCTCTTGTGTTCTATGCTCCTGTAAGCGGTAGCATTATGAAGGGGCATAGCGTAGAGACTCCCGTATTTTCACAGACTCTCGGCGACTGGAGAGTTCATACCGGAATCGATATTGCAGCAGAGGTGGGCTCTGACGTAAAGGCGGTAGCAGGCGGTACCGTCAGCGCCATAAGAAACGATCACTTTATGGGCAAGACGGTTGAGGTCACTCACGATGGTGGCATAGTCAGCGTTTATTCCAATCTTTCAAACGACGGAATCACGGTAAAGGTTGGTGATACCGTAGCGGCAGGCGACAAGCTTGGCGTAGTAGGCGATACCTCTCTTACGGAGCTTGCAGATGAATCTCACCTTCATTTTGAAATATTGGTTTCGGGAACTTCGGTAAATCCTCTTGACTATATTTCCGAAGAATCAAAGAAAAACGATCTTGGGATCGAGTAAAAAACACCAATCGACAGAATACGGAATATTTACAGCTAATGTACCAAAAAACTTGACAAATCGACTTTGCCGTGGTATAATTTAATATTATTCGGGTTGTCCTTTCTTCGCGAATGACAGCCCGTTTTTTAGTTTTGGAGGCAAGTATGATAAATATAGCGATTTTAGGCTTTGGTGTAGTTGGCGGAGGAGTTGCAGAGCTTATTACAAAAAATAGCAAAGAGGTTAAAAAGCTCGGCGGCGATGAGATCAACATAAAGCACATTCTTGATCTTCGCGACTTCCCCACCTCACCCTTTGCCGATAGAATAGTTCACGATTTTTCGGTAATTGAGGAAGACGGCGAGGTAGACGTTGTTATCGAGGTTATGGGCGGCTCTCACCCTGCGTATGAATATACTACCCGCGCGCTGAGGGCGGGCAAGCACGTTATTACCTCAAACAAAGAGGTGGTTGCTAATTTTGGCGATGAGTTCTTGGCTATTGCCGAAGAGTGCGGCGTATGCTATAAATTCGAGGCGGCGGTTGGCGGTGGTATTCCCGTTATCGCTCCCCTTATTTCCTTTGTAACACATAATAAGATCCGCGAGGTAAGAGGAATCCTCAACGGTACTACCAACTATATTCTTACGAAGATGTTCTCCTTCGGTGCGGACTTTGACGAGTCGCTGGCCGATGCCCAGGAGCGCGGATATGCGGAAAGAAATCCCGATGCAGATATTCTCGGCACCGATGCGGCAAGAAAGATAACCATTCTCACGGCGCTGATAAGCGGCGGGCTCGCTGACGTAAACGAAGTTCACACCGAGGGAATTACAAGGATAAGAAAGGCTGACGTGCAGGCGGCGGATAAGCTGGGAATGAAGATAAAGCTCCTTGGTAGATGTATTCTCGGGGATGAGGGAGCAGACGTTTTAGTTGCGCCCTTTATGATTCCTGCCGATGAGCCTCTTGCAGGCGTTTCGGGCGTTTTCAATGCGGTTGAGGTTCTCGGAGATCCTATTGAAAGAATCATGTTCTACGGCCCGGGTGCAGGAGCAGGACCTACCGCTTCGGCAGTGGTAGGAGACCTTATGCAGGTGATGAGGAGCGGCACGAAGGTTAAGTCCCCCACTATGAAGAAGGGCTTCGCTCCAAGGAACTTCGATAGCTTCAGATGCAGGTCATATATTGCTCTCTCAGGAGTCAGCGATGAGCTTATCTCCTCTGTATTCGGAATAGTAGAGACAGTTGATTCCGAGGACGAGCGCGCATTCGTCAGCGGAGATATGTGCGAGGCTGAATGCAACGAAAGACTTGAGATCATAAAAGCAAACGGCGGTACTGTAAAATCAAGAATAAGACTACTTTAATTTACAAAAGGCGTTTTTTCCAACCAAAGAAGGAAAGACCGCCTTTTAACTTATTTGAAAAATGATTGATTAAAGTTTTTGTAACATCCCTGCTCTTTCGGTTGCTTTTTTTATAAGATTTCGGTTCAATAGCAGGCATAGCAAGGTTGGCAATGACATTAGAAAAAGGAGAATATCGCTTGCGTATACGGCTACGAGATTTGGCAACAGAGTAGGTGAGAGGATTGCTATACAGAAGAAAAATAAATATAGCAGACCATATCTTTCGATCTCCAGATATGAAAGGCAACGCAAGCCGTAATAGTACCAGCAAATGACGGTTGAATAAGCAAAAAGAACTATGCATACAAGGAGGGGCATCTGCGACCACTCCCCCGCCCCCTCGCGGAACGCGTTGAAAACCAATGACATTGGAGATTTTGCAGATGAGGGCTCGGGCGACCGGATGAGTATGACGAGAGCAGTCAATATACAGAGCAAATTTGTGTCAAACACTATTTCTGTTATGCCGAGAAGCCCCGCATCGGCAGGGGCTACCCTGCTTTCGGAATGGGCCATTGCAGACGTTCCCGCGCCCGCTTCATTGGAAAGCATACCACGGGCGAAGCCCTGGCTGAAGGCGGAAAATGAGATGATCGGAAGTGTCCCCCCCAGCACGGCGCGGGGAGAAAAAGCAGAGGAAATAATGCGATTGAAGACATCGGGAAGTCGGGGTGCATCCTTGATTATTACCAGCATACAAAGGACCACGTAGAACAGAGTTGCCAGGGGGATAAGGGCTTCCGTGGCATTTTTTATTTTTCCTCCTCCTCCCGAAATTACCGAGACTGTGGCGACAAGAAAGATCATCGCTACCGCCATCTTGTCGAGAGGAAAAATATGGGCAGCCGAGCTTATGAAACTATCCGACTGAATGGCGGCGCCCATAAAAAGCGAAAGGATGAGCATCGAAACAGAGTATATTTTCGCTATCGGCACTCCAAACGAGCCGAAGCTTCTCTGCAGGGGGATCATCATACCTCTGCCATGAGAGGAAAATTCGCTTGCCATGACGCACTCGGAATACTTTACCGCCATAGCGAAAAAGGATGAAATAAAAAGCCAAAGCACACTTCCCTCGCCCCCCAGTACTATGCCCAGGGATACGCCGTATATGTTGCCCACACCGAGCGTTCCCGCCAAGGCGAGAAAAAGAGATCTGCGCAGATCGCGATCGGAAAGGAGACCCGATAAACGTTTTGCGCATTTCAGGGGATGAAAAATAAAGAAAAAGCGAAGTCGAAAAAGTAAAACCAGCCCTACGGCTACCGTGAGGCAGGCGGATAAGAGATTAACCGTCCACATATATATCTCCAAGCATTACGAAAATCAGGAGACAATTGCGCCGTTAAAGAAGAATGACCGCTAGGCTCACCATAGCCCTTTGCGGAAAGCCGCATAAACAAAAATGTTTTTATTATTTGCCACCCTTCTCCAAAAAACAAAAAAGCTCCCCCACATTTTACGTGAGGGGGCTATATCATATTACCTTTTTGAAGATTATATTGTTATCTCTATAAATTCATTTTTCAAAAAGCTGTTTGTTATACCACTTCAGCTTATGAGCTCTTACAGTAAGTAAGAAAGGATCACGTAGATGAGAGCTCCCACGATTGCTACAAGGCTCACCCAATTCAATATCTCATCAAACTTTTTCTGCTTTTCGGCCTCGCGCTTATCAAGCTCTTTATCCTCCTCGGTTTCCTGAAGCTCCTCGGGAATCTCATCAAAGGATGACTCCTCTGCCATCTCCTTCATCTTCTCGTCAACCGCGAAGTCATAGCTGCCGTCCTTGATTTTTGCAAGTCTCTCGCAGGCAATATTGATGAAGCTATACATAGCCGATGCCGCGTGGTCATCACCGCAGGAATTCATTTTGTCGCCGAGCACCTTGATGACAGCCTCGATCTCCTCGGGATCTCTTGAGGACATAGCAAGATCCATCTCGGACGAGCATTCGTCACAAAGGTATCTTGGGTTGCCGTAGCCGCTTATTGTAAGAACGGGGGCATCCTCTCTTTCTATTGCTTTTCCGCAAATACTACAAATATCCATTTTACATTCTCTCTTTCAAAGACTATTATTTGACTAGTTTAGTTTGCATTATCATCTTTTTTTGGTGTTTCTGCTCTTAACTGCGCTCTGAAGAATTTTATATATTCCGCGCGAAGCTCTTCTCTTTCAGCCTTTTCCGCATCGGTAAGCTCTCTTTCCTTTGCAAGTCTGCCAAGTTCGTTTATTCTGTCTATTTTTGCCTTTTCCACAAGTTTCACACTCCGTCCTTTACCTGATTCATATAAAGCTTTGCAAGTCCTCCGGTAGAGGTCTCACGGTAGTGATGGGAAAGATCCTTGCCCGTCTCATACATTGTTTTGATAACAAGGTCAAGGGAGATCTTTCTCGAGCCCGAAAGGAAGTTTGCAAGGTTTACCGCATTTATAGCTCTCATAGCGGCAACGGCATTTCTCTCAATACAAGGAATCTGAACGAGGCCGCAGATGGGATCGCAGGTAAGCCCAAGATGATGCTCAAAGGCAATCTCTGCCGCATATTCGATCTGGTTAAGTCCCATTTCAAAAAGCTCGCCAAGAGCCGCAGAAGCCATAGAGCAAGCCGTTCCAACCTCCGCCTGACATCCGCATTCAGCACCGCTGATGGATGCGTTGGTTTTAACAAGAGTTCCGATAAGTCCTGCAACCGCAAGAGCGTTTATGATCTGTCTATCAGAGAAATTATGGCGCTCCTGCATATACTTGAGAACCGAGGGCAGAACCGCGCAAGCGCCGCAGGTGGGAGCGGTTACTATAGTACCGTTATCGGCGTTCTGCTCGCTCACAGCATAAGCATATGAGCAAACGATTCTGTTCTCGCGGGTGATGGGACTCTCGTCGATATGGCGCTGATTGTAAAGATATTGCGCCTTTCGCTCCACCTCAAGTCCGCCAGGGAGAATGCCCGAGGTCGTAAGACCCTGATGAATGGCATTTTTCATAGTAGTCCAAACATCATAGAGGAAGGGGACGATCTCCTCGCCCTCGCGAAGGTAAACGAAATCGGAAAGACGGATTCCCTCCTTCTTACAGAAGCTTGAAATGGCATCAAAGGTCTTTTCTGGATAAACGTCGGAGAATGCAGGATCTCCCCTGCCCTCTATGCGGATATCTCCTCCGCCTACGCTCATAACCCTCATCTTATCGATGCGCTCGCCGCCGATTACAGAATAAATATCCATAGTATTTTCGTGGGGAAGCTCACGGTCAACGGTATTGAACTCGATGGTAACAGGCTTGTCGCTCATCATCTCGATGGCCTTGTCGGTTCCGTGTCCCTTGCCTGTATCGGCAAGCGAGCCGAAGAGAATGACGTGGTATGCCTCCGCCTCGGGATGCTCGGCAACGTAAATTCCCATAGCCTTCGCAGGGCCCATAGTATGGGATGAAGACGGGCCTTTGCCAATCTTGTATATGTCTCTGATGGATTTCATAAATCGCACCTCGCATGATGTATTTTATTTATTTTAACATAAATTATTAAAATATGCAAGACTTTATATAAAAGTTTTTACTAATGACAAGAAAAAGTTTAGATTTTATTCCAAAAAAGAAAAGGGGAAATAATAATTTATCTTGTAAATTTTGAAATATTAAAAATCAAGAGGAACGGAGAAAAACCGTTCCTCTTTGACATATTTGATAAGAAATGTTGTCATTTTTTTGTGTTTTTGGCACAAGCTCACTAAGATCGTGCCAATGGATTTTCATCGGCAAATAGCTCCGTATCCATCGATTCTCTCGCTCGCGATATGTAATATCGCTTCGCTCTTTCATCTCGCCTACAAAGCAATTTGCTCGTCGGAAATCTCATTGTCTCTATGCTAAGCTACAGAAACATTAGGCGGTTATAATATATATTCTAATATAAAAACGATATTTTTCGACTAGCCTAAAAGCGTCGAATTTTTTGATGAAATAGGCGACGAGATTTTGAGATAAAATCGCCGACTGGAGCCCGCCAGGCGTAGAAACCTACGTCAAGGGATTCAGTCGGCGATTATAGCCAAAATATCTAAGCCTATTATTTGTTCTGGAGGTATTCGTCGATAGCCTTCGCCGCTACCTTACCTGCGCCCATTGCGGAAATTACGGTTGCAGCGCCTGTTACAGCGTCGCCGCCTGCGTAAACGCCTTCCTTAGTGGTTGCGCCGTTCTCTTCGATGATGATACCACCGCGAGAGTTAACGTCGAGACCCTTGGTTGTGGACTTGATAAGGGGGTTGGGAGATGTACCGATAGAGATAACTACGGTGTCAACGTCGAGAGTGAACTCGCTACCGGGAACCTCTACGGGACGGCGTCTGCCATTTGCATCAGGCTCGCCAAGCTCCATCTTAATGCACTTGATGCCTGTTACGAAGCCGTTCTTGGGATCGCGTCTGTCATCGGGATTGTTGTAGCCAAGAATCTCGGTGGGGTTGCAAAGGAGTCTGAACTCGATTCCCTCTTCCTCTGCGTGCTCAACCTCCTCGCGTCTTGCGGGAAGCTCTTCCATAGAACGACGGTAAACGATGTATACCTTCTCTGCGCCAAGACGAAGAGCTGTTCTTGCAGCGTCCATAGCAACGTTACCGCCACCTACAACTGCAACCTTACCACCCTTCATAATGGGAGTTTCGGGATTGTCAAGATAGGACTTCATAAGGTTTGCTCTAGTGAGGAACTCGTTTGCGGAGTAAACGCCCTTATAGGACTCACCGGGGATACCCATGAAGTTGGGAAGACCTGCGCCGGAGCCTACGAATACTGCCTCATAGCCCATCTCGAAGAGCTCGTCGATGGTAAGAGTCTTACCGATAACCATATTGGTCATAACCTCAACGCCCATAGCCTTAAGGTTTTCAACCTCTTTCTTAACGATAGCCTTGGGGAGACGGAACTCGGGAATACCGTATACAAGAACGCCGCCTGCTGTGTGAAGCGCCTCGAAGATAGATACGTCGTAGCCTGCCTTAGCAAGGTCGCCTGCACAGGTAAGACCTGCAGGGCCGGAGCCTACGATCGCTACTCTGTGACCGTTCTTGGGAGCGGTTACGGGAGCTGCCTCGCTGTGAGCATTGTGCCAGTCAGCAACGAATCTTTCAAGACGGCCGATACCTACGGGCTCACCCTTGATACCGCGAACGCACTTGGACTCGCACTGTGTTTCCTGGGGGCAAACTCTTCCGCAAACTGCAGGAAGGCTGGAGGACTTGTTGATTACCTGATATGCGCCCTCGAAGTCGCCCTCTTTGATTCTGTTAATGAACTCGGGAATGTGGATATTTACGGGACAACCGGATACGCAAGGCATGTGCTTGCAGGAGAGACAACGAAGCGCCTCGTCGATTGCCATTTCTTCTGTATAACCTATTGCTACCTCGTGGAAGTTTCTCGCGCGAACGAGGGGATCCTGATGAGGCATAGGATTCTTTTTAAGACTCATATTGGGTTTGGTTGCCATCTTATTTTACCTCCTTCTTGAAAAGATTGCAAGCTTCTTCGTGCTTATGACGCTCGAAGCCGTAGTACATTGTGCTACGGGACATAGCCTCGTCGAAGTCAACCTCATAACCGTTGAAATCGGGGCCGTCTACGCATGCAAACTTAGTTACCTTCTTACCGTCAACGTTAAGGGTGAGACGACAGCCGCCGCACATTCCTGTACCGTCGATCATAATGGGGTTCATAGATACGTCGCAGGGAATGCCTGTGGGGCGAGTTGCCTCAACTACGAACTTCATCATGATAAGGGGACCGATGGTGATAACCTTATCGAATTTCTGACCATTTGCGAACATCTCGTTAAGAGGAACACAAACGTTACCCTGTCTGCCGTAAGAGCCATCGTCTGTCATAACGTGAAGCTCGTTAGATGCAGCGCGGAACTCGTCCTCAAGAATGAGGAGATCCTTATTTCTGAAGCCGATAACGCTTGTAACGTTAACGCCCATTTCGTGAAGCTTCTGAGCGATGGGAAGAGCGATAGCGCAACCAACGCCACCACCTACGATGCAAACGTTCTTGAGACCTTCAAGATGTGTGGGAACACCGAGAGGACCGCAGAAGTCTACAAGGCAATCGCCCTCTTCAAGGTGGTTAAGCTTTTCTGTTGTGCCACCAACAACCTGGAAGATGATCTTAACTGTGCCTGCTTCTCTGTCATAGCCTGCAACTGTGAGAGGAATTCTCTCGCCCTCTTCGTCAACTCTGAGGATGATGAACTGGCCGGGCTCAGCCTTCTTTGCTACGAATGGAGCATCAATGTCCATCATAGTAACTGTAGGATTAAGAACTTTTTTCTTTACTATCTTATACATAGCTTTCTCCTGGTAATTTATTTTCATTTATTAAATTGTTATTTAATACACAAATTTCACCAAATAGCATTATAGCACAATTTTCTGTCGATTGCAATACTTTTCGGAAAATAATCGTTAATTTTTTATCATTTTTATATTTATACGCGCGCCGAGCGGTATCAAAGGCGGATTTCAAGGAATTTTTCAGCCGAAATACTATCCTTTGTAACCATGCAGGTGAGGGCGAGGGGGATGACTCCTGCCGCGCTTGCCTCTCGCAGGGCGGCGGCAAAATCGGGGTGGCGCTCAGCGTTTGGAGTGAAGTATTTTGCCTCCCGCATCTGCACCACGAAGATGACGTAGGATTCATAGCCCTCGGATTTTGCGGCGGCGAGGTGGTTAAGATGCTTTATGCCGCGGAGAGTTGGCGCATCGGGGAAGCTCACTACTCCCGAGTCCTCGAGAGTTACGCCCTTGACCTCAATGAGTATTCTCTTCCCTTCCGATTCAAGGTAGAAATCAAAGCGGGAATCTCCGAGGGTGAACTCGGGGCGGAAGAGGCTGGGCGTACCGAAATAACCTGATGTAGCTATCCATTCGGCTATCACCTTATTGGGGGCTTGGCTATCCATATTGATAAGCAGGCTTCCCTTCTCTGTTGCAATAAGATCGTATTTTGTTTTCCTATCAGGATTATCCGAGACCTCGAGGTAAACGGTAGCTCCTTCGGTCAGAAGCTCGCGGCATCTGCCCGTGTTTTTCACGTGGCAGACCTCTTCCTTGCCGTCAATTTCCACGTATGCTATAAACCTATTTGGGCGGGATATAAACTTGCCCGAGATGACCTTGCCGTATCTCATAACTATCTCCTGTAGCATTTTTTATAATTATATCATACCGAGAAAAATAAATCAATCATTTTTAGAAAATTGCCTGATTTTGGCGAAAAATCATAGAAAATGAAAAGTTTAGTTGGCTTTTTTATAATAAAAATGCCGCAAAATTAATTCGCGGCATCTTCATTATTCTCCTTTGTTTTATCGAGCTTTGCACCAAAATGAAGCGATTCGAAGCTATCGTTTATTTCCCACAAGTAACTGTACAAATACAGGATATGTGTATAATGAGGCGGTTTTGCTACGTACTGACGATAATCTGCGAAGATTTTCCAAAACTCATCCAATGTAAAGCGATCAGGCAAGCTTGATAATAACTCTGCAAAGGTATCAGCCTGCTCGTCCGAAAGCGACATCCAAGCACTGTAAACAGATGGATTAGGCAGACTCGGTGCATTGTCAAACTTTTCTTTTGCCTTTGGATTTTCGGCAAAAGCAGTTTCTATTGATTTCAAAATATCGTACGACACAAGCTGACAATGTTGAGAGTCAAGAAACTCGCAGGCATTACTTGGTTTCATTTTGGCTGTAAAGCCTTTTTTAAGTATCACCCAATCTCCAAGTCTGTCACCTTTTTTCCACGAGTTATCACCATAGGAATAATCTTCGTCTGCATATTTTGGGAAAATGCCTACAACCTGCCAATAACCTGCACTATACTGTGTAACCCAATCCCCAATTTTAATTGTGGTCAACGGCTTGTTTTCTTTTTTTCTGAACATATCAAACAACCCCATAGTATTCTCCTTACGATGTTATAATTCCTCTGCAGATTTTGCCTGCCAATTGAACTTTTCCTTAAAATCGTTAAAGCATTCCTCGCAAATCCAATGTCTTAAATCATCTGTGACAAAGAAAGTACAGTTAATATCAGTCATTGCCTTTTGGTAACACAAATCACAATGCTCGTGCCAGAAATGCTGTATTTTTTCGCCTTCAAGGTTCTCTTGTCCTTTATTGGTGCTTTCAACATAGGATTTTGCATACGCCAAGATATTTTGGTAGAATTCGTTTTTTTCTCGGTAAGCTACTTCCCAAAATTCAGGGAAAGTTATCTTATAAAACGTTGTGCCGGATAAATCTTCTACCATGTGACCGTTCATTTCCAATCTCCAGTCAGCCATTATGAACCTCCTTAAAGTTATGCTTTATTGTTTCTTTGACAATTCAACCAGCTCTGACTTTGTAAATTCTTTGTATATGCTTTTATTTGGTACAAACATTGATTCTGCGGTATCCGGGAGATTTCTCATAAGCTGCTGCAGATCAATCTCTTCGGGCAATTGCAAAAATGCTCCGCTAGAATCCTCACTTTTGGATACACAGAAAATAAACTCGCCCCTCTCAAAGTCAATATCAAAACAATCAGTGACATCTAATGCATCAACATCAAAAAGCGATTCTTGATCAGCGATAAAGTTCTCGTATATAAATTCAAACAGCGCTTTCTTTCCAATCTTGATAACACGAACACTGTTTTCATCAAGTTTTCTTCCGTTCTTCATAGTCACCTCGGTAAATTATGCATTAATCAATAAATGAAAGACCTTCCGCCTCACAGCGGAGATTATAAAACTGCTTTACCCATTCGGGCGAGGTTTCAACCTCGTCCTTGATTTTTACAAGAGTTCTTTTCCCAACTCGTCTATCTAAAATAGCAAACATTCTGACGATTGGATTTAGCGAGTTGATGCTTTCCTGTATGTCTTGATTGCGATAGGTTTCTAACGCTTCACAAAATTCTTCATCGGTATATTCTGTGCGTCCATCTATCGGATATTTCTCTAAAAGCTCCCAAAATTCTGCCCAATATTCACCTGTACCGCTCGGATTGGGATTTTGAGTAAATCCGTTATTTATAAAGTATGTATTTACGGTTTCCCAAGAAAAGCGTTTTACTTGAATGCCGTCTATACACACCTCAAAAATGTGACAGCTATCCATTCCAACGTATCTTGTACAACCATATCTTATTCTGCCTTTAAGCGAATCTGCGAGCATATCTTGTTCAAGATATTTTCTCATACCACTCCAAGAACCAAGGATTTTTCCCATACGATGCTCCTTTGAAATCAAATTTCAATTTACAAAATACATATAAACACAAATAGTATTAAAATTATAACAAGAAAAGCAACTACACTTCTAATTGCCAACTTTGTGTACAGCTCATCCCGATCGCTTATAAGCTCTTTATATCCAACATCATTTTCTATATCTATTTTGTCTGTATCTATTTCTACTGTTGAATATAATTTATTTTTGTTTTTATTCAATTTTGAATACTTAGCTTTAACTCCATACGTTTTTTCAAGGAACGGGTATCTTAGTGGAATACTGTATTCCCCGGAATCATTTCGCGCCCATCCGGAATTATATGTAAAATATATTTTGTTTTTCGGTTCGCCTTGTTCAAATAAAAAAGAAATGATATTACTATCAACTAAATGCCAGCCCGAAAGACTCATTTTGTTGAGCCATTTGTCAAGTTTACTATACATAAACGCAGGATAAAACCGAATTTTTCTGATGTATTTTTTAGTTGGGTCTTTGATAAAAGTATTCTTTTTCATATAATTATCCTATCATAGGAATATTTTTATTCATCTTTATTATACCACGCAAAACGGGAAAAGTAAAGAGGGCGGCTCGATTTTTTTGGGTCGCCCTTAGTTTATTAGCCTTCCTCCGGGAGGAAGGCTTATTTAGAATTTTCTGTCGCGTAGGATGTTCATGGCTTCGGCGATGCAGTCAACATAAAGTAGCCTAGTTGTTCAATAGATAATTTATCAAATCTTCAAGTTCTGCGGGGGTTACGTTATATCCCCTCTTGCCTGTTTCACTCTCTTCAGTTGCTTTATCTACCCACCCAGAATACGAAAACCACAGCTCGTATGACGGGTAATAAAAAACAAGAATATTACCTCTAGGCCAGTTCGGCTCCATACCTATCGTTCTTCCAAACTCCATATTAGCAATTTCTGATATTGCATAATCACATTCTTCGGCACTTAATGTTTTGATAACTTCAATATTGTTTTGATATTCCGGTTCATAAGTAACAGAATAATTAACAATCTCCGCTTTTATTAAGTCGGTTTTCAATTCATCATAAGTATAAGTTATAGGAGAATGTAAACACGATGATGTGCTACATAAAATCAAAACGACAACAAGCAATGTCGATATGCACTTTATTTTTTTACGCATTACAAAAGCCCCCTTAATTTATTTTTCTTTATTATACCACGCAAAACCAAAAAAGTAAAGAGCGATTTGACTTTTACTCAAACCGCCTTTTTTATTTAGTTAGAATCTCTTATCTCGCAGGATGTTCATAGCTTCGCCAATACAGTCAGGGTGAAGTATTTTTCAGTCAAAAATAACATCCTTGTTATTTTCAACAAACTCTTCAAGATAATCTGCTAACGAAGGTGAAAAACCATAATAAGCATCATCTGTTTCACACCAATCATCGTCCGCTCCGTATTCGACTGCCTTTCTGTAGTTATCAGCAATAGCTTTATTTCCAATGGTTAAAATTGCCTCTTCCAATTCATCTGTATCGGTATCGGGATAACAATCCATATATCCGCAATAACCTCCGGAATTCATTTCTGCATCATACCAAAAGCAAAGAACCGCCTTCTTTTGAATGTCAGATAATGTTGACAAATCACGAGAACAAATAGTTTCAATAAAATTATTCCATCTTAAATCTTTTTCTGTCATAATCAATCGCTCCTTTCAAAGCATAATTAATTATACCACACCTATGCAAAAAAGTCAAGGACGGCTTGAATTTCGTGGGCCGCCCTGTGTTTTGGTGTATTAAATTAGTATTTTCTGTCTCTTAACAAATTCATTGCTTCGCCAATACAGTCAACATGAAGTATTATTTTCTTTTAATGTGCCATTCATCTTTTTTGCTGTTGCGTTCTGCAATAAGTCCACATGATAAGTTTGATAGTTTTGAAAGAGTTTTATCCAATTTTAAAATCTCTCCTAAAGAAACAACTCTTGCTTCGCTTGTAGCATGAGATTTACCACATAAAAATTGCCACATCCCGTTATCTGCATCATGAGATACATATAAAATCGGCATATTATCTTCAAGAATATGACAGCATGTGATAACAGCAGTATTCGGTGATTCTATGAAAGGAAATTTCATGAGTGTTTCTCCTTGCTAAAGTATTAAGTACATTCATTATATCACACCAAAACGAAAAAGTAAAGAGGACGATTTGATTTCTCAAACCGCCCTGTGTTTTTAAGCCTCCCTGCGGAGGGAGCCTAATTTAGAATTTCTTATCTCTCAGGATGTTCATTGCTTCGCCGAAGCGCTGGAAGTGGACGATTTCGCGCTGGCGCAGGAAGCGGATGGCGTCGTTTACGTCCGGGTCGTCGGAGAGGCGAAGGATGTTATCGTAGACGACGCGCGCCTTTTGCTCGGCGGCGAGATCCTCGGTGATGTCGGCGAGGGCATCGCCCTTGGAGGCGATGGCTGCAGCGCTGAAGGGTACGCCTGCGGCGGAGCAGGGGTATATGCCTGTTCCGTGGTCAACGAAGTAGGCGTCAAAGCCGCCTGCCTTTATCTCGTCGGGAGTGAGATTTCTTGTGAGCTGATAGATAATTGATGCTACCATCTCCATGTGACCAAGCTCTTCACTTCCTACGTCTGTGAGCACGCCTATTACTCTGCTATCGGGCATTGTATAGCGCTGATTGAGATAGCGGGTGGCTGCTCCCATCTCCCCATCAGGGCCGCCGAGTGCTGACAAAATAGCAGTTGCCAGGCGGGGATTGGGGTTTTTGATCTTTACGGGGTACTGAAGCTTCTTTTCATATATCCACATTAGTTTTTGTCCTCCCTTGCTTCTGCATTTTCGCCGTGTTGCCAAGGCCAGGGCATATCTACCCACGCCCAGCGATCGCCCATTACTCCGCTTGATGCGTGGATGGGGCCGTACTCGGACT
Source organism: Eubacteriales bacterium (assembly GCA_045636465.1). Lineage (GTDB taxonomy): Bacteria > Bacillota > Clostridia > Oscillospirales > CAG-272 > UBA1740. Next base: position 17,013 of record JAZTXP010000034.1, read on the forward strand.
GATATTTAGTCATATAGGAGTCGAGGGCGGCGAGAGTTTCCTTATAGTAATCCATTGCTACGCGGGAGTCGGGATGGGTATCTAAGAACAGCTCGATTTCGGTTTTCACGAAGGCAAGCTCCTGGATTTTTCTATATAAATCGTTTTTTGAGATGTTTGTGCTGTTATTCACGGCCATATACCTCCTTTGGCTTATAGAGTGCCTCGAAGAGAGTACCGTGGGAAAGCGCATCCTCTGCAGAATAGAGCATACAGAAGCGCTGATGTGGGGCATAAGCATATGCCAGAGGGAGTGAATCAAGGTGATTCATAGGCTCTCCGCAGTCGCCGCCGCGGATGCGACCGTTGCCTGAGCCGTTATCGGGTCTCGGGGCAGTGGAATTCTGATTTCTATTGCCGTTTGGCATAGGCGCGCTTTGGTTCATATTGCCATTTGGCATAGGCGCGGCCGGGGCGGTATTCCGGCCCGGAGCTTCTCTGCCCTCGCTGCCTGCCCTGGGATAGCCGTTTTCATTCTTTTCCATAGGTATCTTCCTTAATTTTGATTGATTTTGCTACTTTTGGGAGCTATTGCTCCTACATTTATTCTATGATTTTCGCCGTTTTTTGATATTGGGGTTGACTATTTTTCGCTTTTGTATTAAAATAGAGGAAAAAGATATAAAGGACGCGGCAAAATGGGCGAAATTTTTGAATTTGAAAAGGAAAAGCTGATAATCGGCGTTATATATAGCGAAAAGCAGATTTTTGACACTGCAATGGCGAGGATCGTAGAGAAATTCGGCGATTACGACATGGTTTCTGAGGAGTTTTCCTTCTCGCAGGAGTTCTCAAATTACTATGACGGTGAGCTTGGGGGCGAGGGAATGCGAAGGATATATAGCTTCGACAGGCTTGTAGATGCTTCTGAGCAGGCGGAGATCAAGGAATGGACTAATGCTCTTGAGCTTGAGCTTGCGGTTAACGGCGACAGAAGGATAAATCTTGACCCCGGGTTTATTAACCACGGCAGGCTGATGCTGGCAACCACGAAGAAGGCAGGCTTCCGCATTCCCCTGAAAAGAGGAATTTATACCGAGCTGACTCTCTATTGGGCGAGGGGCGAGTGGCATAAGCTCCCCTGGACCTATAGAGATTATCAATCGGAGAAGGTGCAGAAATTTATAACTCGGGCAAGGGCAAGATATCTTGCGCAGAGGAAGGAGCTTATAAAAACGGCAAACGACGGCGCTGAAGATTAATTAAAAAACAAATAAGAAAAACGGATTCCGCGCAAAAAGGCCGAGAGTCCGTTTTTGTATATATAGTTTGCGGGATTTTGACGGAAAATGTAAAAAAATAAAGACCGTGATGTGATTTTTCTATATTTATTGGTATTTTATATAGTATACTTTTCCGTTGTGCTTTTTAGTATAAAGAAGAAAAACGCCATTTACTTATCCTTTATATGCACGTCGATTTGATTAAACGGTATCTCTATTCCCTGCCGACGAAGCTCGCGCCCGATCGACTCAAGAAGCTCAAATTTAAGCTGCCAATAGTTATCCGAAAGTACCCAAGGACGGACGATTATTTCTATGCCGCTATCCTTGTATTCGGATATTTTAATATTCGGCTCGGGATCGGCGAGGGCGAGGGTATTTTTACTTATAACGTCCGACATTATTTTCATTGCAAGCTCGGTCGATGAATCGTAAGAGACGGTGAAGGCCATATCAAGACGGCGGATGGGCTTTTCGGAATAGTTGGTGAGAGTGTCGGTGGAGAGCCTGCCATTTGGAATGTAGACCACCTTATTATCGGGAGTGCGAAGGCGGGTGAAGGTGACGCGGATATCCTCGACAGTGCCGCTGACTCCCTCGGCCTCGATAAAATCATCCATCTTGAAGGGGCGAGTGATGAGAAGAAGGACTCCGCCCGCAAGATTTGAGAGAGCGCCGTTTACCGCCAGGCCCACACCTACGCCGAGAGAGGCGATCAGGGCTGTTATTCCACTGACGTCTACCCCAAGATATGCCACAAGACTGAGGACTACGAGAATTTTTAAGAGCACCCTTACAGCATAAAAACAGGTGGAAAACACAGTTTTATCAATATCCGCGCGACGGTAAAGCCTGCCCTCCAGCTTCTTCGTTATTACGTTTATCAGCCGAAAGGCAAAAAGCAGTAGTGTTACGGATATTGCTAATTTTATTCCAATAGACGTGACCGCGGCTAATATTTCTCCCAGGTTCATTTTTTCGCTCCTTTTGGTTTTTGAGGCTATTATTGACGAATTTCAGAAAAAATACGCTTGTTAACACTTTATATATTGTTTTTTACCTTTTTCTATGCTAAAATATATGTAACTATGTATAATCGGAGGTTTTTATGTCTGTTATCAATGATTTAAAACACGATTTTGAGAATGATTTTTTCACCGCTTTGCCTTATAGACTTCACAGCGACTTCGGATTTCCTATTATTAACGCATCAGATATAGGAGAGATGCTTCTCTACCTATCAAGGTTTATCATAGATGACGAGGACGACGGATGCGACAGATATATTTCAAGACGGGATATGGCATATTGCGTTATCAACCTTGTCATCGCGGAGATGAAGTATGCCATTTATTGCGGCAGAGCCAGTGTTAACGGCGGATGCTTTATGCTGAACGAACACGGCCTCAAGATCAAAGATCTGCGCCGCTTTGCTCAAAAACTCAAAGAGGCAGATGAATACGGTGAATTTCTTGATTTCACAAAGGATATAGATGAGATTGAGGATATGGATTTTAGCAAATGCAAAATGCATTTTGATCTGCTCGAGCATATACCGATATACAACCCCGAGCTTATTATGCATATGCTCTACTTTATGCATTCTATTGCATCCGAGGATGAGCTGAAGGAATATGACAGATTGAATATCCGGGAATATACCGCAGAGGGGCTAAAGCAAAGGGTTGGAAAAAACAATAGCAGTGTCTATTGCCACTGTTTCCTTGACGTTGCAAGCGAGCATGAAAAGCGAGGCATGCATTTCGCTATGGAAGGGCTGAAGGCCGCAGAGGAACCCAAGGACGTCGCGCTGAAAATATCCGATCAGGATATGTATCTCGGCAGATGGATAGTAGGTGAACCACTCCTTCCCTGCACTACCTACAAGCTTATGTGTGACTATTCCTTCAGGGCGCATTTTCTCGAGGAAATCGAGTATAATGAATCCAACGTTGTAGACAGCGCTGATATGGAGCGCGAGGATTTCGCCGAGATAATCCCCAGAGCAATTGCAGGCGACGAGGAAGCACAGTACGAGCTTGGCATAAAATACATCAATTTTTCCTCCGCTACTATACATAGAAATAAGGCGAAATATTGGCTCCGTTGCTCGGCTGAAAGGGGACTTTCCCGCGCTCAGATATCTTATGGCGCCCTTCTCTATCAGGATGGAGAGTTCGCCGAGGCAATAGAGTGGTATAAGAGAGCGGCAGAGGACGGAAATTCCGAGGCACAGTACAGAGTGGGCATTGCATACGCAGACGGTCAAGGAGTTACAGCCGATGCAAATGAAGCAAGAAAATGGCTCAAGCTTGCAGCAAAGCAAGATCACTTCTTGGCAAAAATAAGACTTGAGAATTTGAAATAATAAACCGAAAAAATAACAAAAACACAGTTTTTTGTAAATAATTATTCACATTTATATACACTTTTATAAAAATTTACAGCGTGCCGCTTTTTGGTGACACGCTGTTTTTTGTTATTAAAGCTATTTTAGACGTTGGTATTTCTATCCGCTATCATCTCTTTATTGAAGATAATATCATAGGGTCCTTGATCTTTGAGTCCTCGGAAAGAAGGAGTATCTTTGAGATGATTTCGGCGGTCTTGGGATCATCGTCAACAAAGGGCAGGAATATTCTTCCCTTATGCTGAGAGTGAACGGGCAGAATTGGTATCATCGCGCCACCAATCTGATGCACAACTCCGCTTCCAAGATGCACCGAATATTCTGCAAGCTTGCCGCTTATGATGGCGTGGCGATTCTGCAGCTTCACGTTTTCGATACGGAGCATCGGCAGAAGCGACTCCAAAATAGCCGCGCGCATTTCCATAGTGGAATGGCTGGTTTCAGGGTCTACTCCGCCTGCGTGGGCTACGCTGACCGCAAGATCTACGTCTCGCATAACCTCTGAGAAGATTATGTTGGGAACGTCGGCGATCTTTATCTCCTTGCCGGTTTTCCTATCAGTGAAGCAGACCCATTCAAGGGTAGGTGCTTCGATGTCGGCAGGGGAGAACCAATCGGCGAGGGCGTATATTTCCGCAACGATATTTTCCTTATAATACACCTTTTGCAGACCGTTTTCAACGTCGGCAACCCAGCGGCGGCTCTTAAGGGCGGCTACCGTTTTCTTCGGCTGAATCTGATTTCCGGCATATCTTGTGGAATGGAGCATCTCAAGCTCCTCGTCGGTCTTGACGTAAAGCTCGCGGAATACCTGACGGAATACCTGGGTGATTTTGTTCTCGTAGAGATAGCGCTGATAATCCCGCCAGCATCCTCTGACATAAAGATCGTGGGGATGGGCTATTTTCAATTCTGCGTTATCGGGAAGAGGCTGATGCTCGCCTTCAGAATTTACGAGCCCGCCTTCTCTCGGGAAGCCTACGATATCCCCGCTCACGAATACAAGATTCCTTATCATAGGATAAACCACGGGGTGCAGAGAAAGAGATGAAAGCTCGCTCATTGTGAAGGCTACGCTATCCTCCATTGCTCGCTCCAGCATCACTTTTGTGCGCCTATACTGCTCGGTGAGAGTCTTTACCATAGCGGTAAGGACTGTTACCATTTGGTTTTTCTTCAGAGATGCGGGGATGCTCTTCAGCTCCTTGCCGTCTCTTGATGCTTTAAGTGATGCTTTGCCGTTTTCGTCAAGGTTGATTTTAAGAGTTACTCCGTCTACGATATGCTCCCGAAGAAGATCACGGCTATCGTCAATAACCTTGGTTTCCATACGGAGAGTCAGGCGCATAGTATCAGAGTAGCCTGCGTTGGTGGCAAGGTTTGTAAGCGCCATTTCTGCCGCCTTTGCCTCGCTGGTTGCTCGTTGAGAACCGAATTTTTTCGACTCCTTTTTGAATTTCTGAATATAAAGATAGCGGCGGCAAATGTCGTCCTCGCCCGTAAGGGGAATGAGGGAATATGCCATAAGCAGGTCTTTATTTCGCTTATCGGCGATGGCCGACTCGGTGTCCTCCACCGTGAATTTGCCAAGGGCGGCATCGGCATATTTTCTCGCTCTTGTGTGCTTTGCGCCGTCGGCAATGTATTTCGCTGAATCGTAAATAAGATTGAAGGTCTTTTCGCCAACAGATTCGTAGGCGGACCTGAACCAGGATACGTCAAATGCGCCAAGATTCAATTCCTCGTCAGTCAAGGGGGTAAATCTCGCTATCATAGCCTTGCGCTTATCGTCAAAGCGCTCGTTCATATGCGCCATAAAGTAATAACAAACGGAGGCAAAGGAGTCTATACCGAGATATTCGCCGATTATCGGTATCCACTCGGGCGAATAAAGGGCTGCTTCAATAAGGCGCTTCTCCGAAATCTTCTTTCCTTTAAGGGAGGCTCTGAGAGTATCTACAGAATCACACTCTCTAGGAATACATACTGAAAGAAGATAGGAAAGCGAGCTTTTTCTATCCGAGCCTACCGACCAGCCGTGGTACGCAGTTCTGTCAAGGGTATCGTTGCCCATAGCTTCAAGAATTCTTGAAAGGTACTCGGAACCGTAGATACGGGCGATATTTGCCGCGCCCTTCGTGTATTTTGCGGGACTGTCGCCTCGGGAAAGCTCTGCGGAGATTATGATGGGAACGATCACATCGTAGATATGGACTACGAAGCGAATAAGCCTCATATCTTCTTCGTCAGGCTCGCCGTCATTACCGATGAATTCCTTCAAAATGCGGGAATTTTGTATACTTTTGTAGGCATTATGCTGGGATATTTGTCTTTTCCCCTCATAATAGATAGATGCTATTGCGCTTATTGTTGTGACAGATGAAGGAAGGATTTCCTCGCTCATAATGAACTCCAGCGCCTCTTCTTCGGTTATAATTTTCTGATATGCCGCAAGAAGATACTCCGATGCTCCTACTAACTTATACTGATTTACGTAATAATGGGACGTGCCGGGAGAATTCAAGCACCTTGAATTAAGGCTGCCGTAATAATACGGAGAATCCAAGATATGCTTTTGCTCCTTTGGAAGATTTCTCACAGCGGCGGCGCACCTTTCGGCAGAAGCAACCGCGAGGGGAAATATGTGCTTTAAGTTCGGGGCATTTTCGCACTTCAAAAAGCCGTAAATATAATTTATCTGCTTATGGGCAAGAAGGTGAAACATCTCTAAGCTTTTGGGAAGTCCTCTGTTCGTCGGCGCGTGTATCATTACCATATTATCAGGCACGCATTTGATAAACCAAAGGGAAAGAGCCGATGCCAAAAGACAGAGCTCCGTCTTTGAAATCTTTGAAGAAAGATAGGTTAAGACTGCGCCTATTATAGGAGAATATGGGAGCTCTACGCCGCGCTCAAAGCCTGCGCCGAAGATTGTTTTTATATAACCGTCTGTAGAATTGGTAAAGGCCGTTTTCTCTGTGTGCGCACTTAAAAGAACTACGGCGCGCACCAAGCGCTCTCCCGTCAGATCTCTCGACTTTGCCCAATCCTTCCAAAGCTCCTTGAATGGAATATCATCCTTGTTATTAATAAGACGGAAGACAAACTGAACGTTTCCAAGGAGAACAGATTCCCCATCCTTCGCAATAAAGGAATCGGTCTTATGTTCCTCGATAAGCTCCGAAAGAGAGACGACGTCCTCCAAGGCAAGGGCTGCGCTCTTGCAGGGGGATGTGTCGGATATAGCGTTTTTGATTTTTTCAAGAAAGCCTTCCTTTTTCCCTGTAATAAGGTCAGGTATCTTTGAGTCGGGGAAATACTTACGGTATGCCTCGGCGGCGAGGGCTGTATAGCCTTCGTCAAGCTCTGACTCTGTTGGAATATACTTATCCTCGGGAGAGAAGAGCATCGCCGATTCTTCCTTGCCCTCTTTCTTCTTTTCCACCAAGGACTCAAGGAGTATTTTTTCCTTTGACGGAAGGTTGTCAATAGATATTCTCTCTATAAGATAATCCTCAAAGGACTCTGCTATATCTCTTCTATCATCGTCCTTTTTAATCTGAATGAGCATATCAAGCGCGCCAAGCCTTACGTCTTCTTTACTGTTTTCAAGCAAACGCCTGATACAAGCAATCAAGGCGATTTTGTTCTGTTTTTGTAAAGTAGAGGTTACATATTGGCGTATATCACTACTTTTAAGCCTGAGATGATCTTCTATGTATCTATATTCTTTTTCTGAAAGATTGAGATTTTTGACTATGCCGTAAGCCGCTCTACGGGTGTAGGTTTCCTTATCGGCAAGAGCCGCAAGGACAGCCCATCTCTGCGTTTCGGTTTTGGGATCGCGCAAAAGAGTTGAGAAATAGTGGGGGCGGCTGTTCGCATCGCATTCCTTTATAAATCCGCACGCCTCGTCTATCAACGCGTTATCTGCGGAAATAGCGGCAAGGGAACAGAGCTTTTCTGCAAGATCTGACCTTTTGAGACTCACGGAATACCAAGGGAAAACGCAAGGCGAGAAGATCTTACTCTTGCCGGAGAATGCGGAATATATTTTTTTTATGATACCATATTGCTCTTTTACCTCTTCTCTGCTGTCAAACCACGTACCGTATTCAATAGGGCGATTCTCTCTCGCCGCATGCCATACCTCGGAGGATCCGTTGCCGAAAAACGAGGTCAGCCAAACAGCAAGAACGTCTTCCTTTTCGTGGTGATCTCTTATTACGTCTTTGGCTATTTTATTAGCCGTGTGAGGCAGATCCATATTATCCGCAAAATATCCCGTCACAAGAAGCTGATGCTTAGTGCCGTCTTTGGATATTTCAATTATCTTTTCAACTGATTTTTCCAGATCATCAAAGGCTAGACTCCAAAGGGCAATATATAACTCCATCGCATCCTCGGAGGCTAAATACTTTTCGGGAGCCGAGGGATCTTCAAGACATTCGATTATAAGGCGCAAGCTCTTTTCGCTTATGCGCTCAAGATCTCGGCTATCATCGGTCATAATACCGAGCCAAGTGCCAACCGCTCTCTTAACGGAGGAGAAGCGGATGAGATTATTGTCAGCTATAACCTTCAAAAGGCAAAGGAATCCTTCCCTTGTGCCGTATTCTGCGCTCTCGCAGATTATCTGACGGAGTCCCTCCTGAAGGCGCGCGGCAAGAAGAAGCTTACCGAGCAGATCGTGGAATTCACTTCTATGGCTGAAAAGCACGCCTCGAATAAGCTCTGTGGTCAGCTGATAAGAGCTGTTTTCTTCGGTGAGAATGCGGCGCACCGCATCCTCTACGCCAGAATTATGATGATCAAGAGCGTAGGCTACCTGCCAGGCGGTATAACCGCATCCTCTGAAGGAATGCTCGTCAAAATATGCCAGGGCATCCTCATCGATCTCACGGTTAAGCACCTTATCGAGAGGAGCGTCTACCAAATAATCTCCATATATCGAGCCGTAGGCGCGAATGATGGATGCAAGCTTCAGAGCATAGGCGCGGTTAACCTTACGTCTGAATGAGCGGCGATAATATGAATCCGAGTACGGATACTCGCAGAGTCTGTCTGCAAAGTACAGAATCACGTTCTTATCGCGCTCGGGGATAGCAATATCAAATAAAGAACGCATCTTTTTTTCCAAAAACTCGGATGGAACGGTTTTCGGGTCGCACATTGCCGCGTAAAGCTCCTTGAAGGTTACAGTTTGAGTAGCATTTTCGCGAACGGCGAAAAATTTGTATTGATCATCGCTGAGCTTGTTTTTCAGAAAGGCATCGCGATCCTTCATCTTGCTCACAAACTCTGCCGCGAGTCCGCTTTTTCTTATAGAATTATCAATTCTTTCTGTCATTTCAATTCACCTCACCACATTCTGCCCGAAAGCATAGTAAGCTTTATGAAGGTAAAAACGTCGCCTTCGTTTATTTCAAGAGTCGCATCAAGATCGGGCATTTCCTCATCGCCCTTGAATACCCGTACGATACCATCACTTACCGCTTCTATTGCGGTGGCGATAGCTCTGCCTTCGTCGATCTCGGCTTCGTTATAATGAACGCCAAAGGCGAGCTTGCCTATCTCGCTCATTTCCTTAAATTCCTCATCGGTCAAGGGGGCGGGATTTTTCGAGGCGGTTGCCCTTTCTCTGTATGCCGAGATGCAGGACCTAACCGATTCCTCTATCAGCTCACGGAAGGTCTCGGGAGTTCGGCTTAGAATAAACGGGCATTTTTTTATCCTGCGCGATCCTATGTTTTTTAGCATAACGTATATTCTGATCTCTTTGTTTTTCATAAAATGCCTCCCGGAAGCCTAGGATTTTAGATGAAAGTCTCGTCGACCTTTGTATTTATATATATTGTAGCATATTTTTCTTGGGTTTTCAATATTTTTTGATGAATATATAAACCGAATGCTTTTTACGGGCGAATAGGTTTATGAAAATAGAAAACTTTTATGTTTGCATAATGAAATCCGTCAAAGACGGATGAAATCGCTCCGCGATGAAATCCACGCAGCGGATGAAATCCTGCGCGAGGGCGCGCAGGGATATAAAAAAACACCGTCTCTTGCGAAACGGTGTTTTTTTATTGATGAGGGATTAGCCCTGAACCATCTTCTGGATCTCAGCTGCGAAGTCTTCTTCTCTCTTCTGAATGCCTTCGCCCTTGTCGTAGCGAACGTAACCAACGATGGAGATAGAACCACCAAGCTCCTTAGCGGTCTGTGCGGTGTACTTAGCAACTGTCATAGAGTCATCCTTAACGTAGAGCTGCTCAAGAAGGCAGTTTGTCTCATAGTACTTGCCAAGCTTACCTTCAACGATCTTCTCAAGAACCTGCTGAGGCTTGTTAGCCATCTTGGGGTCTTCCTGCATCTGCTTGATAAGAATAGCCTTCTCCTCTTCAAGAACAGAAGCGGGAACGGACTCCTTGTTGAGGTAAAGAACAGGCATAGCTGCTGTCTGAAGAGCAACGTTCTTTGCATACTCTGCAAAACCGTCCTTATCAGCAACGTCTGTTACGAAGTTAACAACAACACCTGTAGCGCCCATACCGTGAATGTAGGTAGAAACTACGCCCTCAACGATAGTGAAACGACGAATGGAAAGCTTCTCACCGATCTTGTAGATCTGCTCAGCGAGAGCCTCGGAAACTGTGCCACCCTGTGTGTACGCGGAAGCAAGAAGCTCATCAACGTTAGCGGGCTTGTTAGCGATAACTGTCTTAAGGATTTCCTTTACGAATTCCTGGAAGGTTGCGTTCTTAGCAACGAAGTCTGTCTCGGAGTTGACCTCAACGATAGCAGTTGTGTTACCAACTGTCATAACATCAACGATACCCTCTGCAGCGATACGGTCAGCCTTCT
>JAZTXP010000035.1:0-23218 GCA_045636465.1 Eubacteriales bacterium
TTCAAATCCAAAGAGATTACTCCTAGGTCTCTGAGGAAAGAGCGGTATGACAGTTTTCTCCTATCTGTCAGCTACAAGACCAAGTGGTTTCTCTCCTATATCCACAGAGTCAAGTGCATCCAAAATCCGGGTCCTGCAAAAAACTGCAGGGCATTTTCTTTTTAAAAAACAAACATAAAAACCTATGAAATTGCAAACTCAAAACTACAAAAATGTGTAATTTTATCATAGAAATTATATCATTTTAATAGTTGATGTGAGAAACTTGAATATATAGATAACCCACGACCCGGTCGTGGATGTAAGCACAGAATGTGTGACGCAGAGGAAAAGAGATCTGAACAGAAGCTGACGTTAAATGCGGGCGTCTTTGCTCTTAACCAATTTTGAAAAGTCCTACTTTTCTGCAATTGCTTAAAAACAAATCCACTCCGTATTTATTCGCCATCTTCAAGCCCATCTCACTTTACCTCTTGCTGTTGAACGATACTAATTGACCGAGGGCCCCCCACTGTTGTTTTGCTAAACAAAACTCAGACTCAAGTTCGCTAAAAGAATCCTTGAGCTTCGTTTCTTAACTTCTAATTCGGTTTTTAATAAGCATTTCAATTCCTAACGAATTACTCCTAGGTTCGAAGGGAAGAGTAGTATGGCAGTTTTCTCCTATCTGTCAGCTACAGACGCAAGTGGTTTCTCTCCTACATCCATGAGTCTAAATGCATCCTAACCCCGGGTCCTGCAAAAACTGCAGGCCATTTCTTTTTTAAAACGTTTCCAAAAAGAGAAGAGAATAGTCTCACTTTTTACTGGAATTTTGCAAACTTAACACTACAAAATCCATTGTTTGATATATATAAAATATAGTTATGCCGAAAAAGCCTATACGTACATCCACAACCTATGTCGTAGATGTAAGCACAGAATGTGTGACGCAGAGGAAAAACGATCTCCAAAGTAATTGACGGAACCTTCAGCCGTCACACTTGAAAAATATAAAAGCAACAAAAAACCGCATTTCTGCCTATGTTTTTATGTTGCTTTTGTATTTTTTTATATTATTGAAATTATAATCTACGAAGAACTACATCTATATAAAACTCAATATTTAGCACGGTATTTATTATCGAAAAAACTGCTATTGGTGCTATCAGGCTTAGAACTATCACAGAGGCGATAGAAAGACTGTGAATTCGTTTTTCACTATATAAGATGCGATATATGAAATATCCTATAAGCCCTCCTGTAACGTTGGTGATAATATCTAAATAGGAAAATCCGCCTATCATTGTCGCGAGCTGTATCAGTTCGATTGAAAAGGAAATTGCGAGAGATACCAAATACGTATTGAATACGCGCTCTCTATTTTGAAAAAGCGTAACGTACATCCCTATCGGAATAAAGATTACAATGTTTAAGAATGGTTCTAAAAGGCCACGGTGAAATATCTCGCCAATCTGTATTCTATATATAAGGTTTTGAATTTCACTTGTGTTGATTACACGCTCGTAGAAGGAAAGCCTGGATATTTGCTGATGGGTGATACGCAGATCGTCAATCCAGTTACACTTAAATATTACTATCCATACAAATATTATCATATAGGACATGAACAGTAATTTTGATATTCGATTGAAAGTATGCTTATCGTTTAATTTCATAATATTAGATCTGCTTATGTACTGATTTATACTCATCATAATAACGGTAGTAGTGACACCCCTTTGTGTTATCTCCTAAAAAACCAACCATTTCATCCTCATCGAGGCTCAAGGTGCAAGAATACGTATCAGTGTATTCATCATATTCATAAAACTCGCAGCTTTCGCAATTGCTTTTTGGGGTGTAACCGTATTTTGAGAAATCCATCATAAATCCTTTCTATGGTTTGGGTAAAATCTTTTCGTCTATTTGATAACCCTGCTTTATTCTTTTGATTCCGTACGATGTTTTTATTGCCATTTGGAAGATATCATTTCCTGAAATTCCTATGCAATTATCTGTAGACTCAAGAAATCTTTTAGCAGTATCGTAAAAATCAGACGTAGTAGCAAATATTCCTCTCGTTCCGCCCTTAGCGTACAGCGCGCCATAAAAACCACGCACAGTAGTTTCGTTAGTAAGCTGAACTCTATTTTTTGTTTGAATCATAGTGGTTTCGCGGAATCCAAGACTATCCTGCGTTTTTATAACTCCGTCAATTCCGCCGTCATTGCTTCCCCCGGTAACGTAGCTTTCGAGGATGATTTTGTTCTGCCTCTGATAATACTTTGAAATCAGCTCCAGAAAATAATGTTCGAAAAATTCTCCTCCTTTGGAGTGTAATCTAAGAAGAAAATCATCACGCAGAGAGAGCATTTGATTTATATTATCTGCATTTGCAGTGGCTTTTTCGCTTAGGGTATATCCGTTATTACTATGAGTAATAGCACCCAAGGTAATAAGTCTTTTTAAAATGTGTCCCATATATGTATATAAGAGATCATCATCTTTCGTAGTTGCGGTTCTCTCTGTGCCGAATACCTTTTTTAGATGGTCGCGGATTTCGGACTTCGTTTTAGTTCCGTTAGTCAAAGCAAGGAGTATCTCTTTTTCGCACCGTTCTACGCGGACGGTTACCGGTTTGGAGTAAACGAGGTAGTATTTTCCCACCTCATCCATTCCTATAAGCTCTGTTGAGTGCATTTCATTTATTATCGTTCCAATCCTTCCTCGTGTCAGACTGGAATTATCAATAGAGCTGAGATTAACATTACTATTGATTCCGAGTATTTTAAGAACTTCCGATATAAGGGCTTCTCTTGGTAGAGGAGATCTTTCAAGCGAATTAACAATGGCGCGATACAAACGGGTATGAATATTGTTTGTCATATTACTTCCGCCTTTCTTCTATCTTCGTTTATATTTTATCACAAAACGATGGCTATTGCAATATAATTATGAAAAAAACTGTCTCAAATTGTTTTAAGACAGTTTTTCGTGTTTTAATGCTTGCTAATTCCGCTTATGAATCGGAAATATGAGCAAATTGGCTATTATAAAGCTCGTGGTAGAAGCCTTGCTTTTCAAGAAGCTCATGGTGATTACCTTGTTCAATGATGTGTCCGTTTTTCATAACAAGGATCACGTCGGCTTCCTTGACTGTAGAAAGTCTGTGAGCAACTATAAAGCTTGTTCGTCCTTCCATCATAGAGTTTAACGCCTTTTGGATCTTAATTTCAGTTCTCGTATCGATGGACGAGGTAGCCTCGTCAAGAATGAGCATAGGCGGGATATTAAGCATAATTCTTGCTATACATATAAGCTGCCTTTGTCCCTGAGACAATCCTTCGCCGCCTTCACCTATAATGGTGTCGTATCCATGTTTAAGTCTCTTAATAAAACCATGAGCATGAGCACTCTTGGCGGCAGCGACGATTTCATCAAACGTAGCACTGGGATTTCCAAATGCGATATTTTCTCTTACGGTTGCTTGCCTTAACCAAGTATCCTGCAAGACCATACCGTAGCACTTACGAAGCGATTTTCTTTTTATGCCGCGGATATCGTTTTCGTCTACTCGTATCTCCCCCTCATCAACGTCATAGAAACGCATAAGCAGATTTATAAGCGTTGTTTTTCCGCAACCGGTAGGACCTACAATAGCGACCCTATCGCCGGGATTTACGGAAAGATTCAGATCCTCAATAAGCGGAGAATCTTTTCTATATGAGAACGATACGTCGGATAATTCAAGCTTTCCTTCGGCATCTTTCATATCTATTGCAGAGGATACGTCAGATGGCTCATCAGGCTCTTCAATAAGATCAAACACACGCTTTGCTGATGCGAGAGCGCTTTGGAACTCGGCAAAAATACCGGATATTTCATTAAACGGCTTTGTATACTGATTAGTATAAGATAAAAGAACGGAGAACTGTCCTACGGTAAAAGCGAGATCCGAGCTTCCCATAACCGAAAGTGCGCCGATAAGAGCCACTGCGGCGTATACCATACTGTTAACAAATCTTGTGGTGGGATTGGTAAGGGAAGAGAAGAATATTGCGCGAAGAGACGTTTTTTCAAGCTTATCACCGATTTCATTAAATCTGGAAATCGCATATTCCTCTCGTCCAAAGGCGCGGATCAGCTTCTGATTTCCAAGGGATTCGTTTATGAACGATGCCTGTTCAGCCTCCGCAACCGATCTTTCGGTATGCATATGGTAGGTTTCTTTTCCTATATATCTTGCTACAACTATGGAAAGCGGCGTCAGGAATACCACGGCAAGAGCGATCTCCCATTTCAGAACTAACATAAATACTAAAGTTCCTACAATGGTAAGCGAGCCTGTAAATACCTGAGTGAAAGCAAGCAGCAATCCTTCGGCAAAGCGGTCGGTATCGTTTATTACGCGGTTGACCGTATCGCCGTGAGGTGTTTTATCAATATAAGAGAGGGGAAGTGTTCCGATTTTATCGAACGCCTCGTTTCTTATATCTCTTAAAACGTGATAAGAAATTCTGTTATTGATAGCATTCATCAGCCAATTACAAAGGGCAGTGATACCAACGAGAATTCCACCAAGTATAAGATTGTGTATAACAATGCTCATATCGACGTTATTAACACCAATAATTACGTCAATCGCTTCACCGATAAGAACGGGAACATATAGGGTAAGTCCAACGGAAATAACAGCAAGGAGTATTGAAACAGGAAGCAGAATTTTATATCTGCCTATGTACTTGAGCGCCTTTTTCAAGGTAGCGGTATCAAGCGGAGCGCTGTTTTTCTCTCCGAGAATGATTTTTTTGAGGGTCATAAGAAATGCTTTGATCTTATCCATTATTCTTATCCTCCTCAAATTGAGAATCATATATTTCACGGTATACGGAGCTGATATTGAGAAGCTCCTTGTGAGTGCCGACGGCAGATATTTCTCCGTCATCGAGAACTACGATTTTATCAGCTTCAATTACCGATGCCGCACGCTGAGAAACGATAAACACGGTAGTATCATCCGATATCTCGGATATAGCTTTTCGGAGTCTTGCATCGGTAGCAAAGTCCAGAGCAGATGAAGAATCATCAAAAATAAGCACCTTCGGGTTTCCAACCAACGCTCTTGCAATAGTGAGTCTCTGACGCTGCCCGCCGGAAAGATTTCTGCCTTCTGCCTCGATTTTTCCATCGAGACCGCCTTTTTGATCTATAACGTCAGTCGCCTGCGCAATTTTTGCTGCCTCAAAGATCTCATTATCTGTAGCATCGTTATTTCTCCATTTCAGATTATCCCTTATGCTTCCGGAGAAAAGAACCGCTTTTTGAGGAACTATGCTTACAGTCTTATTCAAGAACTCTTTTGTGTAGTCGGAAATATTGTTTCCAAACAATCTAACCTCGCCACCTGTGGCATCGTAGAGACGTGGGATCAGGTTTACAAGCGATGTTTTTCCTGATCCTGTTCCTCCAATAATTCCTACTGTTTCGCCTCTATTTACCCACAGATTTACACCTGATATAGCATCGTCTCCCGCGCCTGCATATTTTAGCGAGACATTTCTCATTTCAAGAGCAAAATCAGAATTTACGTTTCCTTCTTCCATATCTCCGAATCTTTGAGTAGACTCGGTTTCCATCACGGCATTAATGCGCTTTAAGGATGCAAGAGCCTTTGATATTGTAACGATGAGATTTGCCAGCTTTATAAGCTCAACGAGAATCTGTGACATATAATTGTAGAGCGCTATAACCTCGCCTTGCGTTAATTCGCCTGAGTTTACTCTCAGAGCGCCGGTATATATGAGGAAGAGGATTCCTATATTGATTATGACATAGGTAAGAGGATTGAGTAGCGCAGAAATATGCCCCGCCTTTTTCTGAGATACGGTAAGGCTATCGTTTTCATTATGAAAATCGGTGCTTTCTGCATCCTCCATAGCAAAAGCTCTGACGACTCTTGATCCCGTTAGGTTTTCTCTGGTCTTTGACAGTATTTTGTCTACCCCCGCTTGAACGCGGCCGTGTAGAGGCGTAGTTATCGCCATAACCCCAAATACCACAAGAGACAAAATCGGAATGGTAATTGCGAAGCTGACACCCGATGAGATGTCAATGGTAAAGGCCATGATCATAGCACCAAAAACAACGAAGGGAGAGCGCAAGAGCAATCTGAGTGTCAGATTAATACCCGATTGAACTCTTGATGCATCCGTTGTCATTCTTGTTATTATTGCAGATGTACCAATGGTATCGATATCATTATAGGACAAGCCTTCCAGGTGATTGAAAAGAGATTTTTTCAATGACGTCGTGAAGCCAACCGCTGATTTTGCTGCAAAATACTGGGCAGTAAGAGACAAAGCGAGACCAACTATACCTAATATAACCAGCACGAGGCACATATTAACAATGTGCCCCGTGTCAGAATTTGCAATTCCCACGTCGATTATACTTGCTATAACCAAAGGGACTATCAGCTCAAGTGAAGCTTCGCAAAGCTTGAATAGGGGAGACAGGATGGTTTCCTTTATATACCCCTTAAAATGTTTTGCGGATTTTTTCATTTATAAAATTCCTTGAGTTTTGAAAATAATTATTTGCAAATTAATGCTTTTTAGTTTCTATTTCGTGCTGAAGCTTAGCTACGAACTCATCAATAGTGAACTTTCCGCCCTCGCCCTCAACTCTGGCTCTAACGGTAACTGTGCGGTTGTTCATTTCGTCCTCACCGACTACTACCATATAAGGAACCTTGGAAAGCTGAGCCTCGCGGATACGGTAGCCGAGCTTTTCATTTCTGTCGTCAAGCTCTGCGCGGATGCCGAGATTCTTCAGTATATTTGTAACCTCTGCGCCGTAGTCAGCAAAGTCAGCAACAACGGGGATAACAGTAACTTGAGTAGGTGACATCCAGAGGGGAAGTGCGCCTGCATATTTTTCAATAAGAAGCGCAAGAGTTCTCTCATAGCAACCCATAGAAGTTCTGTGAATGATATAAGGAGTCTTCATCTGGTTGTCGCGGTCTGTATATTCCATACCGAACTTCTTAGCAAGAAGCATATCGATCTGAATAGTAACGATGGTATCTTCTTTGCCGAATACGTTCTTGCACTGAATGTCGAGCTTAGGACCGTAGAATGCAGCCTCGTCAATACCAACAACGTAATTTTCGCGTCCAAGGTACTTATCAAGAAGCTCTTCCATAATAGACTGCGCTTCGTTCCACTGCTCGGGAGTACCCTCATACTTGTCAGTTCTTGCAGGATCCCACTGAGAGAATCTGAAGGAGCAATCCTCCCAAAGACCGAGAGACTCAAGGCAATGCTTTGCAAGATCAAGACAGCCTGCAAACTCCTCAGCAAGCTGGTCGGGGCGGAGAACAAGGTGTCCTTCGGAAATAGTGAACTGTCTTACTCTGATAAGACCATGCATCTCGCCGGAGTCCTCATTTCTGAAGAGGGTAGAGGTTTCGCCGAGTCTCATAGGAAGCTCTCTGTAGGAGCGCTTCTTGTTAAGATATACCTGATACTGGAAGGGGCATGTCATAGGACGGAGGGCGAAGCATTCCTTGGTCTCATCATAAGGATCGCCAAGAATGAACATACCGTCAAGGTAGTGATCCCAGTGGCCGGAAATTCTGTAAAGGTCGCGCTTTGCCATAAGAGGAGTCTTTGTGAGAAGGTAGCCTCTCTTCTGTTCTTCATCCTCGATCCATCTCTGGAGAAGCTGAATAGTTCTCGCGCCCTTGGGGAGAAGGATAGGAAGACCCTGACCGATAGAATCAACTGTTGTAAAGTATTCAAGCTCACGGCCGAGCTTGTTGTGGTCGCGCTTAAGAGCCTCCTCCTGCTGACGGAGATATTCGTTCATCTCATCCTTGGAGGGATAAGCAATGCCGTAGACTCTCTGGAGCATCTTATTGTTCTGGTCGCCCTTGTAATAAGCGCCTGTACACTGTGTAAGCTTGAAAGCCTTAATAGCACCTGTGGAGTGAAGATGTGGACCGGAGCAAAGGTCGATATACTCGCCCTGCTTGTAGATAGAAATTTCAGCATCCTCGGGAAGCTCCTCAATTCTCTCTACCTTGTAGGGCTCATTAAGCTCAGTCATAAGCTTGATAGCCTCATCCTTGGAAAGAACGGAGCGCTCGATAAGGAGATTTTCCTTAACGATCTTCTTCATCTCCGCCTCAATGTTCCTCAGAATGTCGGGAGTGAATGAAACAGGAGCATCAAAGTCCTGGAAATATCCGTTATCGGTAGCAGGACCGATAGTCTGCTTTGTTTCGGGATAAAGTCTCTTAACTGCCTGCGCCATAACGTGAGCAGCGGTATGTCTGAATACTTGCTTGCCTTCTGCATCCTTGAATGTAAGGAGCGAAACCTCAGCATCAGAGTCAATTTTTGTAGAAAGCTCGCAAAGATTTCCGTTAACCTTTGCAGTGATTACCTCTCTTGAAATGATACCAAGAGCGGATGCCGCCTCATAGACGGACACGGGAGAGTCGAATTCATAAGACTCGCCGCTGGAGAAGTGAATTCTTGCCATTATCTTTTTTTCCTTTCGTTTTGCCTATGGCTGAGAATAAAAAAATTCCCCAACCACAAAGGCACGTGATTTTTTGCCTTCGGGGTGAGGACTATCTGTCCCGCACGGTTCCACCCGAGCGTTTTACTCATTTAATATTTGATTTCCGCAAAATAGCCTTTTATTGACTAATTAAGCGCATGGATGGTACCCTATAGGCAATATCTCCGTTTTCTCAGCAACCAACAGCTCTCTGTGCATACTAGTCCTATAAGACGTGTTCCAACGCAAATATTCTACCACAAAACTTCTCGCTTGTCAACACCTTTTAGAAAAGATTTTAATACAATGTACTTTATAATTAAACGCGCATTAGCAAAATTAGCTCAAATTATTAAATTTTATTAAACAAATGCAAAAACACAATATGCCTCTTGCATAGAAGAAAAGAATATGATATAATTACAGTAACATACATTACGATAACAAATGATTTGCAAATATCTAGGAGGAATACTTATGAAAAAAATGGATAAACATAATGTAATAAATGTATTTTCTTTATGTTATACTGCTAATATTGTTAAGCTCGTTTGTACATTGATGATTCCATTTACTAATGGAATAACTATGTACGCATCGTCTTTTTCTGTACTTGTTTTACTAGCATTATTCCCAGATCAAATACTTCCAGCCGCAAGATTGGTCTTACTTTCGATAGTTGCTATTTTGTGGATATTGATTATTGTGATGTCGATTATTTCCATAAGAAACCAAAAATCACGAATAATACTAAGTATTCTTTCAATTATCATGGCAATTTTTGATTGCGTTTTACCTATTATTTTTTCTACCACAGAAGCGAAAATTGTTTCTCTAGTGTTATCGCTTATCATAATCATTCTCAATGTTAGTTTTATCGCAAATAATGTAGTTCTCACAAATGAAAGTGAAAATGATATGGTAGATACGTAAAGAATAAAGTATTAAAAAGGCGAGGGACTTGTTTCCTTGCCTTTTTATATCTTTCATGAGTCTTGACAACTAACGAAAAGTATGATATAATTTATAGTTGATAAAAATGCTTTTTCGGGAGGTGAAAAAATGGGAAAATATGATGATCTTGATGCCTTTTGGGATCTTGGCAGAATTATGCCTAAAAAGAAGAAAATGCAACCGTTTAACACCACCACCTCTCCCACCGATCACGTAATAAGGGGAAGTGATGTTGATTCATCCGAAAGAAAACTTACGATGATGAAAAACGAGGCCGATCTTGAAGCGATAGAGGAGAGAAGCTATGTTCCGCGCGGGAATGGGCTTATTAAAGAGGTAACCATCCGCAGATGGGTTGATAAATACGATTTTTACGGAAATTTCAGGAAGGCAGCTATCGTTTATTACGATTATAAAACTGAAAAGTGCGATTTTGCCCCCTACTATTCCTATATGCCTCAGTATTCTCAGCTTACCATACCGCAAAAGCAGTATTACTTCTATTGGAGAGATATGGTAAGGCAAGGTCGCTTTATCAAAAGCGATTATTCGTATTTATACCTTTTTGTATACGAAGTACTGAATTTGCCGGACAAGCTTCCACCAAGTGAGGGCATCAATATGCTGTGTAAGCTTTGGCGCGAATATAGGGATGAGCTACCAAAAATAGACGCAAGCTTTGCCGCTTGGATACAGGATTACTGCCTCGTGTACGAGATTCCTTGCCCTATGGAGCAAATATCTGAATTTATATTTGACGTAATCAGTGCGTCCTCCTTCAAGGAGTTTTACCTTTCCGAGATGGGAACTGCGGGCGATGCAGGAACAGATGCAATGATTGCTTACCTTTCCGATTACGATTTCCGCAGATGTAAGTACCGTACCCCCGAAAACAAAGAAGCCTATAACAAATATATGCTTTCGGCTATGCGAAGGGTGATCTTTGCGCTGATGAATAGCGATAACCCTGTTTATGACGATACAAAAACCGCGGTTATAGAGCGCGATGCTTTTCCAAGATCTCTTTGTACTCACGCCGTAAAATGCAGACTGAAAATAAGATATACCCCTCTTTCAAAGGATATCAAGCTCAGATCCATAGTAACGATGGCAGTCAGATATACCGAAAATAAGCTTCGTGCCAATCTTGGTGTAAAAAGCAGATTAGCAATAAAGGATTTGCCCGATCAATATAAGCGACTGATCGATGAATATTTTAGTTCCTTGATAGGAGAGAGAAGCGTTAAGGCAAGAAAAGAAAGCTTGCCCGAATACGAGGCATTATATGATGCTCCCGCAGAATCGCTTTCTATTTCAGGTGCGGATAAGATAGAGCAGGAGTCGTGGTTGACTACCGCAAGACTTGTGGGAGATGAGTATGACGATGAAGAAAGTTACTCCGTCTCCGACTTGGGAAAAGAAGACTCCAAGGAGCAACTTATCGAAGACGAAATAGAAGCTATAATAGATTCCCAAACAGAGAAGGAGATTTGCGCCGGCGAAGCCGCATACGGCCTTGCCGATGATGAAATATCTATTATTGCAGATATAATAGAGGGCAGAATTTGTGAATTCGGCTTTGAAATTCTCGAGAAAATAGAGAAGATCAACGAAAGATTTTCGGAAGAATTTGGAGATGTTATAATTGAATCAGACGGCGATGAATATAAAATTATCGAAGATTATCAGGAGGATATAAAGCTTTGGCTTACGAAAATAAAGAAATAAAAGTACCTAAAAGAATATTAAACACCTTGATTTCTTCGCTTAGCGCAGGTGTCGTTCCGAGAAGCGGCGCACCATACATTGCCATAGGAAGAACCGAGGAGATAAACTCGCTTCTTGATAACTTAGATGAGGTGTCAGAGGGCGGCTCTGCCTGCAGATTCCTGATAGGAAGATACGGAAGCGGTAAAAGCTTCCTGATCCAGCTTATAAGAGGCTATGCCTTGGATCGAGGCTTTGTAACAGCCGATGCCGACCTCACTCCCGAGAGAAGACTTTCCGGCGGTAACGGAGGTGCGCTTGCCACTTACAGAGAGTTAATAACAAACCTTGCTACTAAAGCCACGCCCGAGGGAGGTGCGCTTAGCGGCATTCTCTCTAAGTATTACGTAAAGCTTAAAAATGAGCTTTTGTCGGAAGGGCTTGATCCCGATTCTGAAGAATTCAACAGCGAGCTTAAAAAGAGAATTCACGCATCGATATCAACACTTGAGGCAGATGCCTTTGGATTTGACTTTGCAAGAGTTATCTCGGAATATTACATTGCAACAATAGAGGATAACTCTGAGAAAAGAGGAGCCTGCATCAGATGGCTAAGAGGCGAATTTGCCAACAAAACCGAGGCAAAGAAAGCACTCGGCTTCTCAGTCAGCGCGGTAATTGACGACGATAACTGGTATAATTTCATTAAACTGTTTTCTTCGCTTTCAAGAATGCTTGGATATTCAGGTCTTATACTGTTTATCGACGAATGCGTTAACCTTTACAAAATACCCAACAGAATATCAAGAGAGTCAAATTACGAAAAGCTCTTATCCATATTCAATGATACTCTTCAGGGAAAAGCACCCGGTCTTGGCGTTATCTTCGGCGGAACTCCTAAGTTCCTTGAGGATACAAGGCGTGGACTTTTCAGCTATGAAGCCTTGAAATCAAGGCTTGAGGATTCAAGGTATGCTACCCTTGGCTATCAGAATCTTGCATCCCCTGTGATAAGACTCCGCCGACTTTCCGATAACGAGCTTTTGGCTTTGGTGCGTCGCCTTACCAAGCTTTACTCGGAGCGCGAGGGACTGGCAGAGCCTCCTCTTACCGATGAAGAGATAGGCAGATTTATGGATCAGGCACTGTCAAGAACAGGGGTTGATGAAATGATAACTCCCCGTGAGATAATCAGGGATTATCTTACCCTCCTTAATATACTTAGAGACAACGAAGGTGCAACCTTCTCGGAGCTCTTAGGCAAACTGACCTTCACAACTTCTAATGAGTCAAGAGAGGAAACATTGCCCGTCACGAACAAAAGCATAAATAAAGTGAGTTTGTTTGATATAGAAATATAAAAAATACTACAAAAAACTAGGCAGAGAAAGGAGAATCGCATTGACAGAGGCTGATAGAGTATTTTCGCGATTTGCGGATTTTATAAAAGAATACATTTATTCTCACGGTTGGAGCGAGCTTCGCGAGGTTCAGCTTGATGCGGCAAAGGTGATATTCGAGACCGATAGCAATCTCCTTATCTCCTCATCTACCGCTTCGGGAAAAACAGAGGCCGCATTCTTCCCGATACTTTCGGAAATATACGACGATCCCGAGGCAGCTACGTCTGTATCCGTTCTCTATATTGCTCCTTTGAAATCCTTGATAAACGATCAGTTTGGCAGGCTTGAGGAGCTGTTGGATATGACGGGGGTCAATGTCACTCATTGGCACGGAGACGTAGGCGCGGGGCATAAAAGCGCCCTTCTCAAGAATCCTTCGGGAATTCTTCAGATTACTCCCGAATCCCTTGAAGCTATGATAATGAAGCGCTCTAATGATATTCCAAGGCTTTTTGGTGCGCTTCGGTATGTAGTTATCGACGAGGTCCATTCTTTGATCGGGCAGGATCGAGGCAACCAAGTTATATGTCTGTTGACCCGCATCGCTTCCTTGATAGGGTATCATCCGAGAAGAATAGGTCTCAGCGCAACGATCGGCGACCTTGATATGACAGCCGAGTGGCTTGGCTCGGGCACAGGTAAGGCTACTGTTGCTCCTATACCACGAAAAACACCCCTTAAATGGCGTCTTGCCCTCGAGCATTTTTATATACAGGACCCCAACGAGATACAAACTCCTTATGAAGGGAAAATTGTCGACAGGGGAAGCGTTGCAAAGCTTGATGCAGGCTATGAATTTCTTTACGATGCGGTAGATAAAAGAAAAGCTTTGGTATTTTCCAATTCCCGTGAGGAAACCGAATACGTTACGGCAACCCTACGACAAATAGCGAGAAACAGAGGAGACGACGACATTTTCCTTATTCATCACGGTAATCTCTCCGCATCTTTACGCGAGGATGCAGAACTGAGAATGAAGGACGAATCAATACAAAGAGCCGTAACCTGCGCAACCGTAACTATGGAGCTTGGTATAGATATTGGTCGTCTTGACCGTGTTGCGCAAATGGGCGCTCCTACCACTGTCTCGGGCTTTTTACAAAGGCTTGGAAGATCGGGCCGACGTGATAATCCTCCCGAAATGATAATGGTTTATCGCGAGGAGGTTCCTCTCCCCAATGCGCCCTTGCCACAGCTTATTCCGTGGGAGCTGCTCAGAGGAATCGCAATCATCGATCTTTATTCAGAGGAAAGATTCATCGAGCCGCCCTACGTCAAAAAAATGCCCCTCAGCCTTGCTTTTCATCAAACGTTAAGTATTCTTGCTTCGGTAGGTGAGCAAACGCCGAGAGCACTTGCTGAGCGCGTTTTGTCCTTGCCTCCTATCGCTCCCTTGGAAAAGGAAACGTACAGAGCCTTGCTCGTTTCTATGATCAATCAGGAATATATAGAGCTTACAGAGCAGAAGGGACTCATAATAGGACTTGCAGGAGAACGCATTATAAATTCTTATAAGTTCTATGCTGTGTTCAAGGATAGCGAGGACTATACCGTAAGAAGCGGAAGCGAGGAAATAGGCACTATTACAACACCGCCTCCCGTAGGAGAGCGATTTGCGCTCGCCGGACGCGTGTGGGAAGTTCTTGAAACAGACGTTAGTCGCAGACTCATATTTGTCAAGCCTGTAGAAGGAAAAATGGAGGTTTCCTGGCCGGGTGACAGCGGAGAGATCCACACGAAGCTTCTTCTTAAAATGCGCGAAATACTGTTCAACAACAAGGACTATAAGTTCCTTGGTGAAAATGCAAGAGTGCGCCTTGAGAAAGCGAGAAGAGTTGCCAAAAACGCAAGACTTGACGAGAACACCGTGGTGTTCTTAGGCGGACAAAGCTATTGCTTCTTCCCGTGGCTTGGAACGCGCTCCTTCAGAACGATGAGGAGACTATTGAAGAGATATGCATCGGAGCTTGGTATTTTCGATATTCAGAGTGAGATGTGTCATTACATTACCTTCAAGGCATCTGAAGGACAGGGAAAGGAGCTGGCAGCGCGTCTTGAAGAAATCCTCGTGCGTGACGGTCTTGATACCTCAGAACTTATTGCTGACGGGGAATTTCCCGTGTTTGATAAGTACGACGAATATATCCCCGCCGAGCTCTTGCGTGATGCTTATGCTATTGATCGCTTAAGAGCTGATGAAATAATCGAAAGATATGGAGGTGGACTATGATCTACGATCTTTTAGCTCCGTTTTACGATAAAATAAACGAAGATATTAATTATTCTGTCTGGGCAGATTTTATTGAGAAAGCAGTAGAGAGGTACGGTACGAGAGACCCTGAGCTCTGGCTTGACCTTGGTTGCGGAACGGGAAAAATGACCTTGGAACTGGCAAGACGGGGAAGAGATATGACAGGTATCGATTATTCTCCGGAGATGCTTAATATCGCGAGAGAGACGGCCTTTAATGAGGGGCTTACGGATATATTGTGGCTTTGCCAGGATATAAGAAATTTTGAGTTGTATGGAACGGTAGACGTTTGTATCTCCTGCCTTGATACTATAAACCATCTCGTCACCCCGAAGGATCTTGACAAATGCTTCAATCTTGTGCATAATTATCTTGCTCCGGACGGACTTTTCCTCTTTGATATTAACGGAAAGTATAAGTTCGAGCATATTTACGCCGATAATTCATACGTAATGGAAGAGGGCGGCGCAATGTGTATCTGGCAGAATTACTACAACGAAAAGACCAATAAATGCAATTTCTACATTTCTCTTTTTGAAGAAAGAGAAGATGGACTCTTTGAAAGATACGACGAGGAGCAGACCGAAAGAATGTACACGATACGTTCTATGAAAAAGCATCTCGAGGACAACGGATTTGAGTATATCGGTGCATTCTCGGATTATAATTTTACCGAGGCTACCGATTCCGATGAACGTATTTATATAGTTGCAAAATGTAAAAAGTGAGGAACAAAAAAATGAGCGAAAACAAGAAAATACCAACCTCAACTATTTTGAGAGGAATGACCAAAGACGGTTCCGCCCGAGTTTTAGTTATAAATTCAAGGAAAATAGTTGATGATATGATAAAATATCATAAAACAACCCCCACCGCAACTGCGGCCTTAGGAAGAACCGTTACAGCCGCTTCTATGGTTGGAACTATGCTTCCTGAGGATGGAAATACCGTAACCTTCAGTATAAGAGGAGACGGCGAAGCGGGCAGCATAATTGCGGTAGGAGACTACTTTGGTAACGTAAAGGGCTATATTCAGAATCCTATGGTAAATCCACCCAAAAAGCCTAACGGAAAGCTCGACGTGGGAGCGGCCGTTGGCGCAGGAACGATTTCCGTTATTAAGGACGTAGGACAAGCTGATCCGCAAATCGGTACAAGCGCGCTTGTCAGCGGAGAAATTGCAGAGGATATCGCTACCTATTTTGCACTTAGCGAGCAGGTCCCGACCGTGCTTTCTCTCGGCGTCCTTGTCGATAAGGATTATTCCTGTCTTGCGGCAGGCGGAGTTCTTATCCAGCTTCTTCCTTTTCCTGATGATGAAACTGTGGATCTCATCGAAAGAAATGCCCAGGATCTTGTGAATATCTCTCGCTATTTTGAGCAGGGAAAGACCAACGAGGAAATTGCCGAAATAGCAATGCGTGATATTCCTTTTGATGTTTTTGATACTCTTGAAGTGGCCTATAAGTGTGATTGTTCCAGAAAACGTATGGAGAAGAAGATCAAGTGTCTCGGTAAAAAGGAAATTTTATCAATGCTTGACGAGCAGGAGGACGAAGGAAAGCCCCGCGAGCTTACAGCTATCTGTCATTTTTGCAATACACACTACACCTTTACCGAAGAGCAACTAACGAAGTAATATAACCAGCAAACTCCCGTTTTGCCAAATGCTATTACGGGAGCTTTCATATTTATAATAATAGAAATAGTATTTTTATTCCCTTGGTATCATATATTTGTTAAAAATAATTAGGAGAATATTTTATGGATCCAATGAGAGCATTTTTAACCGAGGATAATATATTGATTCACAAGGAATATATGAAAACACTGAGGCTAAGGCATTCGATATTTGAGAAGAGCTTCCCCGAAATTAAAGAAAAAAGTATTTTTGATATTGAGAGGATGCGGCTATCCGCATCTGTTAAATCGGATATTTTACATAATTTGCGAGAATATCTTGCTCATGATCTGTATTTTAGTTCTTTTGGTCAGGCTGGCTTAGTTCCCGATACCATAAAAAAACGCTATTCCTCATCAGAGGGATTTCTTTACGAGATATATTTGATCGCATCAAAAAAAGAATCGGGATTCGTTTTTGTATTTTTAGAAGATAACGGGGAGATAAGGATCGTTCACAGTAACGATGTAAAAAGAATGAGATCTCTTCCCAGGATAGCGATTGATATATCCGAGCATGCTTATTTTCTTGACTATAGATTTGAAAAAGATAGATATCTTCGCTCGGCACTTTCGAACTTAAATCTCTCCCTACTTGACAATCTAAAAAATTAGTAGTATAATTGAGAAAAAGCTAGGAGGAAAAACTATGAATATATTAAAAGGAAATGCAATAGTCGGCCAGTCGGGCGGACCTACCTCCGCCATTAATGCAACGCTGTCGGGTGTTATCAGAGGCGCTCTTGAGCACAAGGACGTAATAACAAAGATATATGGCATGAGAAACGGAATTGAGGGATTCCTCGAGGAGCGTATTGTTGATATTTCATCGGTGTGCGCAGATGAAGAAAGTCTCTCGTGTCTTGAACTTACTCCCGCTGCGGCACTTGGCTCTTGCAGAAAAAAACTGAAATCCGTGGAGTCTGACTCTGAAACCTATGAGCGCCTTCTTGCGCTTTTCAAGAAATATGATATCAGATATTTCTTTTACATAGGCGGAAACGATTCTATGGACACTGTTTTGAAGCTGTCGCAATTTATGGCAGAGCATGACTATGAAATGCGGATTATAGGCGTTCCTAAAACTGTAGATAATGACCTCGCCGCTACCGATCACACTCCGGGATTCGGCTCGGCTGCAAAATTTGTAGCTACGACTATGAAGGAGATTCGCCGTGATGTAAACGTTTATACAGTTAAGGCGGTTACGATAGTCGAGATCATGGGCAGAGATGCGGGATGGCTTACCGCTTCTGCCGCACTTCCCGGACTTTGCGGTGACGGCCCCGATCTCGTTTATCTTCCGGAGGTTGCATTTGATCCGGAAAGGTTCATTCTGGATGTAAGCCAAAAAATGGATGCCCATCCTGCCGTTTTGGTTGCCGTATCCGAGGGTATACGCCTTGAAAACGGAGAATACGTGGGAGCAAGCGCCGCAGCCGTAGACGCATTCGGTCACAAGGCTCTGTCGGGAGCAGGCAAGGTGCTTGAAAATCTCATAAAGACTCGTATTGGATGCAAGGTAAGGTCTATTGAACTGAACCTTCCTCAGAGATGCGCGGCTCATATTGCATCCTTACGTGATATAAACGAATCCGTAGGCGTCGGACGATATGCGGTCAGCTGCGCGATTAAGGGCGAAACTGCAAAAATGATAATAATCAACAGAAAAAAAACAGCAGAATATAAATCTTATTTTGGTAGCGCTGATATTTCAGGTATAGCAAATGCAGTTCGCCGAGTTCCTCGAAGCTTCATAAACGATGAGGGTAACGGAATCAATGACGAATGTATAAGATATCTTTTACCTCTTATCGAGGGCGAGATATTCCCAAAATATGAAAACGGTATGCCTAAGCATATCAAGCTTTAATATTAAGCGCTATCTTTATAATTGAGGTAACATGTATGATAAAAATTGATTCAATAACCAAATATTACGGTGAATTCAAAGCGCTTGACAGGGTCAACTTTGAAATTCCTACAGGAACAGTGTACGGTCTTGTGGGTATAAACGGTGCCGGAAAGTCAACTCTTCTTCGCATTATGTCGGGTATTTACAAGCCCAATGGTGGAAGCGTTACCTATGACGGACAAGCTGTTTTTGATAATTCGTTGGTAAAAAGGCGTATAGCCTTTGTTCCCGACGATCTCTATCTTCCTCCGAATATGTCTATAGAAGATATGGCGAAAAGATACGAGAATCTTTACGATCGCCCTCTGAATCGCAAAAAGCTTTCCGAGCTGGCGGCAAATCTCGGTCTTGATACAAAGCAAAGATTCAGTACCTTCTCAAAGGGTATGAGAAGACAGGCGTCAACCATTCTCGCTCTGTCACTTGAGGCTGAATATGTTTTCTTTGATGAAACCTTCGACGGTCTTGATCCCTTCAAGCGAGGATATATCAAGCGACTCTTGAAAAACGAGGTGAAGGAAAGGGGAATAACAGTAATTATTTCTTCTCATTCCTTGAAGGAGCTTGAGGATGTATGTGATTCCCTTGCAGTTCTTGATAAGGGTGGTCTCGTAATCGAGAGTGAGATCGGAGATCTTGAATCTGTAGGTACTAAAATTCAAATTGCCTTTCGCGAGCCTTTTGATAGAGATAGCTTCAAGAGCCTTGATATTATCAGCTTCACTAAGCAGGGAAGCGTGGCACAAATGATAGTTAAGGGCAACCGCGAAAACATTTGCAGGGAGCTTAACGCAAGAAATCCTCTTCTTATGGAGATACTTCCTCTCACCCTTGAGGAGGCGTTTACCTATAAGCTGGAGTCACACGGCGTTAATACCTTATCACAGGGTGTAATAGGAGGTGGCAAAAATGAAAAATAAGCTTTTTCATAAAGGTTTTTATCTCGATACTCTATTGAGGATCAAGGGATTTTCTATTTTTACCTTTGTTTTCTCCTTGGTAGTCACAGCTATTAATGCATTTGTTATGTTGACCGCTTATTTTGCGTATATGGAAGATGGCGGTAGAGTAGAAATGGAGATCCTGTCTTTATTCGATATAGTCGGAAATGCAACCGCTGTGGCAACCATATTCGTTCCTGTGCTGATTTTCATCGCATTTTCTCATTTGTACAAGCGAAATGAGTCCGACTTTTTTGAAACGATTCCCGTTAACAGAGAGGCAATGGCAATATCGGGGACTCTCTCCGTATTGACCGTATTCATTTCAACCGTGGTCGGATCGATCCTTGTATATATACTTATAACGATCCCCTGCATAGGCAAATTATACGTTATTGATCCGATTAATTTCTTCCTCGAGCTTTTGGCGGTTATTATCGCGGCTTTGTTTGGCTCGGCGATATCTCTCGTCGGAATATCTGTTACAGGTGTTATTAGCTCGGGCATTTTGGCTGCCGCATCGCTTGCATTGATACCGAGGCTTGTTATGAATGCTTTTCTTGACATACTTGCAGATTGGAACCCTATGCTTGTAGAAGGTAAGATCATTCCACTGTTCAACAATAGCACGAATGTATATTACGCGCTGTTAACGGGGGAGTTCCTTGCTCAGGAAACTCCTTGGAATTACGTTTATACGGCGATTATTTCGATCATTCTCTTCGCTGTTTCGTTGTTCCTTTTCAAAAGAAGAGGCAGTGAGGCAATAAGTCACAAATTTGAGAAGCATATACACAGACATTTTATCGCAATTCTTCTTGCTACACTTCCTATGATCTATGCCATAGTTCCGTTCTTCAACTTTGTTGACGAGGGCTTCCTTGGAATAGTTCTCGGCGCTTTGACCATCGTCGTGTTCGTAATTTTTGAAAGATTCGGAATCAGCAAGGGAGTAAAGAACAGAGGAGGTTTGGGTGCCTTTATAGTTCTCTTAATTACAGCGGCAGGCCTTACGCTTGGGCTGAGCTCCGCAGATTTATCTTTCGCATCATACGCACCCTCGGCAGATGAAATAGAATACGTATCTATTACTTCTACAGAGAGCGGTGATGACTTCTTAGGCGGTATCTTCGACGATTACAATTATCTTGATTATCAGAATTACGTAGAAAAGAGAGCGGAGAGTATCGAGCTTCGCGATAGAGAAATTGCCGAGATCATCGCCCGGGCTTTGAAGGAAAATGGCGGTGACGATGACTCGGATAAGCGCGCGGTTACGGTTAAGATCAAATCAAATGGAAGAGTTCATTATCGCACGGTATACTTGTCGTCAGATGATTATTACCGTGTAGATACGATTCTTGCTTCAAATGAAAAATATAACGATATCTGGCAAAATGTAGGCGAGGGTGCAAGATACCCATATACCTATCACGGCGGCGTCTACATCTACTACGATATGCTTGACGGAGTTCTTGAAACTATGGAATCCGAGATCGTGGAGCACGGTGTTGAACGATATCGCGCATCTGTATATACGGAAGTTCCGGTATGCGAAATAAACTACTCGGTTTATATTAAGGGAAAAGAATATTCGGTTTCCGCTCCTGTGTTTGGATATATGACCAAAACAGTGGAAAAGGTGGAAAAGGCAAGAAAAACAATAGCAGAAAATGAAATGGCCGATTTTGTTTCCAGGCTGGATGAAGTTGAGAGTGGCAATATGAATGCGAATATTAACATCAGCTACTACGGTGAAAATTACAGCTGTTATCTGGATCTGTATCCCGATGAATCAATGAATTTTGAGGAATTTGCGGATGGACTCAAGGCAATAGTCTCTTCCGATGCCTATGAATACAGTGACATTATCAATATTACATTTTACAGCGAGGATATGTGGGGAACTGATTATTATTATACCTTCTCCGTAAGTGACTCTGTTACAGAGGAGGATATCAAGGAATTCTTAACCGAGTACGGGGCTACCGTGTACGAATAATACCTTGCATTCTTGCGCGCACTCTGATTAAACTCACAATAAAAACCAATAAAACACCATTAAAAAATCCGCTATAAATGCAAATTTGTGGCGGATTTTTCTTGTCGCAAAAATTGTTGAAAAAAGTTTTTAAAAGCACTTGATTTTTTCCACACTATGTGTTATAATACACTAGCAATTAAATATTAACTTATCAAGAGTGGCGGAGGGACTGGCCCTATGAAGCCCGGCAACCTGTTTAATTATAAGGTGCTAATTCCTGAGAGATGAGGTTTCTTCTGTCGGGGATTTGCGCTGCAAATCCTTTTTTTGTTGCCCTTGATACTAACGAAAGGAAACAGTATAATGAAAAAGATTCTTTTTACATCTGAATCGGTAACAGAAGGCCATCCTGATAAAATCTGCGATAAGATTTCGGATGCTATTCTTGATGAAATGATCGCGCAGGATCCCGAAAGCCGCGTAGCCTGCGAGACCTTTGCTACTACGGGTATAATCACCGTTATGGGGGAGATCACGACTAAGGCAAAGGTTGATATACAGAAAATCGTAAGAGAAACGGTTGCCGAAATCGGTTACGACAGAGCCAAGTACGGCTTTGATGCTCATACCTGCGCCGTTCTCAGCTCTATTCACGAGCAGAGCGAGGATATTGCTCTCGGTGTTGATAAATGTCTTGAGGCAAAGGGAGATGATGCCTATGACGAGCTTGATACAGGCGCTGGCGACCAGGGACTTATGTTTGGATATGCTTGCGATGAAACTCCCGAACTTATGCCTCTTCCAATCTCTCTCGCTCACAAGCTTGCTCTCAAGCTTACAGAGGTTCGTAAAAACGGAAAGCTTTCTTATCTCCGTCCCGATGGTAAAACTCAGGTAACAGTTGAATACGTTGACGGTCTTCCCAAGAGAATTGATACTATCGTAGTTTCTTCTCAGCACTCCGCAGAGGTTGACCTTGCTACTATCCGCAAGGATATTATCGATAAGGTAATTCTTCCCGTTATTCCCACCGAGCTTATGGATGGTAAGGTAAACATCTATGTTAACCCCACCGGAAGATTCGTTATCGGAGGTCCTCAGGGCGATACAGGTCTTACAGGAAGAAAGATCATCGTTGATACATACGGCGGCTATTCCCGTCACGGCGGCGGAGCATTTTCCGGCAAGGATCCCACAAAGGTTGACAGAAGCGCTTCCTACGCGGCAAGATACGTTGCAAAGAATATTGTTAAAGCAGGTCTTGCAAAAAAATGTGAGGTTCAGATTGCATATGCTATCGGCGTAGCTCGTCCTGTTTCTGTGATGATCGATACCTTTGGTACGTCTACAGTATCCGAAGAGAAGATCTCCGCGGCAGTAAATCAGCTCGTAGACCTTCGTCCCGCTGCCATCATTAAGAAGTTCGAACTTCGTAAACCCATTTACAAGCAGCTCTCTGCATACGGACATATGGGCAGAGAAGACCTTGGTGTTAAGTGGGAAGAGTGCGATATTGCGGACAAGCTTCGCCAGATGTGCATCTGATCTTATTTACCAAACTGAATAAAATTTAAGGCAAAGAATTTACCGTTAAAATTTTCTTTGCCTTTATTTTTAATATACTATTGCAAACTGCGAGAAAAAATGATATAATCATTCTGTGAAAAAACAGAGAGGAGTGATTTTGTGGCAGATAATCTTGCGAAAGTGAAGCTTTCGGGAAAAATTGAAAACGTAGTATTCCGTAATGAATCTAACGATTATACCGTTCTTGAGATATCCGATGAAAAGAACGAGCTTATTACCGCTGTCGGAATTATACCGATGGCCTTT
>JAZTXP010000036.1:0-22483 GCA_045636465.1 Eubacteriales bacterium
CGCGTATTCAACGTAAAGCTGATAGATTGCTCTGTATGATTCTTCGTTTTCATCTGTTGGCGGATCAACAGGAGTTATCCAGTCACACGCCGAAAGCGCGAAAACAGATGCAACCATTAAGATCGCGAGCAAAATGCTCAAAACACGTTTTTTCATTGCTTTTCTCCTTTGTTTTTTCTTTTTGTCTTTATCTTTCGGTTTATATCCTTTTTGATCAAAATCCTTTTAAAATCAAAAAGTGCGCCAACCGAAGCTGGCGCACAAAAACGCAAGACTCCGATAGTCACCAAACAAATCGAAAAAAGAAATGGGGACGTGAAAATCCTACGCATAACTCAAGCCGAGGAATTTGCATTTTTACCAAATTCGTATAAACCTGATTGTATGCGCAAAAAGGGTATAATATGCCCAAATAGGCAAAATATCCCCTGGTTTCTAATATTCGATTTGTTTGGCACATTTATTATACCACTATTTTGCCGTTTTGTAAATATATTTTTAATAAAAATATTTTCCGTCGCTGAATTTACCGTTTATTTTGTAAACACGAAGAAAAAGCAGAGCAGAAATTTCCGTCTTAGATATTGAAATACGCGAGTTAATTTTGCTGCATTTCACAATAAAATCAAGGAAAGCAAAAGCTTAAATAAAAATTGACAAACAAGCAAAAATATGCTACAATGTATCTAAATTAATTTTGTGAGGTAGAAAAGATGCTCTCATTTGAAAGTGATTACATAATCGGCGCACACGAAAAGGTGCTTGAGGCTTTGATCAAGACCAACAATGAAATGCTTCCCGGCTACGGCAATGACGTACACACGAAAAATGCCGAAAATCTTATAAAGCAAGCCTGCAATTCTCCCGATTCCGAGGTTTTCTTCATTACCGGAGGTACACAGGCAAATAAAACCATTATTGCAACTATGCTGAAGCCTTACGAGGGAGTTATTGCGCCAACAACAGGACATATCAGCCTTCACGAGGTTGGAGCAATCGAATATACAGGCCACAAGGTTATCGAGCTTGAGGGCGAGGCAGGTAAGCTCTCTGCAAATACTGCCAGACGATACCTTGAAACCTTTTACGGCGATGAAAATAACGAAATGATGGTAAGACCGGGGATGATCTATATCTCTCATCCTACGGAATACGGAACCTTGTATACCAAGTCCGAGCTTGAATCTCTTCGCTCGCTTGCGGATGAGTACGGAATGAAGCTTTTCCTTGACGGAGCAAGACTTGGATACGGACTAATGAGCAGGGAAGCAGACCTCACTCTTCCTGATATCGCTCGTCTTTGCCATGTATTTTATATTGGCGGTACTAAGGTGGGAGCGCTATGCGGAGAGGCCGTCGTATTTGCTCAGGGCTGTACGCCCAATTATTTCAGAAGCCAGACCAAGCAGCACGGCGCAATGCTTGCGAAGGGAAGACTTTTAGGTGTTCAGTTTGAAGCCCTCTTTACTGATAATCTTTATTTTGATATAAGCAAAAACGCAATTGACAGAGCAGAGGAGCTGAAGGAACTGTTCAGGTCGCGCGGATATGAATTTTTCATTGATTCGCCTACCAATCAGCAGTTTATTATTCTTACAGATGAAGAAATGAAAAGGATAAGTCAAAAATGTAGATTCTGCTTCTGGGAGCGCATAGATGAAAATCGTTGCGCGGTAAGATTTGCAACCTCATTTGCTACCACCAAAGATGATATACACGAACTTTCTAAAATAATTTAATAGATTATTGAGACTATCTTCAAGTTTGAGGTAGTCTCGATTTTTATGTATATCGGATACTTAGGTAAAATCGTAATATATTTATATAAAATTTACGATTACCCTATTGCAAAAATTGCTCGTTTGTGATAGAATATATAAGTAAAAATATGCGAATTTGACAAAGAGAGGAGGAATATCCGTGAAGAGCAAGAGCATTACCAAGGTGGAATGCCGCCACAGAAGAAATTACACAAATCTTGACCGCGGCAGTAAATGCACCCACAGATACGAGCTGATCTACTTCGTTTCGGGCAGCGGCGGACTTAAAATAGAAGGCACGTTTTTGCCATTTGAGAAGGAAACCATCTACCTTCTGAAGCCCCTGACCTATTATGAGATATGTATGGGCGAGGGCACTTTGTTCGATAGATACCATATATCCTTTTCCTCTGCCAATATAACCGAGGATCTGGCGGAATTCGTAAAAACCGTATTCGATCAAAACAATTCATGCGCCATAATAAAGGACTTTTCTGTTAATGAGCTTCGAAGAATATTTTCCGGCATAACCTTCGCCAAGAATCTTGCCGAGAAGGAAAGGGAAGCATATATTACCGCAACCCTGCAGCAGATTTTAATCCTGATTTCCACTGCGCACAATAAGAGATCGGTCACTCATTCAGATGAATTTGCCTCTCAAGTAGCAGATTTTATCTCGAAATCGCTTGAAAATAATAAATTTCTCACTCTTGATGAGATCGCAAAAACCTTCTTCGTCAGCAAGTTTTATC
Source organism: Eubacteriales bacterium (assembly GCA_045636465.1). GTDB lineage: Bacteria > Bacillota > Clostridia > Oscillospirales > CAG-272 > UBA1740. The sequence continues at coordinate 2,513 of JAZTXP010000036.1, forward strand.
TTTGCCGCGTATTCAAGAGCTACAGTGGCACATCAATCCACGCGTACATAAACCAAAAGCGTATTATGAAGGCTAAGCAGTATATAGATTCCGGAATGGGCGCAAAAGAGGTATCCGAGGCCGTTGGCTATCAGGATTATTCCGCCTTTTATCGCGCATACGTGAAGGTTATGGGCATCTCGCCAAAATCCAAGAAAGGAGAATAAAATAAAATGCCATACGAAATTTTAGATAAAATCAATTCTCCTGAGGATCTGAAGGTGATTCCAAAGTCCGATATGGACAAGCTTGCCACAGAGATCCGTGAATTTTTAGTGGATATCACTAGTAGAAACGGAGGACACCTTGCGTCAAACCTTGGTATCGTTGAAATCACACTTGCAATTCATAGAGTCTTCAATTCCCCGAAGGATCATATAGTATTTGATGTCGGGCATCAATCCTACGTTCATAAGCTTCTGACAGGTCGCAGAGAGCTTTTTGATACCTTGCGTAAGCCGGGAGGACTCTCGGGATTTCCGTCTATCCGCGAAAGTGAGCACGATGCCTTTGGTACAGGACATAGCTCAACCGCAATCTCCGCTTGCGTAGGACTCGCTACTGCGGATAAGCTTCGGGGAAACGATGCTTTTTCCGTATGTGTTATCGGAGACGGAGCGTTTACCGGCGGAATGGTTCATGAGGCATTAAATAATGTCACCACCGATCTTCCGCTGATTATCATTTTGAATGAAAATGGAATGGCTATTTCAAAAAATAGAGGCCTCTTTGCAGATTATATATCCGCTCAGCGCTCCTCAGGTAAGTACCGTCGGTTTAAGGCCGCGGCAAAGGAAATAGCAAGATCGGTTCCTTTGATTGGCGCGCCCGTTATAAATCTATTTGGTCGCATAAAGAATAAAGTTAAGAGTCTTATCTATTCTCCCAGCTATTTTGAAAAGCTTGGATTCGAATATTTAGGCCCTATTGACGGACACGATACAGAAAAGCTAGAAGATGTGCTAAAAACTGCAAAAACATTGAGAAAACCTGTAATCGTTCACACAAAAACTACAAAAGGCAAGGGATATACAGAGGCAGAAAACAACCCCGGAGAATACCACAGTGTTCAGTCGGCTAACTGCGGGGATAGCTTTTCATCAATGTTTGTAAACAAGCTTATCTCCCTTGCAGAGAATGATGAATCAATTTGTGCAATCACGCCTGCTATGGCGAAAGGCACTGAATTTTATAGATTCGGTGAAAAATTCCCATCGAGATACTTTGATACCGGTATAGCAGAGGCACATGCCCTGACATTCAGCGCCGCCATGGCAAGATCGGGCATGAAGCCTTTTGTTGCCACCTATTCTACATTCCTTCAGCGCGGTTACGATAATATTATACATGATATTGCATTACAGAATCTTCCCGTCAGAATAATAGTTGACAGGGTAGGGCTTGCGATATCCGATGGCGCTACGCATCACGGTATTTTTGATGTTTCCTATCTTTCGGGAATCCCCGGTATAACTATTTTCGCTCCCGCATCCTATGACTCCTTAAAGAACATAACCGGGATAGCGGCAAAAGCAAATTCGCCTCTGGCCATACGATATTCCGGAAGCGAAAGTACTATAGCGAGAGAGAAGTTTTTCAGCATTGCCCGCCCTGTAGGATTTGGCACATCTGTGGACTTCGATATATCATCCCCTCCCGAATATGTCTTTGTAACCTATGGAAGAATTCTTGATAACGTTATCAAGGCCGCTGATTTTATTCGCGAAAAAGGCTTGTCTGTCGGAATCGTACTTTCGGAAGTAATAAAACCTTACGATCATATATCCAACGTTTTGATGAAGCTTAACGGCAAGGCAAAGCGGATTCTCTACGTGGAGGAGGGAATTGAGAATGGCGGCGCAGCAGTTCTGACTATGAACTATATAAGAAAAATCGGCTTTGATTTTTCTTCTACAGAATACCGTATCGCCGCAATTGATGACGATTTTCTTTCCCCGACTCATCTTGTCGATCTTTATGATCTCGCAGGTCTCGCCCCAACAAAGCTAGTGGAGAAAATGATCCTATGATAAAGAATTTTGTTGATACAAACGCTCTGTCATATATAGAAAAAATGAAAACAGAGTTATCAGGTAAGGAGCTTTTTGCTCACGTGGTAACCTTTGGCTGTCAGCAGAACGAAGCGGACAGTGAGCGCATATTGGGAATGCTTTTATCTATGGGGTATAAAAGATGCGACGATCCTCTTGATGCTGATATCGTTATAGTAAATACCTGCGCTATCCGCGAGCATGCGGAAATGAAGGCTTTATCCCTTCTCGGTTCATTCAAGGCAAACAAGCGAAGAAATCCCGATTTCATACTTGGCATCTGCGGATGTATGGCAAACGAACCTCATATCGCTGATAAGCTTAAAAAGGATTTTCATTACGTAAGCTTTACTCTTGAGCCGGGAAGATATGAGCTTATCCCCGAGCTTATTTATAAATCATATATCGACAAAAAGCGGTCATTCGTTTACGGTACCGAAATCCCGGATATCGTAGAGGATATACCGGTTCACCGAATTTCTCCATATAAAGCTTGGGTATCAATAATGTACGGATGTAACAACTTCTGTACTTATTGCATAGTTCCCTATGTAAGAGGCAGGGAGAGGAGCAGATGCAGCGCCGACGTTATAAGAGAGTGCCGTGAGCTTGTGGAATCGGGAATAAAAGAAATAACTCTTCTTGGTCAGAATGTAAATTCTTATAAATCCGATATGACCTTTCCCGAGCTTCTTGAGAGAATAGCTGAAATAGAAGGTGACTTCATAATCAGATTTATGACAAGCCACCCCAAGGATACCTCGCCTGAGCTTATATCGGTAATGGCGAAGTATACCCCAAAAATCGCTCCGTTCTTCCACCTGCCTCTTCAGTCGGGATCCGATTCGGTACTGAAAAGCATGAACAGAACCTATACCAAGGAAAAATATCTGAAGATAGCTTTTGCCTTAAAGGATGCTATTCCGAATATAGCCCTTTCCACCGATGTGATCGTAGGATTCCCCGGCGAGAGCGAAGAGGACTTCCTTGATACTCTGGAGGTTATTGAAAAGGTTAGATTTGATAACGTATATGCTTTCATATACTCCGAACGCGAGGGAACGCGCGCGGCGACTATGGAGAATAAGGTGGATAAGTCTGTAAGACATAAGCGACTTGATTTCCTGCTTGAAATACAAGATAAAATTGCCCTTGAACGCAACCTTCCTTATGAAAACGAAGTAATTCGTGTTCTCGTGGATTCCTGCGATTTAAGAATGGGCAAAAAAATATATAACGGCCGCTCGCTCGGCGGTAAGCTCGTCCATTTTACTTCTGAAAGAGAATGTATAGGCGAGCTTGTAAATGTAAAAATAAATAAGGCAAACGCCTTCGATCTGATAGGCGAAATCATATAATAAGAGGATAACAAAATGACTAAAATAATTGAACTTGCTCATATGCTTGGGCTTGAAATTGCAAAAAGCGCTGAAATGAAAAAGCTTGCAGAGGCTAAGGATGCTTTTGAAGCTAATCAGGAACTTCAGAGCAAAATGAGTGAATATGAAACTGACAGAATCCTTCTTACTCAGGAATATTCAAAGGAGACTGCAGACGAAAAGCTTATTGCGGATCTTCATGCAAGAATTGATGAGCTGGCCGAGGAAATTACCGAAAATGCCATTTACGTTGCTTTTACACAGGCACAGGCAGAGGTTAATGCTCTTATGAACGATGTAAATGCGGAGATCAAGTTCTGCATTACAGGAGAGCGCCCCTCCGATTGCACCCACGATTGCTCAACATGCAAGGGATGCCATTAATTCATTCAAAAAACGGAGGTAACAGCTAAAATGGCAGTTACAGATGTAAAAATACTACAAAACAGAAAAGAGCTTGAATCCGCCACGCCTATGATGAAGCAATATCTCGATGTAAAGGATGAGTATGAGGATTATATCGTTCTTTACCGTCTTGGCGACTTTTACGAGTGCTTTTTCGAGGATGCTGTGACCGCGTCCAGGGAGCTTGAGCTTACTCTTACAGCAAGAGATTGCGGAAACGGAAAAAGAGCTGCTATGTGCGGTGTTCCGTATCATAAGCTGGATCTGTATCTTGGAAGACTCGCAGAGCGCGGCTTTAAGGTGGCTATATGCGAACAGACGGAAGATCCTAAGGCTGCGGAAGGATTAGTTAAGAGAGAAGTCGTAAGAGTTGTGACTCCCGGTACTATTACCGATTCCACAATCCTGAATGAATCCCAGAACAATTACCTTGTGGGAATATGCATGGCAAAGGAGTCTATCGGACTTGCCTTTGTTGATGTTTCCACAGGAGAAATATCCGCTACAAATCTTGTTGGTAACGACAGACTGTCCAGGGCGAAAAGCGAAATAGGTGCATATCAGCCAGCCGAGGCGATAATCAACAAGGCAGGTGACGATTATTCCGAATTATCTACATTTATGAAGGAGCGCTTCGGTACGATCATAACCGATAATGCAAAGCGTCTTTACGAGTATGAAAAGTGCAGAGATAATGTTAATCGCGCCTTCGGTGATGATGCGGGTAAGCTTAATACACCCGAGCTTATCGTGTGCGTGGGAGTTGTTTTATCCTACATTGAGGAGACTCAGAAAATCGCAAATGCTCATACCAAGGAGATAAGAGTTTATTCCAAGGAAGAATACCTGGAGCTTGACCTGAATACCAGAAGAAACCTTGAGCTTGTAGAATCCATGCGCAACAAGGAAAAGCGCGGATCGCTTCTTTGGGTTCTTGATAAAACCAAAACGTCTATGGGCGCAAGACTTCTCAGATCCTGGATACTCCGTCCTCTTATCGATCCCGTCGCTATAGGGAACAGACAGAATGCTGTAGCAGAAATAATGAAAAATCAGCGAGCGGCAGACGAGCTTGCCGAGCTTCTGTCGAGTGTTCTCGACCTTGAAAGACTTGTGGCAAGAGCGATTTACGGCTCTGCAAACGCCAAGGATTTGCGCGCGATATGCAACAGTATTCTTGTTCTGCCCGAGATTAAATCCATAATATCATCTTTTGGCGGTAACGCATTCAATAATATAGTAAAGAACCTTGATACCTTAGACGATATATCCGAGCTTCTTGACCGCGCTATTGATGATAATCCTCCTTTCCAGGTTCGTGAGGGTGGAATAATCAAGGATGGTTACGACGCCGACGTAGATTATTACAGATCTATACTCACCAACGGTGAGACCATTATGAGAAGCATTGAGGAACGCGAGCGCGAGGCTACGGGCATAAAAACTCTTAAGGTTTCCAAAAACAGCGTTTTCGGATATTTCATTGAGGTGACTAAATCCTTTGTAAACGAGGTTCCCGATCGTTTTATAAGGAAGCAGACTCTCACCAACTGTGAGCGATACATAACCGAAGAGCTTAAGAATATGGAAACTGAGATTTTCAATGCTGGTGACAGACTTGTAACGGTAGAGTATAACATATTCCAGAGCCTTCGCCAGCTTATTGCAGACAATGGCGAGAGAATCAGAAAGACCGCATCGCTGATCTCCGAGATCGACGTTTACCGCGCATTTGCGGACGTGGCAAAAAAGAACTCTTATTGTTGCCCTGATGTTGATCTTTCGACAGACATTATTATCAAGGACGGACGCCATCCTATAGTAGAGAAGTTTGTTCGCGATAGCTACTTCGTTCCCAATGATACCACACTGGATCTTTCCTCCAACAAGGTTATGATAATTACAGGTCCTAATATGGCAGGTAAGTCCACCTATATGCGTCAGGTCGCAATAATTACCCTTATGGCACAGATAGGCTCCTTTGTTCCTGCAAGAAGCGCCAAGATCGGTATTGTAGATAAGATCTTTACCAGGGTTGGTGCATCAGACGATCTGGCATCCGGCCAATCTACCTTTATGCTTGAGATGAACGAGGTGGCTGCTATTCTAAAAAATGCAACCAAGCGATCATTGATCATATATGATGAGGTTGGCCGCGGCACCAGCACCTTTGACGGTATGTCAATCGCACGCGCAGTTGTGGAATACACCTATTCTAAGAAGATCGGCGCAAAAACACTGTTTGCAACCCATTATCACGAGCTTATCGATATGGAGGACAAGTTCCCAGGTATCGTAAACTACAACATAGCCGCCAAAAAACGCGGCGATTCAATAACCTTCCTTCGCAAGATAGTACGCGGAGGAACTGATGATTCCTACGGTATCGAGGTTGCAAAGCTTGCCGGTGTTCCCGGTGAGGTAGTAAAGCGCGCCAAGGAGATTCTTTCTGATATTGAATCCGGAACAGCGAAGACGGTGGTTATCAAGAAAAACGAGGAGCCGGTGTTCGATATTTTCTCCAGTGTTGCGGCATCAAAGGATTCCGAGGTAGCGGACAAGCTTCGCGCTATAGACTTGAACACCTTAACGCCTATTGAGGCGATGAATCTTCTCTTTGAGTTGAAAGCAATACTCAAGGATTAAGAGAGAGGAGAAACAATGGGAAAAATCAACGTACTTGATTTTGAAATAGCTAACCTTATTGCCGCGGGAGAGGTTGTTGAAAGACCGTCCTCGGTAATGAAGGAGCTTATAGAAAACTCCATAGACTCCGGAGCAACCGAGATAGTTGCCGAAATAAAAAGAGGCGGAGTAGCGCTTATTCGCGTGTCGGACAACGGATGCGGAATGGAGAAGGAAGATATCCCTGTAGCACTCAAGCGCCATGCCACGAGCAAGATCAGAAACAAAGAGGATCTTGAGGGAATAATGACTCTTGGATTCCGCGGTGAGGCTCTGGCCGCTATTTCTTCGGTTTCAATGGTGACGATCATCACCAAGACCAAGGATGCGCCTGTTGCTTCTATGCTTACGAGCGAGGGCGGAAAGGTAATGGATATATCCGAGGTAGGTGCGGCAGACGGCACTACCGTTGTGGTGGAAAATCTTTTCTATAACGTGCCTGCCAGACGCAAATTCCTCAAAAAAGACTCGACCGAGGCATTAAATGTAGCCGCTTTGGTAGAAAAGGTGGCGCTTTCTCGCCCCGATATATCAATTCAACTGCTCATAGATGGAGAGGAAAGATTCAGAACCCCGGGAAACGGCGTATTACTTGACACGATATATGCGATTTTCGGCAAGGAATTTTCATCAAAGCTTATAAAGGCTGATGGCGTTGCCAACGGAATAACAGTTACAGGTTATATCGGCAGAAGCGATAATACAAGAAAAAACCGCAACCTACAAAACGTATTTATAAACGGAAGATATGTAAAGAGCCTGACCGCAATGGCGGCTATTGAAAAAGCATATACCTCATACATTGCTCCCGAAGCATTTCCGGTTTGCGTTCTTTTCCTTGAGATGAATCCCACAACTGTAGACGTAAACGTTCATCCTGCTAAGCTTGAGGTGAAATTTGCTAACGAGCAGCCGGTATTTGAAGCGGTTTATTATACAGTAAAGACGGCTATTGAAAACTATGAATATCGTCCCGAAATGCAACTCGGCAAAACACCAAAAACAGATAAAAATCCCCTTGGCGCATTTATTCCTATTGGCGCAGATACGAAGGGCGATCAGATAAAGATTTCAACGTCTGAAATCAAATCCCAGACACACTTTGCGCATACACGCCATGTACCCGAACATGTCGGTAATAGAATCGATCTTTCAAAATACGGCATAAACCCGGATAAACCGGTCAAGGTTGCCAGCGGCGTTGCCGAAAATCTTAATAGAAGCTCCGAGGAAATATCTCCGAAGCAGTCTCTTGATATTCTCAAAACCTATAGTGAAGCATCGTCCAAAGTCGTATACGAACCAAAGGAAAAAGAACCGGATGCAGTAGTAGAGCCTATAGCGGAAAAACGCGTCGACAGCTCAGAATATCGCATTATTGGCGAGGCGTTTGATTGCTACGTTATGGTAGAATATGACGGTGCGCTTTTGGTTATTGATAAGCATGCTGCACACGAAAGAATAATTTTTGAAGACTTAAAGCAAGGCAGAGAGCGAGATGGCAGGGTGGCATCGCAAACGCTCCTTCTTCCTGTAACCGTAATTCTTGCGTCCGATGAATGCTCCGCGGCAGATGAATATCGTTCAGAGCTTGAGGCAATTGGATTCGAGTATGAGCTTGGCGCAGGCCATGTGAATATCCTTGCGATCCCCGATGCTATCAGCGTTCAGAATGCAGAAGCTCTCTTCACAGAGATGCTTGACGATATTCTGAAAGGCAAGGGAAATCCCGAGCTTACGGAAAAGCTTCGCCGTGAAAAAGCTCTTTATCAGATAGCTTGCAAGGCGGCAATCAAGGGAGGCAGGTCCTATGATGCCTCGATTATCGATTGGCTCGTAGGCAGAGTGCTTGCCCTACCCGATGTTATCGTTTGCCCTCATGGCAGGCCCATTGCATTCAAGCTGACAAAGTCGGAGCTTGACCGTCAATTTAACAGAATTAAATAACAGCACGAAAGGCTAATTACAAATGGCAAAATTCACTTTACTAAAACAAGAGGGAAAGGCTCGCCGCGGTAGATTTGAGACTGTACACGGAACTATAGAGACCCCCGTATTTATGAATGTAGGAACGTCTGCCGCTATCAAGGGAGGCATATCCACCAGAGATTTGGAGGAAGTAAACTGCCAGGTAGAGCTTTCTAACACATATCACCTTCATATAAGACCCGGAGATGATCTTATCTACCGTATGGGCGGCTTACACAAGTTCTTTAACTGGTCTCGTCCCGTGCTTACAGATTCCGGAGGATTCCAGGTATTCTCTTTAGCCAAACTCCGTAAAATTACAGAGGAAGGCGTAACCTTCAGCTCTCATATGGATGGAAAACGCATTTTTATGGGCCCTGAGGAATCTATGAGAATTCAGTCTCACCTTGGATCAACCATTGCTATGGCATTCGATGAATGCGTTGAAAACCCTTCTCCCTACAATTATGTAAAAGCATCTCACGAGCGTACTATTCGTTGGCTTAAGCGTTGCCGTGATGAAATGGACAGACTCAATGCTGAGGAAGGTACGGTAAATAAAAATCAGCTTCTCTTTGGTATCAACCAGGGAGGTACTTACGATGATCTTCGTATTGAAAATATGAAGGCAATCCGCGAGATAAACTGTGACGGATATGCGATTGGAGGCCTGGCAGTTGGTGAAAGCGCTGACGTAATGTATCACGTTATAGAAACGGTTGAGCCTTATATGCCTACCGACAAGCCCAGGTATCTTATGGGTGTAGGTACTCCTCAGAATATCGTTGAGGCTGTATATCGCGGAGTAGATTTCTTTGATTGTGTAATGCCCAGCCGTAATGCAAGGCACGGAAATCTCTTTACCTGGAAGGGAAAGATCAACCTTCTTAATGAAAAGTATGCTGAGGACCCTCGCCCCATCGCTGAGGAATGTAATTGTCCTGCCTGTCGCGAGTATTCCCGTTCTTACATTCGCCATCTCTTTAAGGCGCGTGAGGCTTTGGGTATGCGTCTGGCGGTTCTCCATAACCTTTATTTCTATAATGACCTTATGCAAAAGATTCGCGATGCTCTTGATGAGGGCAGATACGAGGAATTTTATCACGAGTATAAGGATCTTTTAGCAGAGCGCAGAAAGGATTAAAAAATATGATATTCGATAAACTTGTGGTCGCTATTTATAAAAAAATGCTCATCAATCGTCTTGATAGCGATGGAAGCATATTTCTTTTTGATTATACAGATTTTGATGGACTGAAAAAAGATCCGTTTTCCTTCATTTCCGATACGGGAGCAAAGCTTGTCGGCGGATTTTACTACTACGATAATCCTAAATCAGATAAGCTTATAGTGTTCGACCACGGAATGGGTACAGGTCATAGACCTTATATGCGCGAGATTGAAACTCTTTGCAAAGCAGGTTATCTCGTTTATTCTTATGATCATGAGGGCACTGCTAACTCCGAGGGATCGGCGATACGTGGCCTCTCGGGTTCTATTCATGACCTTGATATGGCATTAAATGCCATTAAGGAAACCAAGTATTACGAGGGAAGAGAAGTTATTGTTATTGGTCATAGTTGGGGGGGATTTTCCACTAAGATCGTTACCGCCTTCCATCCTGAAGTAAAGAAAATAGTTCCCATTGCAGGCCTTTCATCTCTTGAGGCGGCAATGAATCACATGCTCCCCAACATTTTCAAATCATCCCGCAAGGCTATAATTGATTTTGAAGAAAGCCTCAACCCGGGATATGCAACCCATAATGCGGCAGACGTCTTGAAGGAAAGCGGTGCAAAGGCTTTGATTTGTCATTCTACCGATGATCCTATCGTAACAGCGAAGGATCATCACAGCACCTTAATAGAAGCCCTGAAAAATACTCCCGGTATCCGCTTCATCACTGTGAATGACAGAGGTCATAATCCCAACTTTACTCGCGCAGCGGTTGTGCACAAGGATGCTTTCTTTGCTGAAAAGCGCGCCCTACAAAAAAAGCATAAGCTCAAAACTCCCGAGCAAAAAGCCGCTCTTATCGCAAAGTATGACTTTTGGCAGGCGACTGAACAGGATATGACTTTCTGGAATCAGATATTCTCCTTTATAGAAGAATAAGATATGTGTACTAAAAAGGCAAGTTTGAGAATAAAGATTTGCAAAACAGTTACAATAATTCAATGAAATCTCCAAAAGATCGAAAACTCAAGCCAAAAAGTCCAACATTTACAACTCAACTTAACACTGTTAGCTAAGGGACATCTCTGATGATTTTCTCAGTATAAATGTGTGCTTTTTTCATACATTTAGTAAAAAAAATATTAATTTTGAAAAATAATTTCAAAAACTATGTTTTGTTCATACTTTAGACATAATTATCTGCTATAATTACGCCTGCTTTGTATTAAAATAACAAAAAACGGAAATCGAAATATATATAATAATATATTACGTTTTGCGGAATAATAAAAAATCGGAGGGCGTTATGATATTAGAAAATCTTCAGGTTAGACACAAGGCCTTTGGTGAAGGTGTTGTGGTTGCAACCTCGGGAAAATATTTCACCGTTAAATTTGAAACCGCGGAAAAGGTATTCGTTTATCCGGATATTTTTGATAAATTCCTTACGTTGATCGACGGAACAATTTCTGATGAGATTGCGTTGGATCTTAGAGCAGCTAATGAAGTGAAACAGCAGATCCAAAATAAAAAGGATGAAGAAAATCTCCGTGCTATGACTCGCGGCATCGTTATTCCGGGCAAAGAAAATGTCAACCTCGATTCTGAGGATGAGGAATACAGAAATAAGCAGGAGTCAGAGGAAATCTGATAATAGCAAAAAGCGCAGCGCCGCGTGATACTTCATGATATCATGCAGATATGCTGCGTTTTTTGCTTTTATCCATTAAAATCAACCTTTTGGAGCAGAGTATGATACTTAAAGGATATTTATTCAGCTTATTATACGGAATGCTTTGTATACTGGCTTCTGCCCTTGCCCACAGCCTCGGTGTCAAGTCTGTTTATACAAGAAAAATAACTCATATCCTGGTAGGATTTGAATGGGTGATATTGAGCCGATATTTTGGTTCCGGTATACACTTTTTGATAATCTGCCTTGTTTTTACATTGATTATTACCGTATTACATATAACGCGCCTTTTGCCTAGTATATTATCAAATGAGGATAACTCATGCGGCACTATATATTATTGCATAGCTATGACCTTGATGTCTGTGGTTGCTTTGCTATTCCCGCAAATGATGATGCCCTTTGGCATAGGTGTCTTATGTACTTCAATAGGCGATGGGTTTGCGGGAATTTTTGGACATATTAAAAAGCATAATTTCAAGTTTTACGGAAACAAAACTTTATTCGGTTCATTATCCTGTTTTGTCTTGAGTGTTGCTTCTATTTTAATATTTTCTGCGATATACAAGATAGATATTAATCCTATATACGTTATTTTAATAGCGTTTTTTGCCACAGAGCTTGAGCTTTTTGCGAAAAACGGCATTGACAACATTACCGTTACGGTGGGTGCATCCTTCTTATCCTATTTTTTTATTTATTACCCTACAATTATATTATATTACATTTTTCCCATACTCCTGACTCTTCCCATAGTAGTATTCGTTCATACAAAGCAAGCCCTGACAAGATGGGGAATAATAGTTGCCTTGGTACTTGACATAGCAGCATCCGTGGCATTGGGAAATATGGGATTTATTATATTGATGTGCTTTTTCGGAGGTAGCCTTGTTGCAGACAATCTAAAAAAGTGTGTAGATAAGTCGGCAAAGCCGAGAAACGCAATCCAGGTGTTGGCAAACGGCTCGTTAGGAATCGTCTTTGCAGTACTGTATTTAGTTTGTCATTCTCCTATTTTCTTCGTAGCTTTTGCTTCCGTGTTTGCCGAGGCATTAGCAGATACGGCATCATCCGGCATCGGCTCTCATTCCAAAAGAACCTTTGATATCTTCAAAATTAAAGAAGTTTCCTGCGGTACAAGCGGCGGTATGTCTGTGCTTGGAACTTTAACTGCATTACTTTCGTCGTTAATTATTTCCGCTGTTTCGGCGTTATCTTCAGAGATTGGATTTTTAGAGGTTGTTATCATATCCGTCTCGGGATTTTTAGGATCAATTTTTGACAGTCTCCTGGGATCATTGCTCCAAGGCAAATATCACTGTGTTGTTTGTGGCCAATATACGGAAGAAAAAGTTCATTGCAACGAAAAAGCTACAAGAATCTCGGGCTTTGAATGGGTAGACAATAGTGCCGTCAATTTCTTCAGTACGGCATTCGCATCTGTTATTTCAATAATATTGATGATCATTATATAATTCTTTTTGGTAGAGAATTTGATGACAATAGTTTTAAATAATTGCATTTCAAAGAAAAAGATTTCAGATTAAATTTGCTTCTGAAGTCTTTTTCTTTATTCAAAAGCCGATATAATTATGGCAATCAATAGCGTAAGTAAAAAATACTTAACATATCAGCATATAGTGGCAAGAGAAGTAAAGGATAGTTGCCTTGTTTTGCTTGACAATCATGATGCTTTGTGCTATAATTTGTCTATAAAATATTTATTTAGGAGAAGGACAATGAAAAAACGAGTTTGTCTTATCGTATTAACGTTTATTTTTGTCTGCCTCCTTGTTTCTTGCGGAGACAAGGATCTGACTCATACCCACAGCTTTGGCGAGTGGGAAATAGGCAAGAATCCCACCTGTACCGAGGAAGGCATGAATAGGCGCTATTGCGACTGTGGTGAGGTGCAAACCCAGACTATTTCTGCCCTTGGTCACACCGAGTTGATTGATGCAGCTGTTTCCGCAACCTGTACCAAAGCAGGTCTTACCGAGGGAAAGCATTGTTCGGTTTGTAAAGCGACTATTCTTGCACAGACCACGATTCCCGCAAAGGGTCACACAGAGGTAATTGATGCCGGTGTAGATGCTACCTGTACCGAAGGCGGTTTAAGTGAAGGAAAGCATTGCTATGTTTGTAATGAGATTATCTCCAAGCAGACCGTTGTAGATGCTCTCGGTCACACCGAGGTTGTTGATGCGGCTGTTTCTGCAACCTGTACCGAAACAGGCCTTACCGAGGGAAAGCATTGCTCGACTTGTAGTGAGGTTCTTGTAAAACAAACCGAAACACCCAAAATCGCCCATACATATGACAACAAATATGACGAAGGCTGTAATAAGTGTGGTTATATTCGTGATGCCGATTGTGCTCATCTTGAAATAACCATTCTTCCTGCCAAGGATGCCACTTGTACCGACTCGGGTATTACAAGGGGTGAGGTGTGTGCAAAGTGTGGTGAAATCCTTCTTGCTCAGACAGCAGTTCCTGCAAAGGGCCATATTGAGGAAATAGATGCGGCTGTTAGTGCTACCTGCATTGCAACCGGTCTTACAGAAGGAAAGCATTGTGTTATCTGTAAGCGGACTATCGTAGCACAGACAGTTATCGACGCGAAGGGACATAACGAGGTAATTGACAGAGCAGTAGCTCCCACCTGCATTGCAACCGGCCTTACAGAAGGAAAGCATTGCTCGGTTTGTAAGCAGACTATTGTAGCGCAGACGGTTGTTGTTGCGCTTGGTCACACCGAGGTGCTCGATGTGGCAGTTTCTGCTACCTGTACCGAATCGGGTCTTACCGAGGGAAAGCATTGCTCGGTTTGTAACTTTACTCTTGTTGCACAACATGTTATTGCTGCAAAGGGTCACACCGATGTAATCGATCCGGCAGTTGATGCCACCTGTACTAAGACAGGTCTTACAGAGGGTAAGCATTGCAGTGTATGTGGTATAGTTCTTATTTCCCGGATTGAAACACCCAAGGCAGCCCATGTGTATGATGATCAGTATGACGAATCCTGTAACGTGTGCGGCTTTATCCGTGTTGCAGAGTGTGCTCATAAAAACGTTACGATTATTTCTGCCAAGGTTGCAACCTGTACCGAGTCCGGTCTTACCGAAGGTAAGATTTGTACAAAGTGCGAGGAAATTCTTGTAGAGCAGAGTGTAGTTGCTGCAAAGGGGCATACCGAGGTTATCGACAAGACCATTGCAGCCACCTGTACCGAAACAGGTCTTACAGAAGGAAAGCATTGCTCGGTTTGTAATGAAATTCTTATTACACAGACTGTTGTAGCGTCAAAGGGTCACACCGAGGTAATTGACGTAGCGGTTTCGGCTACCTGTACTACCGCGGGTAAGACCGAAGGAAAGCACTGCTCTGTATGTAATACAACTCTTGTTGCACAGACTACAGTTGAGGCTAACGGTCATACCGAGTCTATTCGTGATGCCGTTGCTCCTACCTGTACAAATACAGGTCTTACCGAAGGTAAATATTGCTCTGTTTGTGACACTATCCTTGTTGCACAGACTGTTGTAGCAGCAAAAGGCCACACCGAGGTTATTGATGCAGCAGTTGATCCCACCTGTACTACCACCGGTCTTACCCAGGGAAAGCATTGCTCTGTATGTAATACAACTCTTGTAGCACAGAATGTGGTGGCTGCAAAAGGTCACACCGAGGTTATTGATGCAGCAGTTGATCCCACCTGTACCACCACCGGTCTTACCCAGGGCAAGCATTGCTCTGTATGTAATACAACTCTTGTAGCACAGAATGTGGTGGCTGCAAAAGGTCACACCGAGGTTATTGATAAGGCAGTTTCTGCTACCTGTACAAAGACGGGTCTTACAGAGGGAAAGCATTGCGCAGTTTGTAACGCTGTTCTTATCTCACAGACCGAAACCCCTAAAATCGAACATACATATGACGATAAATATGATGAAAGCTGTAACGTATGTGGCTTTATCCGTGTTGCAGAGTGTGCTCATAAAAACGTTACGATTATTTCTGCCAAGGTTGCAACCTGTACTGAGTCCGGTCTTACCGAAGGTAGGATTTGTACAAAGTGCGAGATAACCCTTGTAGAGCAGGTTGTTATCGCTGCTAAGGGACACACCGAGGTAATTGATGTATCTGTTTCTGCAACCTGTACTACTGATGGCAAGACTGAGGGAAAGCATTGCTCTGTATGTGATGAGGTTCTTGTTGCACAGAGTACCATTTCCGCAAAGGGACACACCGAGGTTATTGATGCAGCCGTTCAGCCCACCTGTACAGAAAGCGGTCTTACCGAAGGTAAGCATTGCTCCACCTGCGGAGATATTCTTGTTATGCAGACGGTTGTTACTGCACACGGACATAACGAGGTGTTTGAGGAAGAGATTAAGAGAACCTGTACCGAGCCCGGTTATAGTGGAGGCAGTCATTGCTCCATCTGCGGCATCGTAATTGTTGAGCCCGAGGTGTTTTCTCCTCTTGGACATAAGGCATATCAGACGGTGATCGTTGAAGAGCCAACTCAAGTTTACACAGCTAATAATTTTTCAGCATATCCCTTTACCGTTTCCAACTATGAAAGCGACTCTAAAGCCGGATATAGTATGGTGTCTACAAATAAGGCACACAGCTCAAGTTCAACCTTTACTATTAATGCGATTCATGCATTTACACTTCAGCTTGAATATTTGGTTTCATCAGAGTCGGGTTGCGACAGGCTTATAATAAAGTACAATTCAACTTCTCTGGTAACTGCTTCCGGAACATCGAATACATCCTATGTATCTTTAGAGATCCCTATGTCGGTGGGCGATACCGTTACCATTACTTATTCTAAGGACAGCAGTGTTAGTCGCGGTAGCGATTGTGCATACGTAAGAATCTTCCCCACGACGAAGCCGATAATTCCGGTGGAAAAGCAAGAGCTTGTTACAGTTACCGAGAGCAATATCGCTTCCTTTGCTAACTGTGTTTCTGATGTCTGTTGTACGATTTGCTCTGAGGTAATTATAGAGAAGATCGACCACACATGGGAGGAATACACATATTCTGACCCCTCGGGCTGTCAGCAGAGCGGATGCCTCGATACTATAACTAACGTATGTACTGCTTGTGACGAGCAGATTATCGTTGAGGGAATTGGACATATCGAGGGTGAATGGGAGACCGTAGAGCCTCCAACATGTGAGACAGACGGCTTAGAGTGTAAATATTGCCTGCGTAGCGGAGATATTCTTGAATCGAATATTCTCTACGCAACCTGGCATGATACTTATCAAGCAATGGGACAGGATCCCACCTGCACCGAGCCCGGTTTTATAACACACGTATGCAATACTTGCGGTGATTCATTTACAGAGCATTTTGATGCGTTAGGTTGTGAATACGATTATTATGAATGTACACGTTGCGGTAATATTAAACCTACGTCGCTTGATTATTTCAGGTTCATTCTTCTTGATGATGGTACCTATGCCGTAAGAGGAATGGATTCTGACGAATTCTTTGAGTATCAAGAGTGGGGTGGACATTGGGATCATCCCTATATGATGGCTATTCCCGGAGAAGTTGATGGAAAGCCGATAACCCAAATTGCCGAAAATGCCTTTGAGGCATATCATTGGGTTTACGAGATACAAATTCCCGATAGTGTAACAATTATCGGCGACGGAGCATTCTTCAGAACCAATATTGATAGTGTCACAATTCCCGACGGTGTAACAACTATCGGTGATAGAGCATTCTACGGAACCTCAATTTCAAGCATCCACATTCCCGAAAGTGTTACAAGTATTGGTAATAGTGTGTTTGGCGAATGTTATAATCTTGCTGAAATAATTGTTGATGAAAACAATCCTTCGTATTTTGTAATGGAAGGATGCTTGTATACCACAGATTGTACAATGTTAATTTGTGTGACAGACAAGAGCATCGAATATTGTTATATCCCCCGGGGTGTAACAAGTATTAGCGATTATGCATTCGCAGGCTGTACCTCTCTTACAAGTATCGACATTCCCGATAGTGTAACAACCATAGGTGATTATGCATTTTATAATTGCACTTCGATTACAATCATAGATCTTTCCGATAGTTTAACAAGCATTGGTAGTAATGCATTCTATTATTGTACGTCGCTTGAAAGCCTTGTAATTCCTAATGGTATTGCAAGTGTAGATGTTAGCTATTGCTCGTCGCTTGCAAGTATCGACATTCCTAATGGTGTGACAAGCATATATCTTAGCGGCTGCTCGTCGCTTACAAGCATCGACATTCCTAATGGTGTGACAAGTATATATGTTAGCGATTGCCCGTCTCTTACAAGCATCACACTCCCCGATAGTGTAACGGAAATTGGCTATCGTGCATTCGCAGGCTGTACCTCTCTTACAAGTATCGACATTCCCGATAGTATAATGAGCATTGGTGATTATGCATTCTATAATTGCACTTCGCTTACAAGCATCACAATTCCCGATAGTGTAACGAGTATTGGATACGGTGCGTTCGAAGGTTGTACTTCGCTTACAAGCATCACAATTCCCGGTAGTGTAACAAGTATTAGCTATTATGCGTTCGAAAACTGTACCTCGCTTACAAGCATCACACTCCCCGATAGTGTAACGGAAATTGGCTATCGTGCATTCGCAGGCTGTACCTCGCTTGCAAGCGTTACTATAGGTAGTGGACTTAGAAACTTTGATGAAACATCCTTTGAGGGGTGCACAGCAATTACCAATATAACGGTTTCCCAAAATAACATTACTTACAAGTCGATAGACGGCAACCTTTACACCAAGGATGGCAAGAAATTGCTATTCTACGCAATTGGCAAGACCGATACAACCTTTACTATTCCCGACGGTGTAACAGGTATTGGCGACCATGCTTTCCGCGGTTCTTTGTTGACCAACGTATTTATTCCGGATAGTATAACAAGCATTGATTCTAATGCATTTGCAGGTTGTACCTCCTTTGAGTATAATCAGTACGATAATGCTTGTTATATTGGTAGTGAAAGTAATCCTTACTTATTCTTGGTTGGTGCTATCAACAAGAGCATTACTTCTTGTGAAGTGAATCCATCAACCAAATACATTGGTGCCGGGGCATTTGAAGATTGTCATTCGCTCGAAAGCATTAGCTTGCCCGATGGCTTAATAAGTATCGGTGATAGAGCCTTCTCTTATTGTTGGGATCTTCACTACGTTACTATCCCCGAAAGTGTAACAACCATTGGAAGTTATGCGTTTGAATATAGCGGACTTTATAGCATTGTTATTCCCGACAGTGTAGTAATTTACGGTTCCGGTTTGTTCTATGAGTGCTCCGATCTTTCAAGTGCGGATTTGGGTGATGGAATTACATCTATCGATTGGGATATGTTCTACTATTGTACATCGCTTTCTACCTTGACACTTTCTGAAAATCTTTCGTATATTGATAGCTCTGCATTAGGCAGTCGTTATGAATTTTGGGTAGGTTGGTATTGTCCTATTAGCTACGTATATTACGAGGGCACCGAGGAAGAATGGAACAATTTGATGTATCGGAATTATTATGGCGATGTCCTAAGCGAAGCATATGTAGAGTACAACTGTAACCGGGAGTACGAAGATTCCTGGGATGATCCCTATTACGATCCCTATGTTTAATTCCAATTAAATAGCCAAGGCGAGTCGCAAATGATATGAACTCCAAAATTGTCTAACTTTTGGGGTTCATATAAAACCATATTGCGTTTTCCTTTTTGCCATATAGCAAGAAAAGGCTGTCGCAGTTTTCCTGCGACAGCCTCCCATGCTTTAGAAAATCGGAAAGGAGAAGGTCTGGATTAAATTAGCCGTTGTTTTTGATGGAGTTCTCGTAGGACTCAACCATCTTCTTAACCATCTGGCCACCAACGCTACCTGCCTGGCGAGATGTGAGATCGCCGTTGTAACCCTGCTTAAGGTTTACGCCAACTTCGTTTGCGGCTTCCATCTTGAACTTGTCGAGTGCAGCCTTTGCTTCAGGAACTGTTACCTTGTTTCTAGACATAAGAATAAATCTCCTATTTTATATTAAATCTATATAATCGAGCCCGAAAGGAAGTTCGTCCCAGTCGGACTCGTTTCCCTTGACTCTGTTATTATTGTACCACCAAATCAGCACAATATTATAAGAAATTAATGGAATTTTACTGTAAAAACAAGGAAAGTCATTATTTTTCAAAAAGAATCAAAAAAATATAAAAAAGCATAAAAAAATTTGAAAAAACTATTGACAAACAGAAAAAAATGTAGTATAATATGCCAAGTTAAGCTACGAAGAAATTCTGCTTGACAAATTGATCATTGAAAATTGAACAACGAAGAAAAAAGAATTTAAGCACTAATTTGTGCAAATTCTCGTTAATGAAACACATTGAGAAACTCAAAAAAGTAAAAGAAGCTAAGATAAATAGCTCTGAAAAAGGTTTTGAGTCTTGGGGCAATAGCCTTGAGATTTAAGATATAATTTTTTAGAGAGTTTGATCCTGGCTCAGGATTAACGCTGGCGGCGTGCATAACACATTCAAGTCGAA
>JAZTXP010000037.1:0-40274 GCA_045636465.1 Eubacteriales bacterium
TTCGGGAAGTATTATACTTTCAAGATTTTTGCAACCACGGAAGGTTTCTTCTTTAATCTCAATTAATTCTGTGCAATTCTCAAGTCCAATAACATAACGCAGATCTTCACAGTTTCTAAACGCGTATGCTCCAATTGAAACGATAGTATCAGGGAGTTCAACCTCTTTGCAACCGTTTCCTTCAAATGCCCTTACACCAATATTAGTAACTGTATATCCCTTTATTTTTTTAGGTATAAGTAAACGGTAACCTACACCCGATCCATTTGCTTTTAATCCGGTTACTGTACATGTTTTCCCATCCGGGTTAACAACGTAATTCAAACTGTCAGGTATATTTTCGTCAGCTAAAAAATAAACATAAAGACCAGCAAGAAGAATGGCAACAACTAGTACCAACGAGCCCAAAATTGTCAAAATTTTTTTCATAAATTTATTACTCCTTTATAACAAAACAATTTTTGAATTCATAAACCATATTCTGTAACTATTCATCCCAAGCAAACGACAAATCATACTCTTCATACATTGCATTCTTCATATTGCCACCGCCACCAAGGCGATAAAAGGTTATTACCAACCTTTATGTAATGGGGCATTGTAACACCGTAGACGGCTTTTTTCTTTTTTTCGCCTAGAATTTTCCTCTCAGGCGAGGGAAAAGCCTCGCCTATTATTGCATGACAACTAATCTAAAACTATTATAATTATTCCGCAGATAACAGATAAAATTTCAATTACAGCGAAATTAAAAAACACCCTCTCGCCATAATTCATTTTTTCTTCGGCGTAATCATATTTTTTTCGGACTGCGATTCTATACATTGCAGATGTGATGAGAGCTAAAAATGTTGGAATCAAACACATCCATGAGTATGCATCACCTACAAAATTAATTACTAAAAATGCAGTAGGAATAATCAATATAGCACCGCAAAGATATATTAACATACATATGAGTGAACGCCCGACAGCTTCAAAGAAAGTCATGTGACTACGATTTTTGTTGTTCATTTACTACGCCTCCAATTAATTAAATTTCTCAAGTTAGTCTCGTAAATAATTCTACTTTGTGTAGTCTTTAGATGTATAGGATCGTAACCTATACCCAGTACAAAAGATACTTGAATTCCGGTTATTTTGCCAAAAACGTCATCTTGCAATGTTGCCTGCATAGTGCGGCAATTGAACAGCACAAATCAAACAAGCTTGGATTTTTTGACATTTACACTTTAATTATACATACTTTTTTCGCATTTGTCAATGCTTATTCTAAAATGTGTAAATCCCCATTGGCGTAAGACTCCTTTTTATAGACAGGGAGGAGTCTGCTTTTCTCATCTATCAAAGGCGCGAAGCGAATATGTAAGTAGAAAAAGAGAGCAAATAAAGTTTTTACATATTTTCACCGTTTTATGGCTAAAATGACAATCATAGTTTGCAATAAAAGCATTTCAGGGCGCATTTCTGCGCCCTGAATTTGGTTATGATTTTATAAATTGTCTGTAAATTACACTTTAAGAGTGAGGCTAACACCTGCAAGCGCTTCGTTGATTTTCTCGCAGAGGGGAGCAAGCTCCTGCTTTGTGAGAGTTCTCTCGGCAGAGAGGAATGAGAAGCGAATGGTGATAGCTGATGTGCCGTCCTGAGAGTAGATGTCCTTCACTCTTACGTCGGAGAGCATCTCGCCTGCGGCATCCTTTGCTATAGCGGTGAGGCTAGCAAAGTTGATAGCGCTAACGTCTGCAAGGTAGGTCATATCAATGTCGATTGCGGGGAACTTGGAGGGCTCGCTATATACAGTCTTGCCAACCTTGGTTGCCGCGAACTTCTCTGTTGTGATCTCGAAGAAGGCAACCGCGCACTTCTTGTCGATATTCTCAAGCACTACGGGGTGAGGAACAGAGAGAGTACCCAAAACTATGCCGTCAAGAACAATGTTAAAGGTGTTAACGGGATGCTGGAAGTCATATCTCGCCTCGGCGGATACAAACTCGGGAGTCTTGTGGAGAATGTCCTCGCAAAGCTCGAGAATTGCATCTCTCGCCTCGATGAACAGCTCCTCCTCGCCTCTTACCTTACTGTAAAGAACTGCGCCAAGCTTCTTATACTCGTTGCAGTAGCCGTTTTCCTTGAAGCCCTCAACAGTATGTCCGATCTCGAAGATGGAATACTCGTCGTCAAAGGCGCGGTTTTCCTTAACGAAGTAAAGAAGGGTGGGAATCATAGTCTCGCGCACGTACTGATGATCGGGAGTCTGGGCATTGATGATCTTAACTGTGGGAACAGTCTCAATTCCAAGCTCCTTGTTCTTCTGCGCGTCGGTCCAGATGTAGGAGTGAACCTCGTGCATACGGTAGCTCTTAACGAGAACGTCCTTCATTCTGTCCTCCTCGGACTTCTGAACCTCTTTTCTTACAGGAAGAAGGGGGCTCTCCGCGGTGAAGATATCGAAGTTATCATAGCCGTAGATTCTGGTGATCTCCTCGATGATGTCAGCCTTAATGGTAACGTCCTTTGTGGATCTCCAGGAAGGAACGGTAACGGTGAAATCGTCGCCCGACTGCTTAACGCCGAAGCCAAGAGCAGTAAGGGTAGTAACGATTCTTTCGCTTGAAATATCAATACCTGTATAGCGGTCAACGTATCTCTTATCGAAGTTAAGTGTGATCACGGGATACTTTCTTACGTAAGCATCGGTGAAGCTGGATGTTACGCGAGCGCCCTCGTCATAAGTAAAGAGAAGGTGGATAAGACGCTCGGAGGCTCTTCTGCAAAGCTCGGGGTCAAGCATCTTCTCGTATCTCATAGAAGCATCGGTACGAAGGCCGAGTCTTGTGGTGGTCTTTCTTACGCTTACGCCGTCGAAGGTTGCGGACTCAAGAAGGAGAGAATCTGTTGTGTCCTCGATCTTGGAGGTATCGCCGCCCATAACGCCTGCGATTGCTACGGGAGCATCGCCGGAGGTGATCATAAGCATATCCTTGTCGATGGCTCTCTCAACGCCGTCAAGAGTTGTGAAGCTAACACCCTCGGGGAAGGTCTGAACCTCGATCTTATCAACCTTGGAATTATCGAATGCGTGCATGGGCTGACCAAGCTCAAGCATAACGTAGTTGGTAAGGTCAGCGAGGAAGTTGATAGCTCTGCTGCCGCAGTAGAATAGACGGATTCTCATATTAACGGGAGAAAGCTTTCTCTTGATATTCTCAAGCTTGATAGCGGAATATCTCCATACGAGATCGGTGGCCTTAACGTCGATAGCTACGGGAGGAAGGCTGTCATATTTAGTGAGGTCTGCAAGCTCAGGAAGCTTCAGCTCTCTGCCTGTAAGAGTTGCGAACTCTCTCGCCATACCGTAATGGCTCCAGAGGTCGGGGCGGTTGGTAAGCGACTTGTTATCAACCTCGAAAATTATATCGTCAATGTCGTAAACAGACTTGATATCTGTACCGAGAGGAAGATCCTCATCGATCTCCCAAATGCCCGAATGATCATCGGAGAGTCCAAGCTCTGCCTCGGAGCAGCACATACCGTAGGATGTGAAGCCCGCGATGGTTGCAGGGGTGATCTTGTGGCCGCATACTGCGCCGCCGTTTGTGGCAAGAGCAACCTTCATTCCTTCTCTTACGTTGGGAGCGCCGCAAACGATGTCAACCACCTCGTCGCCCTTATCAACCTTGAGAAGGTGAAGCTTCTTTGACGTGGGATGATTCTCCACGGAGAGGATCTTGGCAACTACCACGCCGTAGGTATCTCTTCCCTTAACGATTATATCCTCAACCTCGGCGGTGGAGAGTGTGAAATTGCGTATAAGCGCTTCTTTATCGAAGCCGGAGAGATCAACGAAATCTCCTATCCAATTCATAGATAAAAACATACTCTTCCCTCCTCCTTAGATTGATTTGAACTGTGAAAGTGATTTAAGGCTGCCGCTGTTGAAGTCACGGATGTCCTTAACCGCGTACTGCATCATTGCAAGTCTTGTAAGACCGAGACCGAAGGCGAAGCCTGTGTACTTTTCGGTATCGATGCCGCCCTCTTCAAGCACGTTGGGGTGGATCATACCGCAGGGGCAAAGCCCAAGCCAGCCCGAATTCTTACAGGAGGGACAGCCCTCGCCGCCGCAGATAAGACAGTTGATATCAAGCTCGAAGCCGGGCTCCACGAAGGGGAAGAAGCCGGGACGAAGACGAACCTTGATGTCTCTCTTGAATACCTCGGAGAGCATTGTCTTCATAAAGTAGATGAGGTTGGAGATGGAAATATTCTCGTCGATCATCATACCCTCCATCTGGAAGAAGGTATTCTCGTGGCAGGCGTCGGTAGACTCGTTTCTGAAGCATCTGCCGGGGAAGATCGCGCGGAGGGGCGCGCCGTATTTTTTCATAATAGCATTCTGAGCCGCAGAGGTCTGTGTCTTCAGAAGCTGGCCGTTTTCAAGATAATAGGTATCCTGCATATCGCGTGCGGGATGGTGCTTGGGAATATTAAGAGCCTCGAAGCACTCGTAATCGTCAACTATCTCAGAGTAATCCTCGATGGTAAAGCCCATGGATACGAAGATCTCCTCAACCTCGCGTGTTGCAAGGGTAATGGGGTGGTAGGATCCGATCTTGTTATTTGAGGTAAGGGTGGGGTTGTACTTCTTCGCGCCTCTTACCTTTGCGGCGATCGCTGCCGCGCGAAGCTCCTCTGATCTCTCGGTGATCTTTGCTTCAACCTCATTTTTGAAGGTATTGATAAGCGCGCCCGCTTCCTTTTTATCGGCAACGTCGCGAAGTCCCTTCATAAGCTCTGCAACAGAGCCCTTCTTACCAAGGTAAGCAACACGGAGATTTTCAAGCGCTTCGGTGGTATTGGCATCTGCAATGGCTGCAGTGAACTCGGCTCTCAGCGCTTCAATTCTGTCCTTCATTTTATTTTTTCCTTTCGGTAAAGTTTATTTCAAATTAAGGTGCGCATAGATTTTGCGCGCAAAATATTTACGACTTTATATTATATATCAGCCGCGGGGAGTTTGTCAACAAAAAAGTGATATTTTTTATGAAAATAAAGAAAAAACACCGCTTTCCTCATTTTTCTATGAATTTTATATAATCTGCCACGCCTTTGGGAACGAGATCGTGTATATCCTCGCCTGCGGCAAGGCGCTCCCTCACGAGGGTAGAGCTGATATGGATGTAGGCTTCGTCGCATCTCCAAAGCTCGGTAGAATATCCCGAATGAGCATAGTTCCAATCCGCCTGCTTTTTTTCGTATTCAAGATCGGTATCATTCCGGTAGCCCTTGATGATAAGATCCACGTCATGCTCCCGCATATAATCTATAACCAGCCCCGCCGATTCGCTTACAAGCACGTTATCAAGCTCCTCGCAGGCGATCATAAGCATTCTCACCCTGTCGTCAAGGGAGAAGTGATAGTTTTTCTCGGGGTTGACGAAAATAACTGCAAAGACCTTTTCGTACTCTGCCGCCGCCCTACGGATCATCTCAAAATGCCCGAGAGTTACCGGATCGTAGCTTCCGGGCAGAATTACAGTTTTATTTTGTTTTTCCATTTTTCACACCAAAATGTTATGTTTAGTTTGCTTTTTGTAGGTTTTTGTTCAGGTAATCAGACCGGTAATTGCAACCTTTTCGCAGATCGGTAAATTTTATTCCTACTTGCGATTACCTATATGAGGCGCCTGACTCAGTCCTTCTCAAAGTAACCAAGGATGTTTACTGCGGTCTTTTTGCCGTAGCTTGTGCTTTTGATTACCTCAAAGAGGGAGTAAGGCAAAGACTCGAGATCTATCTCCTCATCACCGCTTTCAATAACGATTATAGCGCCCTTATTCAGAGCATCATAGCGGAGGAGAGCCTCCACCGATTTCTTGCAAAGATTCATGGCGTAGGGCGGATCGATAAACACAAGATCGTATTTATCCTTCCCCGCCATCTTACGAATGTAGTTTGCGCCGTCGCTGACGATGAATTTTGACTCGTCGGCAAAGCCCGTATGGATAGCGTTCTTCTTCACGATCTCCATCGCCTCGCGGGAGGAATCTATGAAAGTAGCCTTTGTCGCGCCTCTGGACAGAGCCTCCAGCCCCATCTGACCCGAGCCCGCAAAGAGGTCTAAAACCTTGCGCCCCTCAATGTCAAACTGAATGGCGGAAAAGATCGCGCCCTTTATTCTCTCCGAGGTAGGCCTGGTGGCTTCGCCCTCAAGAGTAAAAAGCTTCTTTCCCTTGGCCTTACCCGTAATTATTCTCATCATATCTTTTTCTCCTTATGGAAGTGATCGTATATTTTTTTCGCATCCCCCTCGCCAATACCGGGAATAGCGGAAAGCTCCTCTATCGAGGCTACCTTAATTTTCGACAGAGGCATTGCGGAAAGCAGCCTTTTAGCCTTTGCGGGGCCGATGCCATCTATTGCTTCCAGGCTAGACTTTGTCAGTGATTTTGTCTTTGCGCCGCTTGACGCCTTCAGGGCAAATCTATGAGCTTCTTCCTGCAAATTGTAAATAAAAGCGTACACATCGAACTCTTTTGCGATAGAAATCTCACGTATGCCGTCAGTGAGCGCGCGAGTTTTGTGGAAGTCATCCTTCACCATTCCGAAGACGGGGATTTCCATTCCCGAGGCAGAAAGCGCATCCTTTGCCACACCCACGTGAGCGTCGCCTCCGTCAACCAATATCAGGTCGGGAGCATGGCTCATAGAGCCCTCACCGTCGCCCACGTGTGCAAGTCTTCTTGTGAGTGCCTCCTTCATTGAGCCGTAATCGTTCTGCCCCGCGGTAGACTTGATATTAAAGAGGCGGTAATCGCTCTTTTTCAGCTTTCTGTCTGCCCAGACAACCATGGACGCCACTATATTTTCATTACCCACGTTGGATATATCGTAGGCCTCAATTCTGCGGGGCGGGCTGTCAAGCCCCAGAAGCTCTGCGAGGCGGCGGATGTTCTTGTCTTCCCTCTCGCCCTCGAGAATATTCTGACGGAGCGCCTGCTCTGCGTTATCCTTCGCCATTTTGCAAAGGGCTCTGCCATCTCCCCTCTCGGGGGTTCTTACCGCCACCTTGTAGGGCGTAGAAAGAGAAAGATACTCAGAAAGAAGCACCTCGTCCTCCTCTGAAAGCTTGAAGTCTAAGAGTATTTCCCTGGGTATCTCGCCGGTGGAATCGTAGTAGGAAACGATGAGCGAAACAACACCGTCTCCCTCGTCCTCCTCTGCCGACATAACGATAAATTCATTCTTATTTATAAGCGAGCCCGAGCGGATGGAAAGCATGGCCAAAGCACCTATTGCGCCCGAGGTGGAGAGAGCAAAAACGTCGCGGGACAGCTTGCCGTCGCCAACCACCTTCTGCTTTTCCGAAAGCCCGCGGAGAGCAAGGATGCTATCCCTGAGCTTTGCCGCTCTTTCAAACTCCATATCCTCTGCCGCCCTGTCCATCTCCGCTTCAAGCTCAGCGATGGTCTCTCTTGCATTTCCCGAAAGAACATGAGCCGCCTTTTTCATCAGCTCCGAGATCTCCTCGGCGGTTGCACTGCCGTCGCAGGGAGCAACACATCTTCCCATGGCCTTGTAAAGGCATGGACGCTCCTTACCGATATCCCTTGGGAACACCCTCTTGCAGTCGGGCAAGGAAAACACCTTCATAACCGCACGCATTGCTCCGTATGCCTGGGACATTCCGCTATAGGGGCCGAAGTATTTTGCCTTATCACCCTTGCGCTCGCGGCTCACCGAAAGGCGGGGGAACTCCTCCGCGCTTATCTTGATATAGGGGTAGGACTTTGCATCCTTCAGCTTTATGTTATATTTGGGCGAGTGCTTTTTTATCAGCACGTTCTCGAGAGTCAGGGCCTCAATTTCGGTGGAGCAAACGATATAGTCAAAGTCGGCAACCCTGCTGACCATCTTCATAGTCTTGGCGGTTTTCTCGCCCGAGATAAAATAGCTTGTCACTCGGTTTTTCAGCTTCTTGGATTTGCCCACGTAGATTATCTCGCCCGACTTGTCCTTCATGATGTAAACTCCCGCCGCCATCGGCAGAGAATTCGCCTTTTCACGAAGCCTGTCTATATTACTCATAATAGCCCTCCTCTCTTAAAATCACTCGAAAAGAGATGGGCGATGAAGCCACCCGAGAGCAGGTCGCCCCGAGATAATTCACCGCCCAACGTACTTGGTAGTTAAAAATCAATTATTTATTGTCACAAAGGTCTCTGTCAACAAGATCGGAAAGTCCCGCTACTGCAAGCGCCTCGTCCTCGCCGTCGGCGATAAGGGTTATCTTGGTTCCTCTGGTGATGCCGAGAGAAAGAACACCGAGAAGGCTCTTCGCATTTACGCGGCAATCATCCTTCTCTACCCAGATCGAGCATTTGAAGCTGTTTGCCTTCTGAACGAAGAATGTTGCAGGTCTTGCGTGGAGACCGACACTGTTTTGAATGGTTACGCTTTGAGAAATCATATCTCTTCTCCTTAGGGTCTAAAAAACTTATACATAGAGTATAACAAATTGTAAAATAAAAATCAAGAGTTTTTTGGAAAAATATTTAATCTTTTTTAAGTTTTGCGGATAAATATTCATTTTTCTACTCTTTTTTAATACCTTTCGCCCTTATCTTTTCAAGGGAACGTCAATGCTGGAAAACTCGTTGTTTGCCGATTCGTGGAAGTTGACCATCATTTTGGAGTAAAGCTCTCTGTCGTCCGACTCCTGCTTTGCGATACGGAGCGTCGCGCTTCCTATGCCGAATACGCACCAGAAGAGATAGTAAAGGGAAAAGTCCTGCCAGATATAAACGGTTGCGCCGATGGTGATAAGAACGAACACCGCGCAGCTGGCTGAGGAGGAGATAACGTTTACGTCGCTCTTGATAAGATACTTATGATAGTTAACCCTGTGACGGACTCTTATACAGATGATAAGGATAAAAGCAATAAGGGCAAAGATGCCCGCCTCCACAGCGATCTCAAGGAAGATATTATGAGAATTATTAACATCAAATCCAAATTCCAGGATAGCCGAGTTAAACGCCTCCGAGCCGATGCCTATTCCCATAAAGGGATTGCGGGGATGCTCGCCGAAGACCTTGAGAGTGGCGGCCCAGAGCTTTGATATCTCGTCGGGCATAAGTCCGTCGGTGCCCGGGCCGATCACGGCATTCAGAATACCGTCGGGAACAAGGGTAACTATAAAGTACGGAACAAGTGCCAAAGGCAACAGTAAAAGAACGTACGCGCCGCCCCTTCTGATGGACATATAAGCCACAATGCCCAGCACCACGGCAATGTACGCAAAGGGCTCAAAGGTGAGAATCAGTCCAAGGAGAATAAACGCGCCAATAGCAATGTATCCGGCTCTTATATTACCCTTTGTCTGTATAGACATAGCCACCGCCATGGCAACAGAAACGGCAAAATGCGCCGCGGCGATCTCTCTGGTGGAGTATACCGAGGAGATTCCGTTGTAATAAATATCGCCCACAGGGCCGGTAGCTAGAAGTCTGATAAAGGTTATAAGAGAGGTCAGGGCGGGAATAACGGATGAAAAAATTATAGCGTTCACCGCGCAGTCGGCAAGACGGCGGTTTGTGATAATATTTCCCGCCAGGATATAAACCATGGAGAGGGAAATGTACTTAAGAGACCACTGGGATGAAGCGATACCGCTAAGGGCGAGTCCGCTTATAAGCACCACCGACAGCATAATTCCGATAAGTATGTCGTACTGCTCCACGTTGAGAACTCGCTTGCCGTAAATAAGCTTTCTCACAAAGGAGACGGCGGTTATAATAACCAATGTTACGAGAATGCCGTAGCCCTCGGGCTTATCCATGGAAAGATAGGGGAGGATCATGATGGTTGAGAAGAGAGAAAACTCGGGCGACTCAACCGACAGATAGGCATAAACCGCGAAGAACAGAACCGATATAATACTGAGAGTAGGCACAAAAAGCCCTATAATACCCAGAAGGAAGCCTATAACAACCGCGCCGCCGGGATTTGGCGCAGGGGAATCCTTTGGGGGCATACGCTTGATGCAAAGAAAGTCAAAGAATATAATATCGGTAATCAGATATTCCTGAAGCACCTGGCAGATAGGTCCGTCAAGAATTATCATGGGGATAGACAAAATCGATGCGATAATGCCCGCGACAAGTGATATCTCCTCGGTAACGGGAATTTCCATATCCCGAATAAAGCCGCTTGCGAAATAGAATATTATGGTCAGAAGGCCAAAGGTTAAAAACAGAAACCCGTACGTTTTTATATTGGCGTAGCAGAAGGTATCTATCACAGCGCCTACGGCCTGCCTTATCTTAGAGCGCTTTTTTCTTCTCGCGCTGATGGTTGCCGCGCCGGTAATTTCCCGCCTGAAAAATCGTTTACCAACGAACTCTTCGCCTCTCGAGATTTCATATCCGTCTATAAGCTCATGTAATTTGAAATCAGCCATAAAGCACCTTTCTTTTATGGTTTTTGTAAATGTAAGTTGTCATTTAATGAACTTTTTTGGTTAATTTTCGGATCGTTCAGAAGAAGATCTTCTTTTTTTCTTTTTCGTTTTAGGAAGTAGTGGCTCCCTCACCTCGGGATGCAGCGCTAAAAGATCAGGTCTGCGCTCCTCGGTGATTTTTATAGCCTCCGCAAGCCGCCAGAGGTCAATCTTCTTGTGATCTCCCGAAAGAAGAATTTCGGGAACCTCCATATCACGGAAAACTCTGGGCTTTGTGTACTGAGGATATTCAAGAATACCCGAAGCAACGCTCTCGCCCTCGTAGCACTCTGCCGAGGCAAGGACTCCGTCAAGGAGCCTCGAGGTAGCGTCGATAACAATACAAGCAGGGATCTCACCGCCGGTTACAACATAGTCTCCGATAGAAATTTCATCGTCTACCAAGGCATCAATAACCCTTTGATCCACGCCCTCGTAGTGACCGCAAAGGAATATGAGGTTGTCGTACTCCGAAAGCTCCTTCGCCACCTGATGGGTGAACTGTCTGCCCTTGGGGGACATGTAGATAACTCTTTTTTTATTCCCCTCGGGAATTCTCGCCGCAATGCTTTCATAGCAATCAAAGATGGGCTGGCAGGTCATAACCATACCCACTCCGCCGCCATAGGGAGTATCGTCGGTCTTTCTGTGCTTATCGGTGGAGAAATCTCTTATATTAACACATTCAATCTCGATCCTTCCCGATTCCTGCGCCCTGCCCATAATACTTTCGTCAAGCACGCCCTTTACCATCTCGGGAAAGAGAGTCATTATACTAAACTTCATCGTCATCGTCGAAGAGTCCGGGAATAGGTAACACCTTCATTCCGCCCTCCTCGCTGATCTCCTTTACAAATTCGTCTACACCGGGAAGAAGCACCACGCCCCCCTCGGTCTTAATGGAATAGAGTCTGCCCGCCTTGGTATCGTCCACGTCGCATATTTCTCCGAGGCGCGCGCCGCTCTCCGCGTGATAAACGGGAAGGCCGATCATATCGGCAATAAGCATCGCGCCCTTGGGCACGGGAATTGCATCGCGGTGGAGATAGAGGATCTGCCCTCTCATTGCCTGCGCATCCTCGCGGGTATCGACACCGCCGAGAGTCATAATGACAAACTGCGCCGCCACAGAAGCAGCCAGCACTTCCCTCTCCACATACGCGCCATCGCGCCCGCGAAGGAACACCGCCTTCTGCTTTGCAAGCACCTTAGGGCTATCGCACCAATGCTCAACCTTGACCTGCCCCTTCACGCCGTGCGCCGTGCAGATCCTACCGCACTCTATATATTCTTTCTTCATAAAATTCTCCTTGTCCGAGATTCTGACTTAGTTTCATCTATATATTTTAACATATTTTTAAAATAAAATCAAGAACTAAATTTAATGTTGTTAATAAACATAAAAAAATCTTATGATATACCCTTGCATTTTTTCTTGCTTTATGCTACAATAGTAGCCGAAAATAAAAGAGCTACAAAAGGACGAAAAAATGAATTTAAGTATCGACAAATTAAAAAAGAAATTTATCGGTTCAAAGGAATTTTACCGAGGTGTTCTGGTGATCACCATTCCTATGATCATTCAGAACAGCATTTCCAACTTTGTAAACCTTCTTGACAACATTATGGTAGGATCCCTTGGCACAGAGCAGATGAGCGGCGTTGCCATCGTCAACCAGTTTACCTTCGTTTTTACCCTGCTTGTATTCGGCGCGGTTTCCGGCGCGGGAATCTTCACTGCTCAGTTTCACGGCAAGGGCGACAGGGAAAACGTGCGCAACACCTTTCGCGCAAAGCTTCTTGTCAATCTAGCAGTCGGCGTTATCGGCGTTACCGTGTTTCTCCTCTTCCAAGAGACCTTTATCGGTATGTTCCTCCACGAGAGCGAATCCTCGGGCGACCTTGCACTCACCATGCAATGCGGCAAGGACTATCTCAAATGGATAGTTATCGGTCTTATCCCCTTCGCCTTCGGCCAGGCTTATGCCTCCACCATTCGCGAGACCGGAAACACCGTTATTCCCATGGCGGCAAGCATCAGCGCGGTTATAACCAACCTAATCTTCAACGCCCTTCTCATCTACGGAATCTGGTTCTTCCCCCAGCTTGGAGTTGCGGGCGCAGCTATCGCCACCACAATTTCAAGATTCGTTGAATTTGGAATTTTGGTTATCTACGCTCACACTCATACGAAGGAATGCTACTTCGCAGACGGAGCCTTCAAGAGCTTCCGTATTCCGAGAGAGCTTATGGCGCAGATCGCCGCAAAGGGACTTCCCATTATGGCAAACGAGTTCCTTTGGTCTCTCTCCATCACCATCAGAAATCAGTGCTATGCAACACGCGGACTTGACGTTGTTGCAGGCGTAAACATCGCCTTCACAATTATAAACCTCATGAACGTAGTATTCCTCTCCCTGGGCTCGTCAATTGCCATTATCGTAGGCAACCAGCTAGGCGCGGGCAAGATCGAGGAGGCCAAGGATTCGGCATACAAGATGATCGCCTTCTCTATTTTCGGAGCAAGCTGTATGAGTATTCTGCAGATAGCCATCTCTCCCTTCTTCCCTCTCATTTACGAAACCAGCGACTCAGTCAGAGGTATAGCCACCTTCATTATCATAGCGTCTGCTTGCGCATCTCCCTTCAACGCCTTCTCCCACGCCTGCTACTTCACCCTT
Source organism: Eubacteriales bacterium (assembly GCA_045636465.1). Taxonomy (GTDB): domain Bacteria; phylum Bacillota; class Clostridia; order Oscillospirales; family CAG-272; genus UBA1740. The sequence goes on from JAZTXP010000037.1 coordinate 13,186, forward strand.
CGCTCGGGCGGAAAGGCGGCGGCAACCTTCATCTTTGACTCGGGCTATGCCTGGGCGTTGGTAATCCCTGCCGCGTTCCTTATTTCCAGGTTTACAGACTGGTCCTTCCAGGTGATCTTTATCACCGTCCTTCTCATTGAAGCACTGAAGTGCATTATGGGTGTTATAATGGTTAAGGGCGAAAGCTGGGCAAAGCAGCTTACCGTTGAAGAAAAGTAACTGTTTTGTAAATCTAATTTTACATTTAACCTGTTTTTTACAAAAATCTCCACGAGATTTTTTCATCCTCAAAACATTTTCTTCGCCTTATCCTTGCTCGATGCCATAATGAGAGGTAACGCCCCCTGTCTTTTTCGGGCTTGCCTCCTCCTATTCCTCGAGAAAAACGAATTCTCGGGCAGTTCGCCTATAAAAATCAAAAAATATCGCCGTCAGATCTCCGTATTTCAGAGCTTGGCGGCGTTTTTCTTGCATTTTCGACGGTTTTTATCAAAATATTTTAATTTATTTTTAATTTATTTCTAATTTGTTGTATATTTATTCACAATTTTATTGTATAATATAAGTGTAAAATTATATTTATTATAAAATAAGAAGGAAAAAAGCATGTTAGAGCTAAAGAACATTAAAAAGGATTACGTGACCGCCTCCGAGACAGTGCATGCCTTGAAGGGAATTGACCTGACATTCAGAGACAAGGAATTCGTTTCTATTCTCGGCCCCTCGGGTTGCGGAAAAACTACCCTCTTAAACCTTATCGGCGGACTTGATCACTATACCTCGGGTGACCTCATTATCAGCGGTCGAAGCACCAAGGATTATAAAGACAGGGACTGGGACGTTTACAGAAACCACAGAGTCGGCTTTATTTTCCAGAGCTACAACCTCATCCCCCACCAGACTATTCTCGGCAACGTTGAGCTTGCCTTAACTATTGCGGGAATGAGCAAAAGAGAAAGAGTCAAGAAAGCGAAAAACGCCCTTGACAGAGTAGGTCTTCGCGGACAGTACAACAAGCGCCCCAATCAGCTTTCGGGCGGTCAGTGCCAGAGAGTTGCGATAGCAAGAGCCTTGGTAAACGATCCCGAGATCCTTCTTGCAGACGAGCCCACCGGCGCCCTTGACACCAAGACCTCAAAGCAGATCATGAATCTCATCCGTGAGATCGCAGGCGAGAGATTGGTTATTATGGTAACCCACAACCCCGAGCTTGCAGACAAGTATTCCACAAGAATTATCGACCTTCTCGACGGTAACGTGGTAAGAGATACCAACCCCGTTGGGGAAAAGGAGCTTGCCGCCGCTTATTCAAGACGAGGCATCAAAAAGATGCAGAAGGCGGAGAAAAGGAGCCGCAGCGAAAAGGCAGAGATGTCGCTTTGGACAGCCTTCAAGCTCTCGGCGAAGAATCTTATTTCCAAGAAGGGTCGAACCACAATGGTAGGCTTCGCAGGCTCTATCGGCATCATCGGTATTGCTCTGGTTCTTGCCTTCTCCACCGGTATCAAGGGCTACATAGCCTCAATGCAGGACGATATGCTCTCGGGCAACCCCATCTCCATCAGCGAGTCCACCTACGACCTTGACGCTATCACGGGTATGATGAACGATAGGCTGAACGAGGAGATCAAGAGCGAGGAGGGTAAGGTATTTATCAACTCACTCATCGAGTATATTATAGAAACCAGCACGCAGATGGATAGCTTCGTTATCCAGAACGATATTTCAAAAGATTACATCGCGTATCTTGACGCTATGCCAAAAGAATATTACGCGGCGATGGTTAAGTCCTACGGCATCGATATGCTCTACAATATCTACACAGACTTCTACACCGCCAAGGGCGAGGAGCCTATGAACATATCTGTGGAGGCTCTTACGAACCGTTACAAATCCATTCTCAGCGAAACAGATTTCAAGGAATATTCATCCTACATTACCGCCATCGTCCCCTCCTTCAGGCAGGCGCCCAACAATGCGGAATACATTCAGCATCAGTACGACGTTGTGGGTAAGGTTGCCACCGAGAAAAACGAGATAATGCTTGTTCTCGACCCCAACGACCGCCTCTCCGACGTTCTCCTTGCAAGACTTGGCTACTACACCGAGGAGGAGTTCATCAATATCATTCACAAGACCAACGGTGAGCTTCCCGAGGATGCTCCCTTTAAGGAATACTTCACCTACGAGGAGCTTCTCGGCAAAACCTTCACCTGGTATTCAAACGATCAGATATTCACCGATTCGACAAATCCTATGAAGTCTATCCCCTTCGATTATCAGTACGATTCGTCCAAGGTTGAGAGCGCAGGTCTTGAGCTCACCGTCTCGGGAATCCTTCTCGTTAAGGAGACCACAACCTACGGCTGTCTCTCCTCGGGCATCTATTACACAGAAGCCCTTACCAATCACGTTCTTGCGAATAATATGGAATCCAAGATCGTAAAGCACGTTAATGAAAAAGGCGGCGAGATCCAGTATCTTGCAAGCCCTATGCAGGGTATCTCCTACACCTACACTTACACCTATGACGGCGTTGAAAAGACCGCTACCGAATACGTAGGCGACGGACTCAGCCTCGGCAGTATGACGGGCTCCTCGGGAGGCTCAGGCTCTACCGGAGGCTCGGGCTCTACCGGAGGCTCGGGCTCCGCAGGCGGCTCGGGAAGCGGCTCTGCAGGTGGCTCAGGATCTACAGGTGGAATGGGATCTACAGGTGGAATGGGCGGCATGGGAGGCCTTGGCTCTCTCACAATGTCCATTAAAACCATCAAGGCATCCAGCCTCGGCGGCGACGATCTTGCCACCGGAATCTCTATTTACCCCGTAAGCTTCGATGATAAGGATCTGGTTACAGATTATCTTAATAGATGGAATAACAAGGATATCACCATCGAGATCAACGGCAAGACTCTTACCGGCGAGGAACGCTCCAACATCAAATATATGGACGCTCTTGAGCTTGTTATCGTTCTTATCAACACAATGATAGACGTAATTTCCTACGCCCTTATCGCCTTCACCTCGATTTCTCTTATCGTTTCCACCGTAATGATCGGTATTATTACCTACGTTTCGGTTGTTGAGAGAATTAAGGAGATCGGCGTTATCCGTTCTCTCGGCGGAAGAAAGAAGGACGTAAGCCATCTGTTCAACGCAGAGACATTCATCATCGGTCTGCTCTCGGGTACGATCGGTATCGGTATAAGCTATATTATCTCCTATATCGCAAGCGAGATCGTATGGCGTCTTGCCGGTGTTCCGAATATCGCTACTCTTGATCCCAAGCACGCGATCCTGCTTATCGCCCTCAGCATTGTGCTGACTCTTATTTCGGGACTTATCCCCGCAAGAAGCGCGGCAAAGAAGGATCCCGTTGATGCCCTCAGAACAGAGTAAAGAGATAAGCTTTTAACAGGATGATATAAACAAAAAACAAACCATCAATAAAAATGTTATAAGTAAAATCTAAAACAAAAAACCGCTAATTTGTCAATTTTGGTTGGCATTTTAGCGGTTTTGTTTTTATTTTTTCTTTGGTCTGCGATAAAGATAATTAAGAAGTGCCGTTCCGTTAAAAGGGATCAGGGGGTAAAGATAGCCGCGAGAGGATGGCGGAGTCGTGTTGGTTACAACCAAGAGCGCGAAGAGCAGCATACCTATGGCAAAGCCCCAACCGCCAAGGATCCAGACTAGGAAGAGAGTCATAATTCTGACAAATTTGAAGGCGTAGCCAAGCTCGTGATTCTGCTGGGCAAAGTTTGCTATAGCAACGAATGCCATATAAAGAATAACGTCCTCGCAAAGCCAGCCAACGCTGACAGCAAAATCGCCAAGTATCAACGCCCCCACCACCGAAAGCGAGTTTGACAGAATATCAGGCGTATTCATTGAGGCGATCTTCAGGCCGTCGATGGCGATCTCCGCCAGAAATAGCTGAAGGATAATGGGCAAGGCTCCCGGCTCGTCGGGAATGAGAAAGAGCAGACCCTCGGGGAGCATTGCCTCGTATTCGATGGCTAAATACCATAGGGGAGTTATCACCACAGAGAGAAGCAATATCGCGATTCGCACAAGGCGCAGATAGGTGCCCGTAAGGGGTGGAAAATAAAAATCTCCACTCTCTTCGAGATAATCAAAGATTGAGGTAGGAAGAATCATCGCCAGGGGCGAGGTATCGCAAAGAACTATAATGCTCCCCTCAAGAAGCTGCGCCGATGCGGTATCGGGACGCTCGGTTGTGCGTATCTTCGGGAAGGGATTGAACCACCCCTTGCCAACAAGCAGCTCCGCGAGGCTTTGAAATCCAAGCGTAAGGGAGTATGGCTTCGCCCCCTTCAGCCTCTCTCTTATACCGTCGACATCGCGCTTGTCAGCCAGCCCCTTCACATAGCAAATAACCACGTCGGTGTCTGATGCTCCACCCATAGAGATATGCTCCATCGTAAGGTTGGGATCTCGGATTCGCCTGCGAATAAGAGCTGTGTTCATAACCAAGGTTTCAACAAAGCCGTCCCTTGGCCCTTGCATAACTCTGTCGCTCTCGGGCTCAGCGGTATCTCTTGCAGGATAGGTTCTGAGGTCAAGGAGTATCGCCTCGCCGCCGAAGCTCTCGCAAAGCAAAGCGCTCTGACCCGCCAGCACCGCTCGCACTATTTTCCCCACACGATCCACTCGTTCCACCTCTACGTAAGGGATGATACGTTCCAGCTCCTCGGCGCTCCCGATCTTTTTTTCGGAGATAAGAAACTGCATAAGCCTCAGCATTTCTCCGTCTTTTACAAAGCCATCAATATAGAAAAATGAAGCTTCCTTGCCGCCAAGGGAAAGCCTGCGCTCTATTACGTCAAAGCTTTCGTCCACACGAAGCTCAGAGCGCACCACCCGACGATTTATATCATAGCTTAAAACCAGCTTCTCCACAAAAATCTCCCTTACTGTTTTCATCAATTATTAACAGATAAGAATACTTTTAATCATAACGCAGAAATAATAAAGCAGGCTCATTAGCATTTTCATATCATAAAGCAAAAAGTAGCAAAAAAACACTCTCAAGACTTTATGTTGATTTGATTATTTTCAAAAAACAGGTCGGTTATGAAAACCGACCTGAAATTTATGTATTTTGTAAACTAATGTTCTCAAAACAAGGAAGTTTTCACTCTGCAGCTACTGATTCTGTCTTTTCTTCGACAACAGGAGCTTCTGCCAATTCCTCGGAAACTGCCGCCTTTTCCTCTACAGCAGGCGCGACATCCACGTGATGCTCTCGCGCTTTTCTTTTCTCCTCGCGATCAGTTCTATGCTCCTCGGAGACGATCTTGTAAAGCTCCTCCTGGGCAATTCTGATCTTAGCAACCACGTCGCCCTCACACTGAGGGAAGAGATAATAGAGCATTTTATTATTACCGAGAACCACAACGTCGCCTATCTCATAGAAGTAGAAGTCTGCGCAAAGGCTATAGGATGCAAGAGGCTTCTGCTCGTAGTGAAGCTCACCGTTAATTCCCTCAAGAACAAAGCCCGATCGATCGTGAGTCAAGCGGCCCTCGCCGATGTGGTACATATTTTTAGTATCTCTGGAGCAGCAGATATCAACGGGAATATCAAGGTGATACTCGCCACACTCAATCTGCTTTTTGATCTCGGATCTCTGCCAGGCATACCATGTGGGAATATGGTCAAACTTTGTTTCGCCATCGTCATTTTTCAAATAACCAAGCTCATCAAGGGTGTAGGAAACGCCGCACTCCTTGCATCTGATATGTATTCCACGACCTTCCATATTACCCTCCTGCATACAGTGGGGGCACTTGAAGAGAACGCGATTAAGATAATCCGCGCGGAAGGGCTCGTCGATAACGATCTTATTTTCCTTTTGCCAAGCAAAATAATCGAAGGTAAACTCGCGCTGAACGATGGTGTTGATCTCATCAGGAGTCATAGCCTTAATATCCTCGGGAGAGAGGAGATATTTAACGGTAGCGGAGGTCTTAACGTTCTTTCTGATCTGCAGGTTATTGTAAAGAGGATCGCGAAGATATACACCCTCCGCCTTGATCATAATGATGGGAACGTTCAACATCTTTGCCATCTTGCCCATGCTCTCGCCGATGGCGGTAGCCGCGCCGTCCATACTGTAGCCCGCCTCGGGGAAGATAGCAACAGAGGTCTTAAGAGTCTCGATAGAATACTTGATATCGCGAACAAGACCAAGATCATGAACGTATTTTTTAGTAGGAATACAGCCGATATGGCGCATGAGCCAATCCTTACCGAAGAAGGCATCGTTTGAAGCAACGATGTTAATAGCTCTGGGGTAAAGAACGCTTGTGAGAATTTCAAGATCGAGGAAGGCGGAATGATTCATAAGAATGATGCAAGGCTCATCCTTTCCCAGCTTCTCCATACCCTCATAATGACAGGTAAAATGAGACTTGATCATATCCGGAAGTGAAACTAATTTCAAAAGTGTTCTGAAGAACAAGTTAGGGCGAATGGGATTCTGGTGCTTCTGCTTTTCCAGATGCATTACCTCATCGTAGGACATTTCGGTGATCTTTGTTTTCATAATATCAGCCTTTCCAAGTTGAATTTTGTTTTTAATCGCTTTACCTACAGACTGTAATCAAATAGGTATACTTATCAAGTGTATATTATCATTCCAAGCTTAAATTAACTTAAATATTTATTTTATGCGCGACTATGATCAATTATCCAAAAAATACCCCTGCATAAAACGGCAAAATCCTACGCAGGGATTATATAACGCCCTCAGGGCAATTCATGCGGCTTGCTGCAATTCATGACAGTATCGTCAATTCGCGCCCAAAGGGCAATTCATCATTTATCACCTCTTAAATCTGCTGCTCGTTCTGAGATGTAAGATCAACAACAATTTGACCTGCGAGTATAAGTCCCGCCACTCCCGGTACAAAAGAAACACTGGCAGGCGGAAGTCTCTCGCCGTCGGCCGCCACCACGTGAGGCTCTTCCTCTGAGTATACCACCTTCAGATGATTTATGCCTATTTTACGAAGGCGGGTGCGAACGGCTCTTGCCAGGGGGCAAACCTTGGTTTTGGATATATCCGCCACGCGGAAGGCGGTGGGGTCAAGCTTATTGCCCGTACCCATGGATGAGATCATGGGAACGCCAGCATCTCTTGCGCATTCCGCAAGAAGCACCTTTGACGAAACAGAGTCTATCGCATCCACAATATAGTTGTATTTTGTAAAGTCTATTTTACATTTAGTATCATTTTCAAAGAAAATATCATACTTCTCCACTTTTATATCGGGAGATATTTCGTGTATTCTTTCTTCAATTACGTCTACCTTTTTCCTTCCGACAGTGGCGCTTGTAGCAATTATCTGCCTATTAATATTCGACTCTGAAACCACATCCGAGTCCACCACGGCAATATGCCCGACGCCTGCTCTCGCAAGAGCCTCAACGGTATATCCGCCAACACCGCCAACACCGAAAACTATTACCGCCGCGCCCTTTAAGGCTTCCACGCCGTCCTTGCCAAGCAGCATCTCGGTCCTGGTATAACGATCTTCCATAAAAACCTCCCCTGATCAAGAAAACACATCTTTATGTGCATTCTCAACCCTCTGTTTATTCGCTTTCTTAATCCTCTATCTATTATATCCCCAAAAACAGCAAAAGTCAATACACCGAGGAAGAAAAAGCCCGCTCACCCCAAAAATCCATCTTAACACTTGACACGCACGCGCATAAAGTGCTATAATAATTAAAAGCTTTTATTTTTGGAGGAGCATTATGTTATCAAAGATCTACAGCGCAGGCGTGGTTGGAATAGACGGTTACGAGGTAACCGTTGAGTGCAGCGCCTGGAACAGATTGCCTAAATTCGAGCTGGTCGGCCTGCCCGACACGGCGGTCAAGGAAGCAAAGAACAGAGTTCAGTCCGCTTCCGAGAACTCGGGAATAAAATTCCCTTCTCTTGACATTATGATAAACCTTGCTCCCGCAGACGTAAAGAAGATGGGCTCCGCCCTCGACCTCGCCATACTCCTTTCCATATATCAGGCCGACGGAATCATTCCCTACGATTACGATTTTTCCGACAAATGTATCATCGGTGAGCTTTCACTTTCGGGCGACATCCGCTCCATCGGCGGTGTTCTTCCTATGACACTTTCGGCAAGAGCCGCAGGTAGACGTGATATTTTCGTGCCCAAGGAAAACGCAGGCGAGGCATCGGTAGTTGACGGAGTGCGGATCTTCGGCGTTTCCAACGTACGCGAGATCATCGCCCACATAAAAGGCGAGGAGCTTATCGAGCCTATGATTTTTGATGCATCACTCTTCGACCTTTCGGGTCACGCGGATGCTCCCGATTTCTCCGAGGTGAGAGGACAATTTAAGGCGAAGCGCGCTCTTGAGATCGCGGCGGCAGGCGGCCACAACGTGCTTATGATCGGCCCTCCCGGCGCGGGAAAATCCATGCTGGCAAAGCGTCTTGGAGGAATACTCCCGGATATGAGCTTTGACGAGGCAGTGGAAACTACCAAGATCCAGTCGGTCACAAGAACGCTGACCTCCAACCTGGTAACCGAGCGTCCCTTCCGTTCACCTCATCATACCGTGACAGTTCCCGGTCTTTGCGGCGGCGGAGCGAATCCTAAGCCCGGCGAGATTTCCCTTGCCCATAACGGCGTTCTCTTCCTCGACGAGCTTCCTGAATTCAAGCGCGCCGTAACAGACTCTCTGCGCCAGCCCCTGGAGGACGGCGTTGTAACGGTAACCCGCGCGGCGGCGAAGATAACCTACCCCTCATCCTTTATGCTGGTCTGCGCAATGAACCCCTGCAAGTGCGGATACTTTGGCGACCCCGCAAGAGAATGCACCTGCTCCCCCGCGGGCAGAACCAAATACCTGGAAAGAGTAAGCGGCCCGCTTCTCGACAGAATAGATATACAGATTGAGCTTCCCTCGGTCTCCTACGATGAGATCTCGGGCAAAAGTCAGCCGGGTGAGCCATCAAAGGATATAAGAGCAAGGGTGAACGCAGCAAGAAAGTTCACCGACAAGCGCCTTGCCGAGGCGGGAGACAAGCCCGGAACTCTTAACGCGAATATGAGCGTCGCTATGCTGCAGAAGCACTGCAAGCCCACCCCCGAGGGTGAGAAGCTTATGAGAGACGCCTTTGAATCTCTCGGCCTTTCAGCCCGCGGCCACGACAGAGTTCTCCGCGTGGCAAGAACCATCGCCGACATGGATGGCGAGATGACCATCAATGAAGATCATATTGCAGAAGCAATAATGTACCGTTCTCTCGACAGAAAGTATTGGAGAAGGTAAATCACCGTTTTTTGAAAACTCATATTTACAAAACAATCATTTTAAGGAGCAAAAGTAAGTGAAAAGAAAAACACATCTCCCCGAGCTTCTTGCTCCCGCAGGTAGCTTTGAGTGCCTTATCGCCGCCATTCGCGGCGGAGCGGATGCCATATACGTCGGGGGAAAAAGATTTGGCGCACGCGCCTATGCAAAGAACTTTGATACCGAGGAAATGTCGAAGGCTATAACCTACGCCCATCTCCACAGAAGAAAAATATACGTTACCATAAACACCCTTATCCTCGACCGCGAGATGGAGGATGCCATCGCTTACGCAAGAGAGCTTTACGAAATGGGTGTAGACGCGCTGATAGTTGCCGATCTCGGACTTATCAGGATGCTCAGAGAGCATCTGCCCCACCTAGAGCTTCACGGCTCAACCCAGATGTCGGCGCATAACTCTCTCGGCGCGGATATGGCTCACGAGCTTGGCTGCGAAAGGGTGGTTTTGGCAAGAGAGCTGACCGCCGACAATATCAGGGCGGTTACCGAGAAATGCAAGCCCGAGATTGAGGTATTCCTTCACGGCGCGCTCTGCGTTTGCCATTCGGGACAGTGTCTCTTTTCCTCTATGGTTGGCGGCAGAAGCGGCAATCGCGGCGAATGCGCCCAGCCCTGCAGACTCCCCTACAATGGCGAGAAAAATTATCCCCTCTCCCTCACCGACCTTTGCCTGGCAAACCACATAAAGGAGCTTTGCGACAGCGGAGTCGCATCCCTAAAAATCGAGGGACGAATGAAGTCGCCCGAGTACGTTTACACCGTAACATTGATCTACCGACGTCTGCTTGACGAGTACCGCGAGGCAACCGACAAGGAGCAAGCCGACCTTCGCGCCGCCTTCTCCCGAGGCGGATTTACCGATAAATATTTCACCGGCAGAATCTTCGATAAAATGACCGGCACCCGAGGCGAGGAGGATAAGGAAATCAGCCGCGCCCTGAAGCTTTCACCCTTTGAAACCCAGAGAAAGCCTGTTCGCGCTATCGCCGAATTTGCTCTCGGAAAGCCCTCGCGCCTCATCCTTACAGATGGAGCAAAAACCGTCACCGCCGAGGGAGCCACCCCAAAAGCGGCAGAGAGCCACCCCCTCTCCGAGGGCGACCTGAAGGACAGACTCTCCAAGATGGGAGCAACCTATCTTTCTCTCAACCCCGAGGATATTGACCTTTCTCTTGAAGAGGGCATCAACCTCTCCCCCGCAGAGATAAACGCCCTGCGCCGAGATGCCGCAGAGAAGTTCCAAAACACCAAAAGAGAGCCAACAGAGGAGAAGCCTTTGGCATTGCCGAGAGCCACAATGAACCTCCCCAAAAAGGAGACCTCCGCACTTTTCCTTCTTCGTGAAAACTATCTTGAAGCGAAGAAAAAGAGTAACATAACAAATAGCATCGACAAGGTATTCCTGCCCCTGTTTTCCTTTGAGGAGGGCGACGGAATAGACGGAGTTTACATCCCTCCCGTTATCATGGAAAACGAAATTCAGTTTGTAAGAGAAAAATTGAAAAAAGCCAAAAATGCAGGCGTTATGTACGCTTTAGTTGGCAATATTGGGCATATTCCTCTTGCTCGCGAGTTTGGCCTTATCCCCTTCGGAGATTTCAGGCTGAACATTATGAACTCATACACAAAGGAATGTTACCTTGATCTTGGCATAGAAGAAGCAGTGCTTTCCCCCGAGCTTACCCTACCCCAGGCGAGAGATATCGGCGGCTACACCATTCATCTGGGACGGATTCCGCTGATGCTCACAGAGCGATGCTTCATCAAGGAGAACTTCGGCTGCCAGAGGTGCAACAAGGCGCATCTCGAAGACAGAATGGGAGAGAGATTCCCCATCATCCGCGAGTTCGAGCATCGAAACCTCATTATGAACTCCCGCATAACCTATATGGGCGACAAGAAGGCGGAGCTTGCCTCGGCAAGGCTCACAAGAGGACACTTTATCTTCTCATCCGAAAGCCCCGAAGAAATAATCAGGCTCCTTGGCGCATACCAAGGCGGAGAACGCCTGCCCTACGAGGTACGTCGCCTTGGCAAGCGAGAATCCGAGCCCACCCGCGACTTACAAAAGAAAACGAAAAGGAAGCATGGATATATGGAAAACAACAAACCAAAATCCCCCGAGAAAAAGGAGACAAAGCAAAGCGGCGGCGAAAAGCTCCCCCTCCCCCGCCTCTTAGACCCCTCTCACAACAAAAAACCCCAGGCACCTAAGATTAAAAAAATCAAAAAGTAAATAGCAAAAGCGGCAACCGACGAAAAAAACTCCAAAGGTTGCCGTTTTTTCTTGTAAAAGCCGCTTTTTGAATAAAATTAAATTATTTTTCTAAAATCTATTGACAAACCCTCAAGAATTTGCTATAATAATCTGCGTCACGGGAAAATATTCTTGTGATTCGCTGCTATGGCTCAGTTGGTAGAGCACATCCTTGGTAAGGATGAGGTCCCCAGTTCGAATCTGGGTAGCAGCTCCAGACAACCCCGAGGTTATGCCTCGGGGCTTTGGTTTTTTTAGGGGTACTTTCATCTCTCTGGAGCTGATTCCCAGCACGAGCTGGGGAGTGGCACGGCTAAAGTCCTTAGCCACAGGAAGCCATTGGCTTCCTACAGTTCGAATCTGGGGAAAACGCAATAGCCTCACTTAAACTGCACCCTATATGTATCCTTTATCGATGGAATATACATAGCGGATTAGCCTGTTGATTTTTTCAAAAAACGCAATTTTTAGTCTCAAGTTTTTTACTTGAGGTTTTTGCTTTTTAGGGTACTTTCATCTCTCCGGAGCCGATACCCGGCTCGAGCTGGGGAGTGGCGATAGGTTGCGGTTTTACCGTAAATGATATTGTGCTTCACACAAATGATGTTGCCTTCGGCAAATGATGTGATGCTTTGCATCAATGATGTTGCGCTCCGCACAAGTGTTATACCTCCTCGCCGATTGGCGAGCCTAATATATGTATTAAAGGCTGAGCATTTTCGCTCAGCCTTTGATGTTTAGTTCACTTTTTATCCTTTGATTGGTAATTCAGATCCGACGTTGGATCTCCGTAGTCAATGACGATCTTTTTGCAATCGGGGCAATTATGCGCAACTACCGCCGAGCCGCGAATAAAGGACATCTCCGAAAGCTTCACCGAGCCATCGTAGAGATTGGGATTGTAGAAAAACTTTCTCTCCTTGGTCTTAAGCCAACCTATGGGACTAGAGCTTTGAATCAAGCCGTATTCCATTTCCCTATCGCAAATCGGACACTTCATATCATTCTCCTTTTTCAAAAATTACTTTGTGGGGTCAACGGGGATCATAATATTTGCGGAATCACCGGTTACAACTGAAGGAAGCTCACCGTTCCACTTATTGAGATACTCGAGATACTGGAGATAATCTGTAATAAGCTTGATCTCCTCATCGGACTTATCAGTGAAATCGATCTCATACTCAACAGCCACAACCACGCCGCTCTCATCGGTCACTTCTGTCTCGTTGATAACGAAGCCCAGAGCGCGGGCTACCTCGATAGACTTAAGCTTAGTGGCCTTCGCTTCCGCCTCCGCTATGGCGATCTCTGCCTCTGCGTCAGCCTTTGCAAGAGCGAGCTTTGCCTCAGCCTCGAGCTTTGCAACCTCAAGCTCCTTTTCTGCATTTACAATAGCGGTTTCCTTCTCATATTCAGCCTTTAATTTTTCTTGCTCCGCAATCATCTTATCCTCAACCGTCTGCTCAAAAGCATCAGAAAAGTCAATATTAGTTAGCACTACGGCTACAATATCCACGTAATAGTTCTCATCCACCGCATCCTTGATCGCTGTTTCTACCATAGGAGATACGCTTGCGCGGGTCTCGATTATTTCCATTGCAGAGTAAGCCGAAAGCTGTGCCTTTGTCTTTTCCGTAGCAACAGCCTCTATGCGGTCTGCCATTATTTCAACAGATCCGTATTCCTCGGCTATATCAAGGGCATTTTCCTTCTTGATTCTGTACTGAACGGTCATAGCAATGTCCATAGTCTGGGCATCCTTGGAGTAAGCCTGGGTGTTTATATCAAGATTCTGAACCTTGGTGTTGTAATAATCGTAGGTTTCAGTAAGGCAAAAATCAAAGTATGTACCGGGTGTTCTCACCTTTCTCGCCTCACCCATGTGCTTAACCACGGCGATCTCACCGGTTTCAACCGTGTGGAAGCTGCCGGGGAAGACCGTAAGGCCTATAACACCCACAAGAACCAAAGCCACGGAAACAGGCTTGATGCCTCTTTTCTTTCCGCCGTTCATATAGCCCACAGCGGTTATGCCTACACCTGCCACTATGATGGCGACGAATAAAATTGTGAATAATACGCTGAAAATCATTTTTCTTTCTCCTTATTAATTGTTTTGCCTTCGGGAGAGCAACATCTTCGCCCCCGTAAGTAATAAAATTCAAGCAAAGCGCGACTTATATTATAAGTCAACCTCGAGGTTTCTTTGCTTGATAATATTATACCGCATTCGGGGATCAAAGTCAATTTTGATTTTGACGTATCGCGGCCAAATGCGGTTGATTTTATAAGGAAAAACAGGCTAAAATGCGATGAAATCTATTGTTTTTGCATTTTTTCTTCGTTTTTCGCTTGTTTTTAAGAATAGGGCTTATTTAAGAGTTACCTTTACGTAGATCGCCGAATGGTCGCTGGAGTAAGCATCGCCGTGAAGGTTATTAACAATACGGTACTCGTGAACCACTGCATCGCCCTTGCTGATCATGATATAGTCGATTCTATGGTTATTGTCGTTGGGCTTCGCTCCCCAATTATGGTAGGTCGCGCCCTCATCCTTCTTTTCTGCAACAACGTGAGCATCATCAAAGCTATCGTGAGTGAAAAGAATTGTATCCTCATCGGGATATGCGTTAAGGTCGCCCATAAGGAATGCGGGAAGTCCGCCGAATTCTTCGATCTTATCAAGAACTACCTGGATGCCGTTGATTCTCGCCTCGTCGGATACGTGGTCAAGATGAGTATTGAATACTACGAACTCATCTCCGCTTACCTTGTCGCGAAGAATAACGTAGGTGGCAACGCGATAGTGCGCCGCGCCCCAATCCTTGCTCATAACCTCGGGAGTTTCGCTGAGCCAGAAGCTTCCACTGTCCAGCTTTTCATACTTATCGGTGCGATAAAATACGGGGCAGCCCTCGCTGAGGATCCAATTGTCGCGGTACATAATTTCGGAATCGTAATCGGGCATAGCCTTTTGCAGGTAGCCGTAATGAAGGATGGAAACCTCCTGGAAGCCGATAATGTCGGGCTTAACCGAATTGACGTCCTCGATAAGAAGGTCTGCGCGATAGAACCAGCTCTTCTTGAAGAGGTCATCGGGCGCATAGCAACGCACGTTTGCGCTCATAATAGTGATCTCGCCATTCTCGCTTTCCACCGCGGGAAGCTCAACTCTCGCATCGGAGGCAAGGAATCTTGGCAGATACCAGAGCTGCACTACGAGAAACGCCACTATTGCCAAGAGCAAAACCGCGCCCAGGGCCTTTAAGATCTTTTTTAACATGTTTTTTCTCCTTTTTATGTAGTATTACACATCTATTTTACCATACCTGAGCAAGATAATCAAGTCCTTATGTGTATGAGTTGTAAAAAATATTAAACAAAACCATTAAACGTTAACCAAAACTATTGACTTTTTAACTGAGAGTATGTACAATTTAATGTGTAGAATTATTTTCAAAGGAAGGGGTGGGGAGTTATATGAATCGGATATTGATCGACATCTATAATTTTTTAACTGTCAGAGATGCTGAGGTACCTTTGCCCTTTGGAAAGTATCACCTGTCATGGATAATCGCCGTGGTGTTAATCACTGTAGCTCTCATTCTCCTTTTTTCAAGGGCAAGCGAAAAAACAACTAGGACAGTTATTGCATCCGCGTGGGCGGTAATGCTGACTATGGAGCTTACAAAGCAGCTTATCAACTGCATGACAGTATCAGCAGACGCAATAACCTGGAGATATAACTTCGGCGCTTTTCCATATCACTTCTGCTCCACCCCTCTTTACGTCTTGCCAATGGCGGCGTTTATGAAGGACGGACATAAGCGAAATACCGCAATAGTATTTCTATCAACCTTTGCGGTTATCGGCGGGGTTGCCATATACCTGGCTCCCGACTCTGTGCTATTGGGGCATAAATTCGTTGACTTCCAGTCCATGCTCCATCACGGCATTCAAATATTCATAGGAATATATCTTGCCGTAAGATACAGACCCCTTCTCACCGGGAAGAATTTTTGGAGAGCAACCCACGCCTTCCTCTTTATGACCTATCTTGCGATTTTGCTAAACGTAATGTTCATGAATATATTCAACATCACGGGCATTGGAAGCACAATAAACCTGTTTTTCGTTAACCCATACGTAAGGTACATCCCCCCTGTGCTCGAGGGGCTTGGACTGGAGAAGCTTCCCTACCTTGTCTTTCTCTTCGGATATCTTACTATATTTATCTCTATATCTTACCTTCTTATGAAGGCTCTGTCATTTCTTAATAAGAAGAGTATCTGATATAAGAAGCGCATAAAATGAGGCTGTCTCAATTTTTCGCCGAGACAGCCTCAATTATTTTTTTAAGAAGCACCGATTTTGGAAAAGCGCTGACGGCAACAAAGAATTAAAGGTCGGGAGCAAAGAGCCGCAAAGACGCGCCAAAACCGATTTTGCTTTATTAAACTATAACGTTGTGATCCTTTGACATATCAACGTCCTCTTTTTCGTAAAGAGGAACGTACTTGTCCTGATAGTAGTTTTCGTGGGTGATATCAAAGCTTCCGTCGGGATGCACGGTGATCATCTGGCAGCCTCTCTGGTAGCCGTATCTGTCAATGCCGCCGTAAGCGAAATAGTCGATGGAATATCCGTAGGACATAGTGATCCCCTTATATTCTATAACGAAATTATTAAGGTGATCGTGACCGTAGAAGAAGCCCTGAGTGCTGCCAAGCTCCACCATAGTATCAAAGAGCGCAGTCTTTGTTTCAGACGGGAAAACAACAGGATCTTTCTCACCGGGGTTGCCCTTGATAAACTTAACATTCTCAGTATTTTGACTACCGTTGTTTACATATTCCCAATATGCCTCACGAACTTCAAGGAGGGGAATGTGGAAGAAGGCAAGACTTTTTGGTGTTTCAAAATCAGCCTTCTCGCCGGGAAGATCCTCCTCGGATATATAGGGAAGCTCGGACCGGTTATGCGCGGAATAGGCATTCACCACGCCCCTGTACCACTCGATCTGGCTTTCCTTAACGTAGTCGTAATCCCACTTCAGGCCAAGAGGATCGTCCTCTGTATAAGCATGGGTATCCAGCATAATAAGGAGCTGTGTTACAAGCCCCTGGGAGTTCACAACAGTGATAACGTGGTTGCCCACGCCGTCAACGCCCTCGGGTCCTGCGGAGAAGAGGCTATACTCATGCTTTGAGTGGTCGTACATTGCGCCGACCTCGTCTCTTTCTAAGGAATTATATATCTCCGAATCGTGGTTGCCCAAGGTTGCGGTCCAGTAAACACCCAGGTTTTCCATCAAGCGGATGAAGTATTTATGTGCATACTCATTATTGAGAGTTCCCGAATTTGGGTAAGCGGAGGCCATATCTCCTGTGGAAACAACAAGATCGGGCTTCTCGGTCGCGATCATCGCCGCAATGGCGTTAATCGCCTTCTTATCCTCTTTGCGGGAAAGGCATCCGCCGCCAATATGCACGTCTGTGATCTGCATGATCTTAAAGTCACCGTCTGTAGTGAAAACAAAGTTGCCAAAACCGTCTACCGCAGGCTTCAGCTGGCTTTCATATTCAACCTTACCGAAGCTGTCGATATACTCATTCATACTTGCCTCGGAAATCTTGTTCGCCACAGTCAGACCAATGCACAAAACAAGAATAACAGAGACAAGACCAATAACGAAGCCTAATAGAAACTTAAGTACTTTTTTCATATCAAAAATCCTTTCTGATTTTTTAGGTACTCTTATTTTACCATAAGTAGAAGGAAAATGCAAGAGGGAGTTTTCGCTGTGCAAATCCTGCCCTCGTCGAGCATAGAATCGGCACGAATCAAAGCGAATGCATCATATGGAATCGTAAGCAAAAAAAGAGCGAAACGCGTTCGCTCTTTAAAACATACTAATCATTCTTGTAATATAATTTAATTACAGAATATCGGAAATATCTTGCGCCATTTTCATCTGTTTGAATGTTGGTAATGCAAAACATTTGACCATTTGGTTCACAAACTATATAACTCGAAAGTTTGCTATCGTATTTCCATTGGATTTGTCCGTTTGACTCGGTTGTTCCCGTTCCGTCCTCATTAAAGGTGAACGAGATATTACCATTGGAACTTTCCCACTTACCTACAATTTCTTTTTCTGCTTTATTGCCGCAAGCCACAAGGGAAAAGCACATAACAGTAAGTAAAACTAAAGCAATAATTTTTTTCATTTTTTCACCTCCTTTCAATTTTGCAACACAAATGTGTTCTTTTTTATAATATTATAACACAAATGTATTCAATTGTCAACATATGTATTCAACGTTTTCCCTTCTATAGTGTAAACTATTCTATAAAAGGAGGGATCGTCTTGAAGAATATGTATCTTGATCCAAAAATCGTAGGAGAGGTTATAGCGCATTTCAGAAAGAAAAAGAATATTTCACAAGAAGTGTTGAGCGGACTTTCAGACATAGGAAGAACACATCTCAGCGCAATTGAGCGCGGGGAACGAAAGCCTACGTTGGAGACTCTCTACCGAATCAGCTGCGCTTTGGAAATGAATATGAGCGAGATCGCAAAAGAAATAGAAAACAGAATCGGAAAATAAAAAAAGACTCATGTAGCAAAAATATGCTATGGGAGTTTTTGCGAGAGGATATGCAGCCTTTGGCTGATGATATACTCGCTTTTCGAGATATACTCGCAAAGCGGATGAGATACCGACTCCGTCGGATGATATGCAATAACGGCGCACCGTTATTGATGATATGCCATCGCTCTCGCAATGGATAAAAAATCCCCGTTCAAAAGAACGAGGATTTTTGGTGGAAACAACTGGACTTGAACCAGTGACCCCTTGCATGTCAAGCAAGTACTCTAACCAACTGAGCTATGCTTCCTTACGTGATTATTATATACTATTCCCCCCTCGGTTGTCAAGGTGTAATCCTCATTATTTCAAAAAAAGTCGAAAATCCATCTGACAAAAGTTGACAAACCGAATATAATATGGTAGAATAGTGTCAAAGGATTTATTACAAACTAGAGGTACGTATGAAAAAGATATTTAATATTATTATCGTTGCGCTAGCGCTTATAGCACTTTGCGGCTGCGAGAGCTTCAATCCTATAGAATCAAGACCTGCAGAAGGGCCGAAAATGATAGCCGAGATCGTGGCTATCGGCGAAAAAATAGAGGTTGAGGTTATCGAGGGCGAATACGGCGCTGTCGGAATTTATTGGGTCATTACCGGTGAGGGCACCGTTTACGAGACCGAGGACGGCAAGAGCATCAGCGCCGATTCCTTAGAGGTAGGCGACCGAATTGAGATCATCTACAACGGTCAGGTAATGATGAGTTATCCGCCGCAGATCGTAGCAAAGAAAATTGTGCTTGTTGATTAAAAACGCCCTAAAAGAAAACTAAAGTTTACAAAACCTGAAGAAACAGACTGTTATAGCCGTCTTGCTAAAATGATGCGAGGCGGCTTTTTTATTAATTTAGCGTGATGAAAGACCATGCTGATGCAACGAAGCGGATAAGCGCAGCTCATTAGACAAGACCTAAAAAAACGATACTTGCCACACCGTCAAATAATACTCGGTTCTCTGACATTGCCGATTGTTGCGCAAGACCTGCAGTCTTACGGTATTTTGACGGAAAGTGGCGAAAACATCGCCGATATATCAAAAAACCCCGCACAGTAAGCCTTAAAATTGCCATTTTTACTAAAAATATCATCTAAACCTATTGACAAATCGCGCGCGAGATAGTATAATTTATGTGGATAAATATATTTATATTAGCCTTTAGCTATAAAAATAGGAGAGACACTATGGCAAAAAACGACATTTTAGGAACAAAAAAGGTCAGAACCACGCCTGAATACACTGCACGAACCCATTGGGCAGGCTCTGTCAACTTCGCCGCTATTTTCACCGCGCCCGTATTATATCTCTTACTTCCTGTTCTCGTTCTTTACGTTACAGGTTGCTTCAAGCTCCTTGCCAACGGAATCAACCAGCTTGCAGGAAGCGCTGTCTTCAATCAGTACGGCGTGATGGCTATCTTTGCCCTCATTCTCTGGCAGGTTGTTGTTTGCTGGATCGTATGGTGCAAGGAGATCAAAAAATATGAGGATGCTCCCAAATACGAGTATCTCTTCTATAACGACATTATGGAGTACAAGACCTGTAATGTCCCCACTCCCAAGTTCATTAAGGTGCTGAAGTTCCTCATCAACCTTATCCCCATCATCGTTATTATTGCTGTTTTAGGCGTTGCTATTTTCCTTATCATTGACAACATCAAGCTTGCTCCCCCATCGGGCAACACTCCCGGCAATAACCCCGGCGCAGGGGGCGACGCAACCGTCACAATTGATTGGGCGGCTGTTTGGGCGGCTATCAGCAATGCCTTTACCACCGTATTCGGCGCGATTTGGTCCTTCGTAAGCAATCAGAAGATTCTTCCTTACGTAATCGGCGCAATCGTTCTTCTCGTGATCATACTGATCCTCGTTGCTATTTTCAAGAAGAAGCCCGAAGCTACCACTAAGGCGATCAAAGCGAGAACTCTTCCCGCGCGCACTCTCCCTGCAATCATTTCCGCAACAAAGAAGCTTCCCGCTCCTGCATATGCGGTTCCGGATAATTGCCCCCGCTGGCTCAGAAAGATCATCTTCTGGGCGCCCGTTCGTTACAATTACGGCGACGTTATCATCAGCAGCCCCAAGGGTATGGATGACGACGTGATCCTCTCCAAAATCGAAAAGCCTGAGGAGCTTATCAACTATCTTAACCCCATCAAGCCCAAGCCCGCAGAGGTTGCAGGCTATAGCGCAAGCTGATTAACCACAGTAAACTCCAGGAGATGAACGCTATGAAGAAAAATGATACAAAAAAAGCGAATACAGGCGCTAATGCGCCCGCGGTAGCAAACTGCACCCGCACCTCCAACTTTGCCGCTCACAGAGACGGAAGAAGCGAAAAGCGTATTACGACCCACCTTCCTCTTCTGCTCTACATTCCTCTCGTGCTTGTTCTTGTTTTGAAGAATACACGCAATGCTCTTCTTGACCTCTCCGGTAAAATAGCCTCCGGAATTTCGTCAGGAATCGAAAATCTTCTCAGCAGCCTTAATATCACCCTTAACGTAAATATCAACCCCACGGTTGTTCTCGTTATCCTGGTTGCCATCATCGCTCTTTTGATCCTCATCTGGCACAGAATTCTCGTTGGCAGGGAGCTTGAAAGATGTAATAAGGCAGAGCAGACCCGCTATTACTTCTATGATGACATCATCGAGTTCTGCACCAAGGAAAAGAGAGAAAGCTTCCGTACCGTAAACGGCATCGTAAGCGTTAAGGTTACACCTGCTGTAAACAAGGGCTTTGGCCCCTCGTTTATGACTGTGCTTATCGCCCTTCTCGCCTTCAACAGCAAGCCCCTCTGGCAGAGAAGATACGGCTTCAGAGACGTTACCATCGTAACCCTGGGCAGCCCCTCCGAAACCATCGTGCTTCACGACGTTGAGGATCCCGCTACCCTTGTGAACAACATCAAACTTCACTATCCTCAGTGCAACGTTGAAAGCTTCGGTAACGGATTCAATCTTTGATCTTTTCAACAAAATCAATAAAACAGCAAGAAAAGAAGGTTATGCCCTCTGATCTTGCTGTTTTTTTACATTTTAATCGATATATGTAATTTCTAGTTTACAAAAATCAATCTTATATGCGCTTGTTTATTTCTTTTATTATTTTTTTCGAATTGTTTTTCACAACGCCAAATGAATATTCCTCGGTACCGGTCTTAACAACAAAGGTCTTTGCTTTTTCTCCTCTCTTTACCTCAACGATATTTCTCAAAGAAATAACCACACCCTGTGTATCTTCCATAAAGCATTCTCTCAAGGATTTGTAAGATTTCATACTCTTATTCATAAAGTCGATAGGATAATACCCTAACTCGTCCTCGGTCAAAACAATCAATCCGAGACTTATTTTTTCTTCTCGGCGATAGGAAGCAATGCTCTCATATATGATCTTTTTTCCCTTAGGTATATTCTTGCGTGCTTTTCTGATTGATATTTTTACTCGTATAGAATTTATGATAATGCCTATCTCGAATATCAACATCACGAAGACCACCATAAGCAACCAAGCCCATATCAATGGTACTTTCAAAGAAATAACAACCTTATCTGCAAGCGCTTCATTAAGCAGTTTGACGATGAACATCATAACCGCACACACTACAGCTGATCCAACGCAGCTTACCATAAGTGCCATAATTCTTGTTTTTAAGTTTGCCTTGAACACTATATTTTCTCCTTTTACTGTTCTTACATTTTGTTTCGTTCTAAAACGGATAAATAAGTTTCATTTTCGGGTAGAAACACCCCCCTGATATTATATAAGACACCCCCCAACAAACAAAAAGTGCGGCTACCGAAGTATGCCGCACAAAAAACGCAAACCCCGATAGTCGCCAAACTAATTTAAGATAAAGACAAGAAGGTTTTCCTACCCAAAATCCGAGGGAATTTGCATTTTTACAAATTCATAAAATTTTGGATAGCAAAAAGAGTATAGTTCTCCTAAGAAAAATATACTTGTCTCATCATATTAAATTAGTTTGGCAATATCATTATATCACACCTGACAAGAAAAAGCAAGTGAAATATTAAAAATATGTTTTTCTCTTGTTTCACACATTGTGCTTTGAAACAAAAGAGAAAACAGACGCCGCCTTCGGCAATAATATTTACTGCGTAAAGATGTTGCGTCTAACGGCTGATAGGCTAACATCACATCATTACGACCATAGGGAGAAACAGCATTATAGAGAAAGCAAGTAACATCACTTTTGTATGAGAAAAACATTTTTTTCACCACAAAAAATAAGATATACGCGCTATAATACCCCTCGGGCAAGGAGTTCTCAAAAAAAGGACAAGAAAGTGAATCCTCTTTGGTTCATAATCTCGTCCATTTTGATTTTTATATGAATTGATTTACGACAGACACCCTAAGGCATTCGCCTTTACTTTATGCGATATGCGCTCGCACATTTTAATCAGGATTTATGACTTTGTACCTGCTCTTATCAACGACCTTTTCGATAAGACCGAGAGAAAGAAGCTCCTCGACTATCCTTGAAGCCGAGCCATATTTGCAGCAAAGGTGCCGCTGTATAAGCGATATGCTGATCTCGTCGTATTCATTCAAGAGGAGAAATGCCTTTTCCATAAGAGTCGGTATATCATCCTCTTTATTCTTATAGAGCTTATCGATCTCCCTCCTCGCCTGCTCGCGGAGGATGTTAAGCTCTTCTTTTATCCCTTCATCGGGAGTATACCCGGGATTATAATCCGCACATTCGTTTATAAGCGCAGAGATGCCCGAGCTACAACCCTCGCACACGATATGCACTCTTTTAATGCGGTTGCCAACAGAGAGATATCCCACGCCCCAGCTGTCAAAATCGGTTTTGTACCCGCGAGGCAAAATATCAATATTTGGGGTAGTGTGCTTAAGCGCCAAAATTGCGCCAAAGCCGCGCAAAATATCAAGCTTCTGACTCCACTTAACGTAGTCAATCGAGGTGATAACAAAGTGTATTCCGACTGCTCTTCCATAGAGGAGAAGCCTTCTTACCTCATCCTCAAAAAGCTCAGGCATCTTGGAAAGAGGCATATCAAAATTGCTTGCGCATACTACGATACGAGGCATATCGCCGCCGGTATACTGATCTATACCAGACACATCTGCCGCAACCAGCCTTTTAATTCTTCTCGTCATCTCCATCATCAGCCAACTGATACCCGCCCTGACTCCTACCAGCCTTTCGCCAAAGAAAATGCAATGGGGCAGCTTCTCCATAAAAGCAAGATCCACTCCCAAGGAATCTAAAAGCACCAGCCTCGCCTCCTCGGGAGGGGTGGTCAGTATCAGAGATGAAATAAATGAATGAAGAATGTTTATCTGGCCTCGTCCCGTACTGCCTGAGATCAGAATGCTTGAAACCCGAGCCAAATCGCAAGATACAGGGTTAAAATCATCGTCAATGCCAAAGATAAAGGGGATCTTATACCCATGCTCGGAAAAGCCCTCACACTCAAGTATATCTCTTGCAGTTACGGTCCCGCTACCCATCATTATTTTCTTTTCAAACCCCTCACCGGTATTTAAATGGCTAATATTCGGATACCTATACATCTTCTCTTTTGCCTCGTTTTTGTAAACTTTAATTGTCAGAAACGCTATTTACAAGTCGCTCTATGCCGTTCTTGCTTTCAGCGAAGTAATATATTTTTTCGCACACATCAAAAAGCGGCGCGAGAATTTCGCTTACGTTCTCGCCCTCATCGACGCGCTGAAGGAAGTCATCAAGGCAGACCCTCATTCCCTCACCCGTCGCCCCCTTGGCAACAACCTCCGAAATAAATCGGGAGAGAGTAAATAAGATTATCTTCGACTCTCCACCAAGGCGAAGACGAGTCTCCTCGTCAACCCTTGTAAAATCACAGCTCCTATACCAAAGAGCATCTCCGAAGCCCTCCTTGAAGGCCTCGTCTTTTCCGTAATAAATCTCAAGCTTCATCTTTTTTCTCTTCTTTTGTTCTTTTTTCTTCTCTTTCTTTTGCCACGCCGATCCATTTTTCATTTTCCCACCTCATTGGAGAAACGCCTTCTTCGGATATCTTGTCGGCGATATGTTTTTTTACTTTTTGGTAATCTCCCGCATCAAATCGACTCCATACCGTGTATTTATCGGTGGAATATGCTCCAAGAGTACCGTCTTTCAGAGTTTTTTCTTTTTTGAGGCTCAGCCACTCACTTGTTTCTTTTACCGTAGCTTTTTCGTCCCAGAGGCTTTCAATAATATAACTGTCTATCGGAACGTGGAAATACCCCTCAAAATCCTTAAATTTTCTTCTGTAGAAATCACGAAAATCTTCGGCCGCGCCGAGCATTTCCATAACCGAGTTAACTATGAAGAGATATTTAATAGTCATATTCAGCCACTTTTGCGCATTGCCATAGGTGAAGGCGGAATTATCTTGCGAAGATTTCATCTTCACAGTCTTATAACGTTCCGTCATTTCATCACATATTGCTTTGTGCCATTCTTCAAAGTCCTCAATAGCAGATGACAAGATATGCTCTTTAAGCTTTTCGTGATATGATGCTCCCGAATCGGTTTCTTTATCTCGGATAGCATTATACGCCCCCTGATTAGTAGCATCAGAATATGCGCGGCTGACGCATTTTTCTATAATTTCTTTTTTGCTACTGTTCGCCGCTAACTTGAAATACGACCAAAGCAAGAATTCGATTGCAATTTTGTGATTATCTTCCATAACATTACCTCTTTTATTCTTTTTTGATTTGTTATTATCTCTTTTATTCTTTGACTAAACGATCTTTGAGTTACGGATAACTCGTTTCTATACACAAGAAGATTCGCTTTTGGGCGGTAGCAGTTTATTATTCTTGCCTCTTCGTTTTGCCATAGTCTATAAACTCCCAATGTTTCAATTTGCATTTGTATAGTTTAATTATATTTTATTGTATCACATTTTAAGTGAAAAATCAAGTACAACCAGAGATAACTGTAAGGTCTGACCTCTTTACTATTAACTTAGAGATGTGGTTGTGAGAGAACAGACAACACATTGGTGGACTATACTCTTGCGAGCTGCAAAGCTGCAGGCTTGTGGCGCGTTGCGGTTTTGTAAATTGAAAATGAACAAGACAAACTAAGTTATAAAAAGCAGTTGGACCGACCGGTTATACTCCCTGTGAGCCAAGAGGACACTTCGTGTCCGACATCGCTATGCGATGCGCTCACGGAGCAATCTGCGCTCGCTCGCTTGAATGCGAGCATTCAGACTTGACTTCGCTTGATTATGTAGCCTCCGGCTCTACCGGTCGGGCGAAGTGCAAATGCTTGATGGTCCACCAAGCAAAACAAAAAGCCACCCCAAAAAGGAGTGGCGTTTTGCCTGGTGGACCATCAAGGACTCGAACCTTGGACCGACCGGTTATGAGCCGGTAGCTCTAACCAACTGAGCTAATGGTCCGTATTTGTCACTAATATATTCTAGCAGATAAATATTAACATACTGTGAATAAATTGTGAATAAATATTAAATAGTTAAAATCTTTTTCGACTTTATTTTTTTGCTTTGGCGCATGGGGCATGTTATCGTTTTCTTTTTGACGTGCTGATTTACATCAAAGCAGAAGTGGGAGAATTGCAGTCCAAAAGCTCGCCAGAACCTTCTCGATGAAGGTGTAACTTTTATAAATTACTGCAATTCTCTGTTGCTCTTTTGTTTTTGTAAATTTGATTTTTGCTCAAAAAAACAGTGTTTATGAAATGTTTTATTTACATTTTTATTTATTTTATAATCATTCTGCATGCATTGTCGATTTATCTTCTAAAAAGACAAAACAATTCGGCGATCATCTTTTTGCAGAAAGGTATATAAGTAGAACGCTTATATCCGCGGGATTTACGCCGCTGATGCGGGATGCCTGGCCTAAATTAGCGGGGCGAACCTTGTTTAACTTTTCTGCCGCCTCAAGGCGAAGGCCGAGGACTGTGGTATAATCAAGATCGCGTGGTAGCGGCTTTTCTTCTAACTTTGCCTTGCGCTCGGCTTCGGCAAGCTCGCGCTTGATATAACCCTCGTACTTCACACTGATCTCCACCGTACGGCATACTGCCGAGGGCAGAGGCTGTCTTTCCTTGTCCACCGGCTGGAGAAGCTTATAGGACAGCTCTGGGCGGCGAAGAAGCTCGGAAAGCTTGATTCCCGTGGTAATGGGGGTAGATCCGCATTCTGCGAGAAGGGAGTTTACCTCTTCCGAGGGGGGGATATTCGTTCTGTTTATTCTTGTGATTTCTTCGTCGATAAGTCTCTTTTTCTCAAGGAATTTCTCGTAGCGCTCATCTCCTATAAGACCGACTCTGTGGCCGATCTCGGTGAGGCGGAGATCCGCGTTATCCTGGCGAAGAAGAAGTCTGTACTCGCTTCTGGAAGTCATCATTCTGTAGGGCTCCTCTGTGCCCTTTGTAACAAGATCGTCGATAAGCGTACCAATATAGGAAGAATCGCGAGTGAGAATCATAGGACTCTCGCCCTTGATTTTCAGAGCTGCGTTGATACCTGCAACAAGTCCCTGCGCCGCAGCTTCTTCGTATCCGCTTGATCCATTGAACTGACCTGCACTGAAAAGACCTTTTATATTTTTAAATTCCAAAGTAGGATATAATTGCATCGCGTTAATACAATCATATTCAATAGCATAAGCATTTCGAACAATCTTTACATTTTCAAGACCTGGTACACTACGATACATCGCATGCTGTACATCTTCTGGAAGAGAACTGCTCATACCACCAACATACATTTCATTGGTATACAAACCTTCTGGTTCCA
>JAZTXP010000038.1:0-21247 GCA_045636465.1 Eubacteriales bacterium
TTCAAATCCAAAGAGATTACTCCTAGGTCTCTGAGGAAAGAGCGGTATGACAGTTTTCTCCTATCTGTCAGCTACAAGACCAAGTGGTTTCTCTCCTATATCCACAGAGTCAAGTGCATCCAAAATCCGGGTCCTGCAAAACTTGCAGGCCATTTCTTTTTTTAAATAAAATATGTAAGGGAGCAGAGTGATATAATAATGTTTTTTATTTTTTTGGACTATAATGACTAGCATTTTGTGATGTGCAACTGCTAGTTGCTAAATTTCCAAGGCGAATTGGTTGAAAACATCGAGATAAAATGATATAATTATGTCATCAAAACAAAGGAGAACCGCTATATGAGTCTAGGAAAAAACATTTATGACTTACGAACTGGTAAAAATCTTTCACAAGGTGATCTTGCTGATTTATTAGATGTATCTCGACAATCTGTTTCTAAATGGGAAACAGACTCCTCTATTCCCGATTTAGATAAACTTATGAAAATGTGTGATGTGTTTTGTGTGACACTTGATGAACTAACATGTAGAATTGCACAAAAAAATGAAAAGGCTTTGGCTATTATTGATAAGCAGCCAACATTTACACACGAAAAAACTTTTGGTTGCATTTTATTAGCGACAACATTTGTTGCGAGCGCCTTGCTGTTTATATTAGCTGAAGGAATTGAAGATTTTTATATTCCTCTTCCGATATTGCTATCTTTGCTGGTGTGTAGCTTGATATGTTTATGTGTAAAAAGCAATATCGGGTATTGGTGTACTTGGTCAGCGATAGCTCCAATCTGCATTTTGTCATTTCACATTGTGGGATTACCGATGCTTGCAACGGCAACTATTATACAAATAATAACCTATGTCGTTATGGCCTTTGTAGCAAACAAGAAATTCAAGGATTGTTTAGTCAAAACAAGCAAGACTAAAACAGTTCTTCTTATTGTTGCATTTCTTATTGTAATTGCAGGATATGCTTTTACGTTAATATTCGCTTCGTTTGATTGGATTAGCATGTGTATTGTTAATTACATAATATACTCCGCGTTCGCTTTGTTGATCACTTATGGTGTGTGCTATGTACGAACACTCCAAAGATAATGAATATAAAACAAATACAATAGAGTTGCATTTATGCGGCTCTGTTTTTTGGACACTTAAGAGATGAAAATAAAATTTCAACTAAACGTGTATATTTGTAAATAATAATTTTCAAAAAATGATATTTTCGATAGTTTTTGTAATACTATCTAAAAAGCATCGATATGCTTTTTGCATTTGTAAAAAAATCAAATCGCTACTAGAAAGGCGGTTTGTATATAATTATAAAAATACCTCTTTAACTTTGTTAAAAACTATTGAATTTCTTTTAGATTTGTGGTATAATTAATTATTATGATATTAAGTGATTTTTCACATACAGAGAGGCATTAAAATGAAAAGACAACTTATCAGAGAAATTTACGCATCGCCCGAGAGCTTCGGCGGCAAGACTATCACCGTCGGCGGCTGGGTTAGAAACCTCAGAGATTCCAAGGCATTCGGCTTTATCGATCTCAATGACGGCTCTTATTTCAAGAGCGTTCAAGTAGTTTTCGAGCGTGAAATCATAAATAATTACGACGAGATTGCAGGTCAGAACGTTGGCGCAGCACTTGTTGTTACAGGCGTGCTTACACTTACTCCCGGCGCGAAGCAGCCCTTCGAGCTTAAGGCGACCGAGATTGCAGTTGAGGGAACCTCCACCCCTGACTATCCTCTTCAGCCCAAGCGCCACACAGTTGAGTACCTTCGTGAGCAGGCTTACCTTCGCCCCAGAACTAACCTTTTCTCCGCTGTGTTTAGAGTGAGAAGCGAGGTTGCTTATGCGATCCATTCATTCTTCAACAGCCGCGGATTTGTTTACGTTCATACCCCCATCGTGACCTGCTCCGATGCAGAGGGCGCAGGCGAGATGTTCAGAGTTACAACTCTTGATCTTGAGAATCCTCCCAGAACAGAGGACGGCAAGATCGACTATAGCCAGGACTTCTTTGGCAAGAGCGCGAACCTCACCGTTTCCGGTCAGCTTGAGGGCGAGACCTATGCTATGGCATTCGGTAACATTTACACCTTCGGCCCCACCTTCCGCGCTGGGAACTCCAACACCGCCCGTCACGCGGCAGAGTTCTGGATGATCGAGCCTGAGATCGCTTTCGCTGATCTTAACGACGATATGGAGCTTGCGTGGGATATGATCAAGTACATCATCAACCACGTTATGGATAACTGCCAGGCAGAGCTTCAGTTCTTCAACCAGTTTGTTGATAAGACTCTTCTTGATAGACTTACCAGCCTCCGCAACGCAGATTACGCAAAGGTAACCTACACCGAGGCTATCGAGGTTCTCACAAAGTCCGGCGCGGACTTCAAGTATCCCGTATATTGGGGTGTTGACCTTCAGACCGAGCACGAGCGCTACCTTACCGAGCAGGTTTACAAGAAGCCCATCTTCCTTATCGACTATCCCAAGGACATCAAGGCCTTCTATATGCGCCTCAACGATGACGGCAAGACCGTAGCGGCAATGGACCTTCTTGTTCCCGGCGTAGGCGAGATCATCGGCGGCTCCCAGCGTGAGGAAAGACTCGACGTTCTCAAGGCACGTATGGCAGAGCTTGGCCTTTCTGAGGAGGACTATTGGTGGTATCTCAACCTTCGTAAGTACGGCGGCACAAAGCACGCAGGCTTCGGTCTTGGCTTCGAGAGAATCATTATGTACCTCACAGGAGTTTCCAACATCCGCGACGTAATACCATATCCTAGAACGGTTGGCAACGCAGAATATTGATTGTTTTTAGCTTAGATATTTTGGCTATAATCGCCGATTGAAATCCTTGCAGTAGGTTTCTACTGCCGGCGGACTTCATTCGACAATTGTAACTCAAAATCTCGTCGCTAAAAGCGGTGCTTTATATATTTTTGCCATAATGGGCGTTCTCGCACACTCGACGTAGGTATCTACGCCTTCGGGTAACAAACAAAACATTCTGCTAAAAATCTGAAGAGCCAATCGGCTCGCATATATAAACTACAAAAGGTAGAAGTGTTTTTAACTTCTACCTTTTGTAGTTATTGACGGGTGAAATTTATCCATAAAATGCAAATAATTCTTGTCAAAAATGGCGTTTATTTCTTGACTAAGTTATAAACCTTGTGTGACCATTCCCAAATATCTTTGGTGTCATTTTCGATATAGATGACTCTTTCGGAGAGGCTTTTGGGGATGTGGTCTTGGAGCTTATCACGGAGACTTTCGGGAATGACGATCTTGTAGACCCATTTGGAAAGTTTGATTTCGTCCTTTATCTTCATAGGCAAAACTCCGTCGAAAACTCTCTCCGGATGCTCTGCCAGACGATCGTATTCAAAATAAAATCTCACCCCGGGGGCAAAGCCCTCGCTCAGGTCCTTTTCGTCGGGAAATCTTTCAAGGGCGCGCTCCATAACGAGCCTGTCGCCTGCCTGGCAATTACCCCAGGAGAGCATAATATATTCAAAGTAATCGGCAGGGTCGTTTGCTGCATTCCTTTTTTCTGCCATCAGCTCTTCCACGGGAACACCTCGCGCTTTTACAGCCGAAAGGAGACTGCCGCACTTAAAAATCTTTATCGCGCTTTCTGCTGACGTAGTGTGGCAAACGAGATCGGTATAGCAACCACCGCTGTGTGGGCAGGCTGTGCATTCGGTTAAAAGCCTCGGTCTTTCGGCGCTAAGGTGCTTTTCGCGCTTGGTTATCTCGCCCTTGACGTAATCAAGCAGCGCCTGATCCTCGCATTCAATATCTACCGTTCTGCCATAGTTGCTTTCGTAGTCGCAAAATTCTATAATAGTTCGTATTTCCCAGCTTGTAATTCGAGGATAATCCGATAGCTTTTTATAAAAAACGCCATCCCATACTTGGCTGAATTCATCCGCTATAATTTTGATTTTCATAAATTCTCCTTTACGGCAAAATCCCAATTTTCCTTAGCACGTCCATCGTTTTGATTCGCTCCGCTGTGTACTCAAGCTCTTCGATTTCGAAGGGAAGTACACCCGTATCGTCAAGCCTTATGAGGCTATAGTTGCGAAGGAGAATTTCCTTACTCTCACGTATCTTTTCTCCTAACTTTTCGGGGGTAATCCTTTCCGTATCGGCAAGCATTCCCGAGAGCGAGCCATAGCTGTCTATCAGCTTGGTTGCGGTCTTCGGGCCAACTCCGTGAACGCCCTTAATATTATCCGCCGTATCGCCTACAAGTGACTTCCAATCGGCATAATATTCGGGCTTAATTCCGTAGCGCTCACGCACGTAATTTTTGTCACAGATAACCGAGGAAAGCCCACGGTATCGCACCACGCGAACGTTGTCGGTGATCAGCTGAAAATAGTCGCTGTCAAATGATGATATAACCACCTGAAGCTCCTTGCCAAATCGCTTTGCATAGGTAGCGATAACGTCGTCGCACTCGCAGCCGTGTACCTCGCAGAAGTGAATGCCCATCGCTTCGATAGCCCGGTAGACAAGAGGCAGTTGAATAAAGGGATTTTCCTCCTCGCCCATCTCCGAATAATCGGGGCGGTTAGCCTTATATTCCTCTAAAACGTCGCATCTTGGGTTATGCCCCTCGCCGTCAAAAATGATGGCGATATGCGTGGGCTCGGTGAGATTTATCAGCTTATTCAGCGCGCCGACAAAGCCGATAACGCCCCAGATTCCTATTCCGTTTTCGTTATAAATCTTTCTCGGCATACCAAAAAACATTTGAAAATGCAAATTCATGCCGTCAACGATTAAAAGTCGTTTCATTGAAAAAACCGCCTAAAAGTAAAGTTAAGTTAGAATATGCCCCTTAAAAACCTAATTCCTCTCCAACGAGAATAACTTTAATTCTACCGTCTGTGTGAGATCTTCTGGTGATAACCGTGTTTGCGCAGATACATCCCGGGGATTGACAATCGCCGCAAACACCGGTGACGGTGCAGGGATTTGTTCTGTTAAGGCGCACCGAGTTCATAGGTGCTGCCAAGGTCTTTATTCTCTTGATAGCAGAGTCAACGTCGGCGGTGATCTTATTCATACCGCAAACAAGGATAACGTTCTTCGGGCCGTAGGCAAGGAATGCAACTCTGTTGCCTCTGCCGTCCACGTTCACAAGCTCGCCGTCAACGGTGATAGCATTGGAGCTCATAAGGAAATAGTCGCAGAAAAGTATATCCCTGAATACCTTTTCGGTCTCTTCCTCGGTCTTTGCGTTTTCTCTTACTATGAGGTTGTAATTTTCTCCCGAAAGCGCCTCTAGAGCTCCGATCTCGGAGAGCGAAACAGAGCCGCCGTAGCCGATAGACGAGCCCTTGGGAATAAGCGACATAAGCAGGTCGAGAGCCTCTTTTTTATCCTTGGCATAGTAGCCCTTCATCTGTCTTTTTTCCATATTCTTAATAACGGTTGCCGCTAAATTTGCGTAATCCTTCGCCTTTGCAATCATTCTAAAATACCTCTTTCCTTCATAGTGCTTCTCAGAGCCTTGAAACGCTCCTTTGTCTCGTCTGCGATTCTATATGAGTCGCAGATTTTTTGTATAGCCTTTGAGTTGATCTTATAGCTTAAATTATTTTCTTCCTTGAACCATTTGAGCATCTCTTCCGGGAAGAATCTAGCCAGCTCGCATATAAGCCAGCCCTCTGCCATCTGATTTGTATAGTGATCGTCATTTTTGAAGAGAGTCAGGATTTTTCCGAGATTTTCCTTCTTCCTGCACAGCTTCGATATAAACATAACGTATCCCCATCTTCTGATATAAGGATCGTCGCTCTTCACGTATTCCTGCGCGTGAGCAAATGCCGTATCAAAGTCTAAATCCTTTACGAACTTTGTGAGCTGATCGGTGTGCCACCAATCGGAAAAAAGGAGATTTTGGTGAATAAACTCCATTCGCTGATAAACGTCCTTCATCTGCTTCAGCGCCACAAAGTAATAGAATCTATGCAGTATCTGCTCATCTAAAATATGCTCTCTCAGCTCCGATACGTCAGCGCCCGCGTTTATGTATTTCTTTATCAAGCCGTCAATATCACGGGTCTTATATCCCGCGCCAAGAGTGCGAATATCTGATAAAACTAAATTTTTAGTAAGCTTCATTTTTTATTTCTACCAGGAACCTGAAAATTCCTTCCTTGATATATTCGATATTTTCATCCTTTGCAACAGTATCTCTTGGCGTATGAATAGCGGGAGTGTAGAGAAGTCCGCCCTTCGTCCTCTTACACGCCATACAGCCGATGCCCTGTGGGAAGCTCTTATAATCCGAATTGGACTCCGAGCCGCGCATAGGATAGAACTCTGTAGTATAATCTCCATTGGGAGCGAAAGAGGCTTTGAGGGCCTTGTATTCCTCTCTCTTTTCGGCATCCTCCTTGGCGATGAATACTACCGTTTCGCCATTTCCAACGCAGTCAAAGTTTATAAGAAGCTTTTCCTTCATCACGCGCTCGTGATCCTTGAAATACGCCTTCGAGCCCTTTTTGCCCTTTTCCTCGTTGTCGAAGAAAATGAAGGCAACATCCCCTCGCGCATTCTCGTCAAGCCCTGCCATAACAGTCAGAAGAGTAGCCACACCCGAGGTATTATCATTGTAATTTTTAGGGTTGGACGGTCCTCTGAACATCAGGAAATAAAGCCCGTAATAAAGCGCTAAAAACGTGAGCATATATGCCCTCTCATCCGAAAGCCACACCATACCCACAAGGTATGAGATCGACAGCGCTATCGCAAGCATAACTGTAACGGGCAGCATCTGATAAGCAAAGAAGAGTGGGATATTTCTCGGTATCATAATGTTTGGGAAGACAGATCTTGCAGGGGTGTCATAATGGGCAGTCAGCACCACCTTCGCCCCCTCGGGATCACCTACAATTACGTTCTCATTCTTGCCGTCGCCCGTGGTCTCCACTCTTGAGGGGAGCCCTATCTTTTCAGCCTCTCCAAGAACAAAGTCGCGAAAGGCCTTCTTTTCGTCATTCTTTCTTCTTACACCGAATTTTTCATTCAGTAAATTTAAGTAACTCATATTTTTCTCCAAAAACACGAAATATGTAAACTATTATTTTTATTTTACTCACTTCAGGAGCTTTTTCAACAGTCTTGTTCCGTGAGAGTAAATCGAAATTGAATACTTTGAGTCTTCCAAAATATATAGCTTATTTTTGCTTGTATCAAGGAGGACATACATAGCGCTATTTATTCTTGCCGATGGCAGAACACTTTCGACCACCATAAAAATCTTGTTGAAATCCTTAGCGCTACTCAGCATCTCGGGTGTTACACCGCAGGCAGAGTCGATGAGAATGAGACACTTATTTTTTATCTTTGGATCTATGGAATCTGCTTTGCGGGTCTCGCTTTCAGGATCGCTGATAATTCCCTCGCCGTACGGCAAACGGATAAAATAGTTAACGTAGTCCTTGGAAAAGGAGAAGCGTCTTTTGTGCAGATATCCGTCTTTTTCCTTGAAGCCTGCATTTGTTAATGCATCCCTCAGCTTTTTCTCGCTTACGTTTTCAATCACGGTAAATTCGCTTTTTTCAATTTTTTCGTCCTTAGCATTCATCTCGTATTCCGTAGCCCTGGAGAAATTTGAGAGAAGTATTATAATAGAGATAATGGCGAAGATAAAAGAAGACAATACTATAGGTGTATAAATCTTGGAGCTGACGCCGTTATCCTGTAAGATTGCGGCAACCAGAAGCATTCCGAGGAATGCAACGATGCCCACTATCGCAACTGCAGTATATATTGCGTATTCCTTTTTTGTCATAGGCGGTTTGTTTTGATTTTTCATTTTGCATCCTTTCTGTACCAGCTAGGTACTATCTCTTTCATATTGTCATACCAGGTTAAAATGTTATTCATTTGTCTCTTCATAACCTCCACTTGTCTTTCGCCAAAGGGGATAGCCCAAGGGATGGAGGAGAGCATATTTCGGCAGATATAAACCAGGATCAGCCGCCAGAATTCTTCGGGAATCTCCTCGCCGCCAAAGTAGCCGTCGATCGTACCTCTTGCAAACT
Source organism: Eubacteriales bacterium (assembly GCA_045636465.1). Taxonomy (GTDB): domain Bacteria; phylum Bacillota; class Clostridia; order Oscillospirales; family CAG-272; genus UBA1740. Next base: position 8,086 of record JAZTXP010000038.1, read on the forward strand.
CGGGCGCAGCCTCCGCAGACCAGACTCGGTTAAATTCCTCCCAGGGATCGCCAAAATCATATCTATCAAAATCGATAATATATAATTCGCCGTCACACACCATCATATTTCCGATATGATAATCACCGTGCTGCATACACTGTGGCCGTCCCTCTATGAGATGGCGGTTTTTAGCTATATAATCTAACATATATTCGCCGCCCTCGGCCTTGATGGGGCAATCCTCGTATAGCTTGATCTTCGCATCAAGCTTTTTGCCCATTTTTTCGCCCCAGGTGGGTATACCTTCAGGGGCAGGAATTGTGTGTATCTTTTTCACTATCTCCCCTGCAAGAAGCCCCAGCCTGTATTGCTCCTCGGGTGGAAGCTTTGGTATAACCTCCTCGGCATCCTCGCCGTCGATCCAGCTATGGAGAGTGTAAACCCCTTCCTCGGAAAGTCCAAGCTCCAAGGCCTCGCACATAGGTATCTGAAGCTCCCCCACCTGCCTCTGAAAATCAAAAAGCTTTTTTCTGTTTTCATACCTTTCGGTAGGAGAAATGCGGAGAAGATAAACCTCGCCACCCTCGCAGGTGACCTTATATTTTTTATCGCCCGACCAACCTTTATTGATTGGCTCGCGCTTGATAATTTTCTCGTACAACATATTACTTTATATATCCGTTTCTTTGAGGATTGCCAATGCTCTTGATGAGGCAAGGGTAGCCTCCGTCATTCGTAGGATCTCCTCTTTTTCTACCCACTTGTATTCTATAGTCTCGCCCTCTTGAAGAGTTACGGCAGTTTTATCCCAATCGGTGATGCACAAATACTCCACGTAAAGCGAGCGGTGTCCGTCATGGACAATTCTTTTTACCTCATGTAGATCGGTAGCAATGATTCCGGTTTCTTCAGCCAGCTCGCGCAGTCCGCATTCCAGGGGAGTCTCCCCCCCCAGAGCAGAGCCGCCCGCCGTCAATTCCCAAAAACCTCCGAAGTGCTTCCTAAGGTCTCTTTTCATAAGAAGAAAAGTTCCGTCAATATGCTTCACAATGATGTCGCATACCAGGTGGTACATCCCCTCGGGAATAGTCTCTCCGCGAATCAGCTTTTTGCCTTCAATTTTGTTGAAGCTTTTGTCGTACGCATCCCATATTTCAGCCATAAAATCACCTCCCGGGTCCTTATATCTGTTGTTTTTTGGGTCAAATCTCTTCGAGAAATTATAATATTATCTTGTTTTTTGCGAAATTCTCCAGTATGTTGTTTATCGGCTCCTCGTTTGCGTAGTAGAAGTCGTCGCATTTATCCAGCAGAGGCTCGCTTTTTTCATAATCCTCGCCGCATTTTTTGTATGTGTCATAGGCGAATTTTAGATTTCTTTTGTGGTTTTCCGGGAGAATTTTATTAAGCTCCGTCATAGTTTTTTTAAGTACGCCGCGAACATTCATGTTATGGAAAAACTGACTGTGACCGCCGTTGTTTACCTCACTTTGATATGTCATTAGCTCGGCGAAGGGAGAACCAATCTTGCCCTCTGCCCAACGGTCCCACATTCTGTTGTATCTCTCCGCTTCTTCGCCTTGGAGATCACCGTTTTTACCTTTATTCTTGTTATGCTTAAAGATTTTAAAAATGTCAAAAAACCCCATGATATACCTCCTTAAAATTTTGCAAAGGTGTATTGATTATAATAAAAGCATTAAAATTTTTTAGAATAATCCTCAAGGATCTTGTTGATAAGCTCTTCCTTTTCGTAGAACACTTCGTCCGCGTGATCGAAGAAATCTTCGTTCTCTTCAGCATCCTCGCCGTTGATCTTGTAAGCGTTGTACGCCTCGACAAGGGGAACTCTGATGTCGAAGGGAAGCACGTGCTTAAGCGCCTTCATAACCGAGCGCAGATGTCCTGTACTTGCAACGTTGTCGAAGAACTGCGCGTGGCCGCCGTTGTTTACCTCGCTCTGGTAGGTCATAAGATCGGCGTAGGGAGAAGGGATATCACCCTTTGCCCAAAGGTCCCACATCTTGTTGAACTTAGCAGCAGCCTCTTCTTCCATACGCGCTTTAATTGTCGCGCTTGTTTTTGCTTTCTTGGAAATGCACATAGTTTTTTCTCCTTTTTATATAAAATGTAAATAATTGTTCTCTTTTTTTACTCCATTTATCTCAAAACGGAAAAGTAAAAGTCAACTTTGAAAAAATGTTTTCTTATATTTATCAATTTTCGGTTCTACCTTTTCCTCTGCTGATTTTCCTTTTCAGATAGATCAGAAAATTTATTCCCAGTGGAATTATAACTGAAATCCAGATAAATCTATCGAATACAGAGAGGATCTCATATTCTCTCTCGGTAATTTCTCTGACGAAATCTCCGTGGTTTACTATGCAAAAAACGCCATCTCTTATAGCCGGTCCTCCACCGTACATAATTAACAGTATAAGACCGCACAACGAAAATGCATAGCAAAGGGTCGATAATATCGAAAGCGGTATTTTGAATATAGGCTTCAGTGTTTTTACGTGATTTAAAAGATTTTTATTAAAGTCATTTTCCTTGAACTGTGTAACAAATCCATAAAAGCCAAATCCGAAGAAGAACAACAATCCAACTCCCATGTAGAACGTATAATATTCTTCGCCAAAAATAATCCCAAGCACAATTCCAACCACCATAGTGATGAAAAGAATTAACATAATCATGTAGTAAATTACGTGGGATATAAGTGATGATTTTTTCATTTTATCTCCTCCCCGTTTTTATTTTCTATATTTTTTCTGCACTATCATTTCGTTAAAAACAGACCTTTATTTTTTAACAAACTCCTGCATTCCGGTCTTAACCATCATTTTGTCAAGCCTTGACTTATCCCAGAGGATAACGCCTACCGAGTCTGCAAGCTCTATTGCACCCTTGGTAAAGGTGGAGTTCGTCATCACCACGCCAACGTGGCATTTGTAAAACGTCTTTCCTGCGAAAACCTCCTGAATCGGCTTGTTGCCAAGCGGAGTAGAGTAGTTTTTGCATTGAATCGCGTACTTAATATCCTCCTTGAAGGCGAGAATATCAACGCCCTGATCGCCCGAGCCACGAGTGACCGTCACCGCCTCAAAGCCGCATCTCTCAAGAAGCTCAGCGCAGAAGTATTCAAATTCGTGACCCTCCATTCGGTCAACGTTGGTAACGCTTGTGATGGTATAATTATGGCTCTCCGCCGCCTCGCGTTTTGTCATAGGCGCGCCGACGATCATAAATATAGAAACGCCGATTGCGATAATGCCGATAATTATCCAAGCGACACCACCCTTCGTACCGCTGCCGAGAGCGATTAAGATTGCGCCAACGATAGCCAGCGCCGCCCATAAAAGGCTGTATGTAGATGTATTTTTCGTATTTTTATTCTTCATTTTTCTCCTTGGTTTGTAATAAATACCCTGTGTTGCTATGCTCTTTCCCGTAAAAAATGTATTTTCCCCGGCGACAAAACTGAGATAGGATTATCGTCTCTTGAATATCCTATTTATCAAGCCGACAATTAAAAGAAAAATCAAAATTACGATAAAGAAAATTATATATATGATAATTTCAATATCGCATAAATAAGTGACCATTCTGTTAAATAGGTCTTGCCAGCTTTTTGGAATATCTCCTGCAAAAAAATCTAACATCAGCTTGAATATAGATCCGCCTACTAACAATAATATAAATGCTCCGATACCATTTATAATGTCCTTAGGAGTAAGCCATTCATCACCGTCTTTCATATAACCTCCTTGAAATTACCTAAAAGCCTTAATTTATTGAAAACACATCTGCGTTTTCGCGAAGTAAATTAATTACCATATCGATCCGTTCTATAGTGTTTGCTTTGAAAAATTGCTTTTTGAAGCGTTCTTCTGCAAGAGGATTTTGTGTAATGTTTGACCTTGGAAAATCCTTTGTTTTTATTACACAATCAAACGCCTGTCCGTCAAGATACACTTCTATACGGCATTCTTCCAAAGTGTATATGAACTCTTTTTCCCAATTTTTTTGATAAAACTTATAATTGTATCCGTTGTCAATTAAAAATTGAAATTGATTTTCAATATATTCCTGATCCACTTGAAGCTTATCAACAACATATTTTTCTTTTTCGTTCTTTTTCTCTTTTATCGCTTTTGATATAAAAAGAAAGACTAATACAATCGCCGCAATTATCAACCCGACAAGCTCTATATCATAGTTCAAGGCCTCCGCCCAACCGTCAGGTATAAGCCAAAGAACAAAGCCTCCTATTACCAGAACCGCAAGTACAATCAGAAGCTCTACTGAAAGCTCCATAAGCCCGCCTAAAAGCTCAGACCCAAACTCCTTCCAGCTGAATTTTTTCATTGATGATCCCCCTCGAATACGTACTTAATATTCTCAAGCTTATCTTCGGAAAGTATTTCCGAAAGATCAACATAGTCCTCTTCTGTGGGGGGGTCAATTTCAAACTCTGCATTGCTGTATTTTTCTATATTGCGGTGCAGTTCAACCGTTGTTTCGGGGAAGAAGAGTCTAGAGCCGTCCGACATTTCAAGCGTTCTGCCGTCGGAGAGTGTTACCTTGTATGAAAGCGAGTCGATTATGCCATCGTCATAGTACACCGAGATCTTAACCTTTGTAACGTCCTCATAAGCGGTGTAGGTCTCGCCAAGCTGGAAATATGCCGATGAGGTAATGCCCTCGTCATCGTAATAAATGTAGTTATTCGCCGCAAAACCGTAGAAGGGGAAGGCGATAACGAAGACGATAAGCAGCATAATGAAGCCTTCTTTCCACGCCGCATATCTCGTTCCGTCCTTTGAGCCGCCCTCTGCCACAACCGCGAAGAAGGGTGTCTTTATATGTAAGGGAATAACCGCCATAATCACGGGTATCATAATAAACATCATACCGCACGCGCCCGCCAGCCAAGTATCAGCAAGGATGAGAGTGTTCTCGCCTGCGATGATCTTATAAAACACCTTCAGAAGGCCGGTGATCCCGAAAATGGATAAGAGCCATATAGGTAAAAGAGACACGATGTATTGATGGGAAAGCGACTGGAAAAATCTCAATGACTTTTTCTCTCTTCTTCTCGTTCTCGCCAGCTCGGCAACCTCGGGCTCTTCGTATTTATCCTTGTTTTTAATAATGTCGCGGAGCTTCAGCGAAATTGCCACGATTCCCGCCACGTAAATTATTGCAAATATAATAAAAATAGCATTCATAATGTTTCTCCTATCTCTGAGAGGGGTTTATCCTTTTTAATTCTTTTTCCCACCATTTGTATACTTTGGGAAGCCTTTTATTGATTAACTCGCATATTTTTTCGTTGGTATCATCGCCGCCACTTTGCAGCTTTATCTCATACCATTTCTTTTTATAGTCCTTTGCTCTTTTGTCGGATACACGGTTTTCCATACCGAGGAAGAAATCCCAGTAAACGTCCGAGTAGCAAAAATCATCTCCGCGATTTCCTCGCATAAAATAGGGTTTACAACAATATCCTATGTCAATCTCGCTTATGGGTAAGTCTTCCTTTCCGTAAAACCTTAAGAGGTTATAAGCGATATTAGTGAATTCCGGCTCTTCGTTTGGAAATATGATGGCAGCCATTACTCGAAAAGCGTTGCCGTATTTGTCCTTGTCAAAGGAAAGGAACTTTATATGATTCTCGCATACCTTCTTGTAATCCGGAAATTCTCCCACGAAGCCGTCTTCAATAAGCGCGGGAACAACTCTTTCAATAAGAGCCTTATTGATCTTTTGTGCCTGTGTCATATTGTCTCCTTGTAGCTTTTTTAAGTTTGATAAATCTTTTTTACTTTATCGTGACCGCACTAATTCAGCCCGACAATACTCTTGACCGTATCGATCAGCTCTTGCATCTGCTTTTTGCTATCTGTTTTTATGAATCTTTTGCGCCCGTCCTTGAATTGAAAAATCACCCTAAAAATATCCTCGTTTTCGGGATCGTTCCTTTCCACAGCCCAATAATATATATCAGAAAGCTCGTCAAACCTATACTTCTTATTGCCGAAAAGCTTGCCGAAGGAGATCATCCTCGCTGACTTGTCGACTATGATTCTGTCAAGGTGCGGTCTTGCGGCGTATGACACGGTCCACATTAACATAAAGGCTGCATCAATAATCGCGATCACATCTCCCAAATACCTGTGCGCCAGAATAGGCATCGCCACCGTCGCCGCTATAAGAAAGATCAAAAACCAAGCCTCTAACCGTTTTTTTATAATCAAAGCCCCGTCTTTTTCTATTATCTCAATACTTTTCATAATACCTCCCGGGAAAGACAAAAGATATATACGTTACTTAAAATTCTAATCACAATCAAAACCAAAATCTAAAGTGATAAAACTTAAAATCTCGCATTTTGTAAACTAAACATAACAAAATTAAGCCTTTTTTATAGTCAATTAGATTTTGAGATGACACAACTCGAAAGATGTTAAAAACGAGGAGGGTAATATTTGCCCTTATCGTATTTATATGCTTTCGATAAGCTTTTTACGCAGTTAGTGTTCTTATAACAGTTGACAGTAATCTTTTCATTTATAAGCTTTGTGCGAGTCTCTTTTTTATCAAGATTATAAATTCCGTTGACTACGTCAAAATATTTTTTTCCATTTTCATCAGTCAAAACAATACATATAACGACTTCGGAAGATCGGCCTACAGGCTGATTTATAAAAGTTACATTTTTGCAAGTAATTTGAACATTATCTTCGCTTAAGGATTCGATTTTGTTGAGCTTTGTGAAAATAATAAATCTACGTACGCATTGAAATACAAAAAACATAGTGAAAACAAGAATACCGGGCGTAGCGCCAAAAATAATTTGTTTAGAATGCGCAACATCTTCGGTCATCAACCCGAGTATAAATGTAACGGCAGCCATTATGAAAAACATAATTGCACAGCCCAAATATTCAAGATAAGTTTTCCTCATTGTTTGCTTTTTCTTTGATAAAACATCGTAGGGGCGGTCTGAACTTTGCATTTCTTTTCTTTTGCGTGATTTTTTTGACATTTTGTTTTCCTCTCTTGTGATGTGCCACTGTTTTTCGGTTTATCGATTTTGCAGGGCAAACTACGCCTTCAACGTGTATCAAGGCTTGAAGGTGTACTTGCATCCTTTCATTTTTCACAGAATAAACTACGCGCGCATTGTAATTCGATCGGCAGGGAAGTTAATCGATGGCTTTCTCCATGAGATAATAGTCGCTTTCATACATCTCTGCTTCTCCGACCACAGTAAATCCTGCTTTTATGTATGTCTTATAGGCAGGGACGTTGGATTTTGCCACGGATAAATGAATAGTCTTGTGACCCCTTTCGCGTAGAATTGACTCAACGCTTCGCACCATCTCAAAGGATAGGCCGCGACCTTGGTAGGGCTTATCAATCACGACTCTGGCTATCTCTTTACCGTCTTTATATGACCAGCAGTCGAAGCCGTCCATCTCATTTTCGGGTACAATAGAAATCGCGCCGATTATTTTGTCCCCATCGGTCATTACGTACAGATTGTTCGTTTCCAGATCGTGTTCAATTTCTATAGTGGTGGGGTAACTATCGTTCCACACGCAGAACTCACCGTTCTTTGCGCCTTCGTAAAGTGAAAGAACCTGCTCCGCATCCTCTTTTCGAGCTTCTCTGATTTTAAGTCCGCTTTTATTCATACAAATTCCCCTTCAAAACGATATATTAAAGAACTGTAAAACAAGCCTTCGTTTTCGCTCAAAATCAATTTCCGCCACCAAGGTCAAAGGTATCAACTTTGATTCCCTTGCTTTTTAGTAATGAAATCAGCTCGTCTTTCTTTTTCCTTTGCTCCTTTATGAAGCAATGCATACTGAATTTCTTGGTTGGTGTTTTAACCAAAATATCAAAAGAACCGTCGCCATCGTGAATCGAGATTTTTAATATGTCCTCGATAGGAATCTCGATAGGGCGCTTCTTATATAAAATGAGCTTATTATCCGTTATTTGAATCGCCGCGCCATCTTTCAGGATAGTTACCATAAACATATAAGCGCAAACCAACGAGGCGATTGATAGAGTAACGATAGCTATTAAAGATACATTGGGAATCCAAGAAACCGAAAGCATAACAATTCCAAAACCAAACAACAGTATTAAAATCGCAAAGATCCAAGCATAGGATTTTGAATAATACGCTTCAAATTCTTTTTTCATAATAGCCACGCCTTTCATCAAATTTAGTCAACAGATGTAAATAAAAGTTCTCAAAATATCGTTTACTCCTTCAAAAATGACATTTCACTGTCAAGAAAATATCTCAAATCCGCGAGGATTTATATTGCTTTACTTTGTCTATTTCGTCAGACAAAATAAACTTTCAACGCAGGCGACTACAAAAGGTATGTTTTCAGATTATGTAAATACCTTGATTATTTCGATTTTTCCGATAATATGGTTGTTAAAATTATCAAGTTCTTCCGCAGGTATCCATAGCTCTTGATGGTAGAAAGCGCCAACAGTTTGAACAGCAAAAGAAGTTATATAATCATCATCAATTTCAAATTGAGTGACATATCCCTTGTATCCCGAATCGAGATCTTTTGTATTCCATTTTTCTGCAATTTCTTCTGCATAGCGTTGATTTAGAACAGGATAAAAAATCGGTTGCCAATCAAGCCTTGGCGGAAACTTCGTAAAATCGCTTTGCTCGATCAGTTCTTTTTCTTTTTCGCCAACAGGTCTGAATAAAATCATGGTAACTCCTTTCTCGCTAGAAAAACTACACTTTCAACGTGAGTCAAGGTGACAAAAGGTCTATTTTTTATCCTTCACAATATGTTTCCAGCCGCAATCATTTAACAAAAAATTCTCCAATGACTCGATATAATCGATATCATCATTGTAAAAAGCTGTATATGAAATCGAGCAATCTTGCTCATTCGTAGCAATGAAAACCATTTTTTTAGGATAATCTATTTTTGAATAATATTCTTCAATATTCAATGTACGGAATGAATAACTGCCTATTTTAGCCGATGGCATGCACGCGTATTTGTATGATGTCATTTCAGCTTCTTGAAATACATACTTACTATCCAGCAATGTTTTTTGCTTTTGATAATCTTCTGAATCGTAATAAACGATCAAGGTATCTGCGTCACAAGTGAAAATTCCGAAAGCACTTGAAAAATAGTCGTAATGCTCTACTTTTGTGTAATTGCCTAACTCTACTAATGTTGGCATGCCATCAAAATTTTGACACACATCGGTATAACTTTCTCCTATTTCATCATCAATTTTATATGTAAGCATTTCAAATGTACCAACCATGCCTGAAATCAAAGATGATACTATAAATGCAAGTAATACAAATATTGTGAGAATGGTTTTAGCAACAACCCCTCTTTTAGAAAAAATAATCAAAGCAAGGAAGGCAATTGAGATGGTTGGGATAGAAACAAATGTAATGAAAAATGCTATATTAAAGAGCGTATCAGAAAAAAGCAAAAGACAGCCTAAAGCAACATTGAGAATGGGAAGTATTATCGTTATTAAAAAAATTATTACTCTTTTTGTGGTGATTCGTTTTTTCATAAATTGATCTTCTTTCTATGTTTTTTGACGTGTAAAGGGGTACGTAAATAATAATCTCTCATCTTACGTACTTTATTTTCGTGACAGACACACGACGGACTCGACGTGTCCTGTACCGGGGAACATATCCACCGGAGTAACAACGCCGCCTACATACCCGTGCTCTTTGAGTACGACCATATCACGTGCCAGCGTTGCTGGGTTACATGAAATATAAACAATTTTTCTTGGATTAAGCTTTGCCACGTGGCGAAGGAGCGCTTCGTCCGAGCCGCCTCTCGGCGGGTCAAAAATAACCACGTCGGGCAGAATCTTTTCGCCCCTTGCCTCTTCTGCGGGTATAAGTAGCCTTTCGGTGTCCTTGGCATCGCCCGTGTAGAAGGAGGCGTTTTTTATTCCGTTATTTTCTGCGTTAAATCTTGCGCACTCCACCGCGCTTTCCACAATCTCCACGCCGATTACCTCGCGGCAATCTTTAGCCATTGAAAGTCCAATAGAGCCTGCTCCGCAGTAGAGGTCAAGGAGAAGATCGCCCTCGCGAAGCTCTGCAAGCTCTCTCGCTTTCGCATAGAGAAGCTCTGCGCAGTCGTGATTTACCTGATAGAAGGAGGGGGCGGTTATCTTCAGCTCAACCCCTGCGAGGGTATCGAAGATGTAGTCTCTGCCGAAAATCGTGTGATACACCTCGCCGAGAATTATATTAGTATTTTTCTTGTTTTCATTAATGAGAATGCCCACGATTTCGGGGAATCTTTCTGTCATTCTTGCCACAAGCTCCTCGCTATGAGGCAGGGAAGTGCCGTTTATAACGATGGTCAGAAGTACCTCGCCCGAGATCTCGCCGCGGCGCAGATATATGTGGCGGAGAAGTCCCTTGCCGCTTTCCTCGTCATAAGTAGAAAGCTGATGCCTCTCGAAAAATCCTCTGACCTCGGTGAGAATTTCCGCAAAAATCCTTGGCGCGAGAGGGCAATCCACCGCATCGGTAACGCGATGGCTCTTCGGCGCATAGAAGCCAATATGGTATCTTCCGTCCTTGTCGCGGCTGATGGGATATTGCGCCTTGTTGCGGTAATGAGTCGTCTCGGGAGATGTAATTATCTCGCCGATCTCCACCTCGGCAAGGCCCGCCTTCTTGAATATCTGGCGCACCGCCTCTGCCTTAATCTCTGCCTCGTGGTTATAGGAAAGGCACTTGTATGCGCACGCCTTGCAAAGGCGAATATCGCATCTCTCTGCTCGGTCAGCCGAGAGGGAAGTAAGCTCAAGTGCCTTGCCGATGGCATAGCTTTGCGCCACCTTTATGATCTTGACCTTGGCCTTGTCGCCGGGTACGGTGTCGGATATGAAGATGACCTCGCCATCGACCTTGGCAACGCCGAAGCCCAGATTCGTTATATCTATAATATCTACGTCTAAAATCTGATTTTTCTTTAATTTCATAAAAATCTCCGAAAATGTAAACTATATTTTCCATATATTGCGTTTTATTGCAAAAGCTCAAAAGATAAACGCTTTTATCCAAGGAAAAAACATCTGTCTTATTATAATCCATCCTTTGCCATCCGGATGTATGCCAAGGGGGGATTAGATAAATTTATCCTTAAACCTGTTTCTGTATTCCTTCGGCGTTTCTCCGAATGCCGACTTAAAGGTCTTCGTGAAATAGGACGCATCGGTGAAGCCGCATTCGTCTGCAATCTCTCCCGTGGTTTTCTCGGTCTCGCGGAGCATACGCTTTGAGAGCTTTAGCCTGTAAGCGATGATGTATTGCCTGAGAGTAACGCCCTTTGTTTCCTTCAGCACGTTGCTGATGTAGAAGGGATGGTAGCCGAAGATCGCGCCGATCTCGGTGTTTGATATCTCGTCGTGGCAGTTTTCTCTTATGTAGGAATCTAGGTTTTCCACCATTCGCATCGGCAGAGAATGCTCGTCGGAAACCTCTGCGATCTTAAGAAGTATGAGCTTGAATCTTGCGGAAAGCTCGGCTCGGTAGTTACCCTCTGCGGAGGTGAAAATATTCGCCATACGAATAAAGTTATCTCTCTCCGCCTCCATATCGTCGAGGCGTATCATCTTATCAAACGGGCTCTCGGGAAGAGACAAAAGCTTCTCCCTGTCAAATTCCTCCGGAGCGACGGGATGTATAATATCGGCAGGCGCGTCGCCCTCGCTCATGAGGTCGAACGTGATAACCACCATTCGGGTGTACTTACCCTTCAGCTTATAAGGAACGCCTCGAGGAATAAAGAGCGTGTTGCCTACGGAGAGATGCCCAAGCTTCTCGCCACCGACCGTCGCCACAAGATCGCCCGAAACGATATAGATCAGCCTGTCGTCATACGCTACGCATTCGCCGAAGAGCGGCGTCTTCTCGTAAAGCGATACCGACCGAATATAAGGGTTAAGTCTCAAAAAATCCATAATCCACCTGCCAAAATGCTTTCTAAAATTCTCATTAAAACCTAGTAAAATAAAGTAAAATCTTTGTTTAATTATATTTTACCATTTTTCTACGAGAAAATCAACAGGAAATATAATATTTCTAAAATAATGTTTTAAATATCTTAGCCCCGCCGCTATTAAAGCCTTCCCCAGCGGGGTAGTGAAACGGCGTTTTGGTAGTGAATTGCATTAATAATGCAAGAGCCAAAATGTGACCGAGCCGCAGCGAGACAGGGGGACCGCTTTAGCGGTGGATGAGGTGTTACAAACGAACTTGTACCTTTATATAGTGGGACGGTTTGTCATGATGTGATGCTTTACACCCTCTCACCTGCTACGCAGAAGCTCTCCCGAGGTGAGAGCCTAGGTTGTGCCGCGTGTAAAGCCTCTCACTCTGGGAGAGGTGTCACCATAAGGTGACGGAGAGGGCAGGAACACTTAGTTCCATTCGCTACCTACCGTTCGGTTGCTTCACTACCCGCAGGAGAAGGCAAAAAAGAGAAGCGCGCCAAATGGCACGCTTCCCGCAAATTAAATTCCGTATTTCATTTTGAAATAATCTTAGGCACAAAGTGCTATAATATACCCTGAGATTTTACTCCCAAATTGAGGGCCTACCATCCTCGCCCCAATGCCAGAAGTTGCCCTCTTCAGTAGGCTCTTCCTCGCTGTAGTAATAGCAAGTGGCGGTTGAAAGATAGTAGTTGTTTAAAGCGATAGAAATCTTTGCCCAATCTTCTTTTGTTCCGTTATAATAAATACTGGTTAGGCTCTTGCAATCATAGAACGAATAATAATTGATAGATGTAACACTATCACCAATTACCACACTGGTGAGTTTCTTGCAACCATAGAACGCACTAGCACTAATAGAAGTAACACTATCACCAATCACCACACTGGTGAGTTTCTCGCAACCATAGAACGCTTCATAACTAATAGAAGTAACACTATCACCAATCACCACGCTTACGAGGCTAGAGCAATTACGGAACGCCTCATAACCAATAGAAGTAACGCTATCGGGGATCTCAATGCTTACGAGCCTAGAGCAACCTTCGAACGCATTCTCACCAATATTAGTAACGCTATCAGAAATCACTACGCTAGTGAGGCTAGAGCAACCATCAAA
>JAZTXP010000039.1:0-5414 GCA_045636465.1 Eubacteriales bacterium
CGACCCTGTTTTTTGGTTGTTATTGTTTTTTGTTTTTAATATCAACGAATTAAAGCCACCTTAGTATCCCTGCGTTAATGCGCTCTCCCTCGGCAGAGGCATATAAGGGGGTAGGGAATCCATCATCACCCTTTATTTGCGGATAAATAATTGCGATCCCTCCGTTTTTTAATATGTTTGAATTAATACCCTATTTATGTAAGCTGTATTTTATATTTTTTTTGATAAAAACGATATTTAGTGCGATTATTATGATAGGCAGCCATATCAGTCGGATCTTGCTTTTTTAATGATTTTAACAATTAATCTGCCAATGAGTGATATGGGGGTTACTATTAAACACCAAGCGAATAAAGCAACAAAGAGCCAAGGACCTGCTTCAAATGAATCTACAGGATTCTCATTGAGAATTATAACTTTTTCCACACCGTTTTCCATGACATGCAATCTGGAATATGTGATAATAAAAATAGTGTGAATACCTTCTCCGTCTTTTAATGAGTAAGTTTTGTTACCAACAGTTTTTTCTGTAGCCTGAAGCACCTTATCAATATAACGTCTATTATTTTTGGTCAGTTCTATTTCTTCGATATCAAGAATATCTCCATAGCTGTTGATAGTAACGTAATAATCACTTCTCACAAGATAAATACATAGGTTTTCATCGTTCCACTCTAACAAGAATGAACCGGTAGTGTAAAAGTAAAAACCGTAAAGGAATTCATTGTCCTCTGTAAAAACACGTATATACTTTTTTGTATTTTCAAGCCCTATTCCGGTTGCAATAATACCTTCGCCATTAACGTCAAAGCAATCCACTTCGCTTACGATATTTTTATCTGTCCGCGTTAACTGCAAGACTGATATCACGTAAGCTTTTTCGGACTCGTCTACCTCGCTTTTCACAAGACTCTCCTCAGGCGTGGTTGAGATTCCCGAAAACAAAATAAATGCTATAAGGAAAATGTTCAAGAGCTTCATATATATCCCCTTTCTTCAAGAGTGATTATTTCATTCCAATATGATTATATCATTTTTTATATTACTTGTCAACCGAGCCATAACAAAAGCCTCCCAACCGCATTTAACTGCTAAGTTGGGAGGCTCTTTATATATTAAAATGATAGATTACCGAATTAAACTCCGGAGTAAGCGGAGAAGCCGCCGTCAACGGGGATAACTATACCGGTGATGAAGCTTGCTGCCTCGTTGTTGATGAGGAAGAGAAGCGCGCCGTCAAGCTCTTCGCTCTCGCCGAATCTGCCCATAGGAGTAGCTGCAAGGATCTTGCCTGTTCTTGCTGTGGGAGTTCCGTCAGCATTGAAGAGGAGAGCCGCATTCTGCTTTGTGGAGAAGAATCCGGGAGCGATTGCGTTTACTCTGATGCCTACGCGGCTGAAGTGAACTGCAAGCCACTGTGTGAAGTTGGAGATAGCAGCCTTTGCGCCGGAGTAAGCAGGGATCTTTGTAAGAGGAGTGTAAGCGTTCATAGAGGAGATGTTGATAATGTTACAGCCCTCTCTGCCAACCATCTGTCTTGCAAATGCCTGGGTAGGAATAAGAGTACCGAGGAAGTTGAGGTTGAATACGAAGCTAACGCCGTTTGCATCCAGGTCGAAGAAGCTCTTTGTATCAGCGTCGATATCGCCAAGCTCGAAGTATTCCTTATCGGTTGTAGCTCTGGGGTTGTTACCGCCTGCGCCGTTGATAAGGATGTCGCACTTACCGAGGTCTGCCTCAACTGCGTCTGCAACTGCATAGCAGGTTTCCTTCTCGAGAACGTTGCACTTATAAGCCTTCGCAACGCCGCCCTCTGCGATGATCTCCTGAGCAACAGCATCAGCTGCAACGTCGTTGAGGTCAAGAAGAGCAACCTTTGCGCCTGCTCTTGCAAGTGTCTTTGCGAAAGCGCCGCAAAGAACTCCGCCCGCGCCGGTAACAACGCAAACCTTACCGGTCAGATCTGTATTTAATACGTTCTTGTTCATTTTAGTTTATTCCTTTCAAAATAGAGTAGAATTACTTGTTAGCCTTCTCGCAAGCCTCAAAGAGACCGTTGATGTAGGTAGCGCCAAGCGCTCTGTCAAAGAGGCCGTAGCCGGGCTTGCCTGTCTCGCCCCAGATCATTCTGCCGTGGTCGGGACGAACGTAGCCGTCAAAGCCGGTTTCAACGAGAGCCTTGGTGATCTCGTACATATCGAGAGAGCCCTTGCAGGAGAGGTGACCCTGCTCCTCAAAGCTTCCGTCGGGAAGAATAAGAACGTTTCTCATATGCATAAATGCGATTCTGTCCATCTCGCTGTACTTACGGCACATTCTTACCATATCGTTGGTAGCAGAGCAGCCGAGAGAGCCTGTGCAGAGGCAAAGGCTGTTAGCGGGAGAATCTACGATAGCGAGGAATCTGTCAAGGTTCTCCTCGCAGGTGATAATTCTCGGAATACCGAAGATGGGGTATGGCGGATCATCGGGGTGAATAGCCATACGAACGCCGCACTCCTCAGCAACGGGAATAACCTTTTTGAGGAACTTCTCAAGGTTAGCCCAAAGACCCTCGGAGCCAAGCTCGCCGTAAGCCTGAATAAGCTCGCGAACCTCGTCCTGAGTGTAGCTGGAGTCCCAGCCGGGAAGGTGAATATCGTCCTTGAGAGGATCAAGACCCTTCATCTGCTCCCAATACATAACGAGGCTGGTAGAGCCGTCTGCATCTGCCTTGTCAAGCTGAGTTCTTGTCCAGTCGAAAACGGGCATAAAGTTATAGGTTACGCACTTAACGCCGTACTTTGCGCAGCGGCGGATATTTTCACAGTAAACGTCCAGGAGCTTATCCACGTCGCCGCGGCCAAGCTTGATATCCTCATGAACGGGAATGGACTCAACAACGTCGAATACCATACCGTTAGCCTCCACCTGAGCCTTCATCTTCGCGATGGACTCCTCGGGCCAAACCTCACCGGGCTTAACGTCGTAAACCGCGGAAACGATAGAGTGCATATTGGGGATCTGGCGAATGTACTCGAGAGAAATGGGATCTCCCTCGCCGTACCATCTGAATGACATTTTCATGGTTTCAAATTACCTTTCCTTATAGAAACCTTAGCCACGAATCTTTTTCGGAGACGCGGCTAAGGTCCTTGTTTGTTAACTATTATTTACAAATATCGGTTTTTTATTACTTAACGCCTGCGGGCTTCTTAATCTTGTTAAGCTCCTTGTTCATCTTAAGAAGCTCTTCCTTGGTGAAGGAGATGTTAGCCATACCCATCATGCTTGTCATACGAAGAACAGAGAAGCCGCTCATCATATCCATAAGACCACCGGTCTTAGAAAGGTCAATGTCAAAGCCTCCTGCCTTGCCCTTGCCGTCCTTGCCGGACTTCATCTTCTTCATCATTGTTATACCGAACTTAGCGAACCAGAGCTTGCCCTGCTTGGACTTCATGATGTCGCCGATAGTATCGTTGATGGAGTATTTGCCTGCGGGAGCGTCGATATCGAACCAGTTAAGGATCGCGCCAACTTCCTTAAGTCTGTAGTCCTCGTTGAACTTGTCAACCTTGCGGATAACGGAGGAGTCGGTGCACTGACCTGCAACTGCTGTAAGGTTAGTCTCGCCAACGTTGGGAACGTCGAAGTAGAAGAAGTGATCGGGAGCGGTCTTCTTGCCAAGGCTCTTGCCGTTAGCGAAGAGCTCAACCTCGGGAAGGTTGGAGTAAACTGTAACCTTGGTTACATCCTCAACTCTGTCGATGTATCTCTTGCCGCAAAGGTGAACGAAGGGAACGTCGGAGAGCCATGCCTTGTAAGCATAGAAGGAGTCCTTCTTGTACTTTCTGTCCATGGTGATAAGACCCTTGTGGTTCTGACCGTTCTCGCCGCCCTCAGCTCTTGCGTCAGCGCCGAAGTCGAACATATTCCAAACGTGAGTAGCCCAGAGGTACTTACGGGAGAAGAGCTGCTTGATAAGCTCCTCATGATAGTATGCCTGATATTCCTCGGAGTAGTCGCCCTGTCTGGGATCGGAGGTGTGCCAGTTAAGAGCCTCGCATCCGTACTCGGAAACACCGATAGGAAGCTTGGGATGCATCTTGTGGAACTTATCAAACCAAGGACCGTTCATATCTGTTGTTCCGCCGTACCAGCCAAAGTAGTGGTTGTAGGAAACAACGTCGGGAATCTGGATATAGGGAGACTCCATGGGACACATGGAAACTGCCGCAACAGTGGTAAGTCTGGTCTTATCCATTTCGTGAACGAGGTCGTTAAGAATTCTGTGGTTCTCAAGAAGATCGGGATCTGTGTCACCCTTCATTGTGATCTCGTTGGAGAGACCCCAAACTACGATAGAGGGGTGGTTATAGTTCTGAGCAACAAGCTCCTTCATCTGAGAAATGGTGTTCTCGCGGCCTGTAGGCATGTGGTTAGAAATGTAAGGAATCTCAGCCCAGATTACAAGACCTGCTGCGTCGCAGAGATCATAGAAGTACTGGCTGTGCTGATAGTGAGCAAGTCTGATGGTTGTTGCGCCCATTTCCATAATGAGGTCGATGTCCTCTCTGTGATGCTCGGGAAGAAGAGCGTTACCAACACCGAGTCTGTCCTGATGGCGGGATACACCGCGAAGGGGGTACTCTCTGCCGTTAAGGATGAAGCCGCGGTTAGGATCAATTGCGAAGGAACGGCAACCGAATCTTGTAGCAACCTTATCTACAACCTGACCGTCTCTTACAAGAGAAACGCTTGCGGAGTAGAGGTAAGGATCCTTTCTACCGTGCCAAAGGTGAACGTTCTGGATCTTGAACTTCTTAACCTTCTGAGTTGCGGGAACCTCAACTGTAGCAAGAGCCTTGCCTTCCTTGGAGTAAAGAGTGTAAACGAGGGTTGCGCCTTCCTTTACGTCCTTAGTGAATACTTCAACCTCAACGAGGGCGTCGTTGCCGCGAACGATAGGAGTTACCTTGATGCCGGGAGCTCCGTAATAATCAAGATCGAAATGCTCCTCGCCAACTACGATAAGCTTAACGTCTCTGTAAAGACCGCCGTAGAAGGTGAAGTCTGCCATCTGGGGATAAACTGTTTCGTTGGGAGCGTTGTCAACCGCGATGGTAAGAACGTTTTCTGCCTGGATGTGACCTGTGAGGTTTACTCTCCAAGTGGAATAACCGCCGTCGTGATGACCGAGATGAGTACCGTTAAGATAAACGTCTGCGGAAGAGTTAGCGCCGTCGATCTCAAGATAGTACTTAGCGCCTGCAGGGAGCTGAGTCTTGAGGAAACGCTTGGAATAGTAGCAAGTGCCTCTGTGGTAATCGTTACCGCCGTCCTGACCGTCGGTAGCATTCCAGGAGTGGGGAAGATCAACGGCTACACCCTCGCAGTCAAACGGTTTTTTTGCGTCTTTAAAAAACGTCCAA
>JAZTXP010000040.1:0-19923 GCA_045636465.1 Eubacteriales bacterium
TAATATATCTAAAACCCTCTTATGCTCTGCATCACAGAGAATAACATTGTATTTTTCACCGCCGGTGTTTCCCTTGAATTCGTCAATAGATAAAACGTTCGGGCACACTTTAATTTTAGGGTATTGCACGTGATCAAAGATACGAATAACTGTAGAAACAGAAAGGCCTGTTTCTCTTGCTACCGAGGTAAAAGAACGTTCATCGGAAAGCTTATCTATGACCGTTCCTACCAAACGAGATGTCATACGATGGTATTTGGGTAAAAAGGTGTTAGGTTCTGCGAATCGTTTACCACAATATGTGCAAACATATCTTCTTTTTCTCAAAACCAATTCTATCCTCTTTCCAAATGCTTCGCAATCTCTCACGATCTGCGTTCTGTAATCGTGGATTTTGGATGTTTGTGTGTTGAAGCTCGGACAATTAACCACCTTTTGTCCGAGTTTTATGTGAATTCTTTGAATTTTTTCAAAATTTTCAACTTTTTCTATCTTTACATCTTGCAAATTTAGTATTTCTTGTGTATAATTATAAGCGAGCATAATGATTAACCTCCGTTCGATTGGTGTGTGGTAACTCTATTCTAACAGATTTTTAATCATTATGCTCGTCTTTTTTAAAATTTTTTCAAAATGTTGTGCCCCACCCCAACATTTATTATTGAACCAAAATATCAACAAATAAAAAATCAACCAAGTCGAGTTTGGCTTGGTTGATTTTTTGTGATTATGTATCGAAGGGACTTCGACGATTCGTATTCTATGTCGACGATTCTCTGATAGATATTACCGGAATGCTTTACTCACGGCGTCAAGGGCGGACAAAATAACTGCGTCCATATCATAATACTTATACTGTCCCAGCCTTCCGCCAAAGATGACACGCTCTTCTTTCTCTGCCAGCGCCTTATACTTTTCGTATAGGGCGTTGTTTTCGTCATCGTTGATGGGATAGTATGGCTCTGCATCCTTATTCCATTCCTGACTGTATTCTCTTGAGATTACGGTTTTGGGTTGTGTGCCGAAAGCAAAATGCTTATGCTCAATAATTCTTGTATAAGGAGTTTCCCTGTCGGTGTAGTTTACCACCGCATTTCCCTGATAGTTGTCAGTATCCAAAATTTCGGTCTCAAACCTTACGCTGCGATAGTTGAGAGGGCCGTAGCAGAATCCGAAATACTCATCAATAGGGCCTGTATATACAATTTTTTCTGCCAAGGCAGAAAGCTCATCTCGCTCCTTCAGATAATCCACTCCTAAGCGAACCTCAATGCCTTCCAACATTTTTTCTACAAGGGCTGTATACCCCTCGGTGGGAATACCCTGATACAGCGCGTTGAAGTAGTTATTGTCAAATGTGAATCGAACGGGGAGACGCTTGATAATAAATGCGGGCAGCTGGCTGCAGGGGCGACCCCATTGCTTCTCGGTGTATCCCTTTACCAGTCTCTCATAGATGTCAATGCCTACCAGACTGATAGCCTGCTCCTCCAGATTGTTCGGCTGGGTAATACCTGCCGCATCTCTTTGCTGTTTAATCTTTTGATTCGCCTCTTCGGGTGTGATGACTCCCCACATTTTATTGAAGGTGAGCATATTGAAGGGAAGGGAATAAAGCTCGCCCTTGTAGTTTGCTATAGGAGAGTTTGTAAATCTGTTGAAGTCGGCGAATCTGTTCACGTAGTCCCATACCTCCTTATTGTTTGTATGGAAGATGTGAGCGCCGTATTTATGTACCTGAATATCCTCGATTTTTTCGGTGTAAACGTTACCGCCGATATGGTTTCGTTTGTCTATTACCAGGGCTGACATTCCTCTGTCGGTTATCTCTCGGGCGAACGTAGCTCCATATAGCCCTGCTCCGACTATCAGATAATCATATTTCATAATGTGAATTTGCGTAAAAACACTTCCTTTCTAAGATATATAAGCTCCGCCGGGGTATTCGTGCTGTCCGGCTTTGCTAAACAATGTCACAAAGCCCAAGCTTTGCTAAAAATCATTAAAAGCACTGTTTTTTATAAGTGGTTTTGTTACGGTGTTTTGTGAGGCGTATATACGTAAAGTCTTTCTCTTTCGTATATCTTCGTATATCAAGTCGCTCGCGCACTATAAGTAGTGTGCAAATACATAGCTGAACCTATGAATAGTATCGGGTATATAGCTTGCCATCTCAATTATACCAAACGAGGGCGGCAAGAATGGAATTGAGTCATAAAAGGTCGTATTTTTGCACAAACTGCAAAAAAAGTTATTATATTATATTTTATCACATAATACGCCTTTTTTCAACCACTTTTTTTATAGGAGAAAAAATACGCGAAGTCACTATATCTGTGTTACATGCTATACTTTTATGTTGCAACGTAAAAAACTAAAAACAAGAGGCTTGTGATGTAAAAAATGGTTGCGAAGAGAGTAAGCTGATGCGTATATGAATACCCTCCGCCTTTCTATATAGATATATCGAACAAAATATATAAAATTATTTGTGCAAGGGTGACAAGTTTTTTTGTTTTGTTTTCCTAAGCCTTGACTTTTAAGCATAAATAAAGTATAATTTATCTGGTGATTACTCTCTTGAGTGTTCGCCAAAATTTACATTATTAACAGGCGTAGCCTGATACAAAGGAGAAAATCATGAGAAAATTATGTAAAGCAGTTTCCGTGCTTCTCGTGGTATTGTTCGCGATTATGATCCCCTTGAACGTTGTTGTCAGAATGTTTGATAACACCGTTGCGCTTCTTTTCGCAGGCAATTCCTTCTGGGAGCTGGAAAATGAAGATCCCAATGCTATTCGCTATAAGAGCGATTACGCAACACAGGAAGAAAGACTTGAAGCAGGAAAGGAGCTTTGCTATGAGGTTGAGTCAGAGGGCGCAGCTCTTCTTCTCAACAACGACAACGCGCTTCCTCTTGCAGCAGGAACTAAGGTTTCCACTCTTTCTGTTAACTCCGTTAACCTTACCTACGGCGGTACAGGCTCCGGTAACGTAGACGCTTCTAAGGCTCTTAACCTTAAGCAGGCTCTTGAAAAGAGCGGATTTGACGTAAACTCCACTATTTGGGATTGGTATAACAGCAAAGAAGCTTCCGATCTTAAAGCGGCTGCATCTGAAGGTGGTGGCGGCGGAGAAAACGCTACTCTCGGCGGTCAGGCACCTATTTCCGAGATCGATCCTGCAAATTATCCCGCAAGCGTTAAGGAATCCGTTAAGCAATACGGCGGTGCGCTCGTTATTACCTTCTCCCGTGTTGGCGGAGAAGGCTATGACTGCTCATTCCCCGGCTATGAGGGCGAAGAAAATGCTATCAACTACCTTGCTCTTAACGATAACGAAAGAAAGCTTCTTGCGTATGCAGAAGAGGTAAAGGCTTCTACCGGCGCTAAGATCATCGTTCTTATCAATACATCCAACGCTCTTCAGGTTGATTTCCTTAAGGATTATGACGTTGATGCTTGTCTTTGGGTAGGCGGTCTTGGTATCGCAGGTACAGAGGCTGTTACTGATATTCTTGCCGGTAAGGTTAACCCCTCCGGTAGTCTTGTTGACACTTATTGCTACGATAACCTCACCTCTCCCGCAATGAAGAACTATCTTGCTCTTCAGTACAGTAACTTCAACGGTCAGGTACCCGATCAGGCATCCTCTTATATGGTTTACCAGGAAGGTATCTACGTAGGCTACAAGTACTATGAGACCAGATACTTTGACGCGGTTATGAACCAAGGCAACGCAGGCGACTATGCTAATCAGTATGGCAACGAGGTTGCTTTCACCTTCGGTTACGGCCTTTCTTATACAACATTTGAATATAGCGATATGATAGTTGAGGAGGGACTCAACTCTCACGGCGAGAGATGCTACAACGTAACTCTTTCTGTTACAAACAGAGGTAGTGTTGCAGGCAAGGAAACAGTTCAGATCTACCTTTCCTCTCCCTATACCCAGTATGATATTGACAACAAGGTAGAGAAGGCGGCAGTTCAGCTTGTTGGCTTCGGCAAGACCGGCATAATTGAGCCCGGCAAGGCTGAAAGCATTACTATTCAGGTTGACGAGCGCGATCTTGCTTCCTATGACGCTTACGGCGCAAAGACCTACATCCTTGACGAAGGTACTTATTACCTTACAGCGGCTACCGATGCTCACGACGCTGTAAACAATGTTCTTGCAGCGCACGGTAAGACTGTTGCGGACGGTATGGACAAGGACGGTAATTGGGCTCTCGTTCACAAATGGGATATGGAGTTTGATGCTACTACATACTCCAAGTCTATAAACGGTACCGAGATTACAAACCAGCTCGACCACGCAGATCCTAACCTCTACTACGGCGAAAACGTAGTTACCTTCCTTTCCAGAAGTGATTGGAGCGGTACTTGGAGAGAAAATATTGAGCTTGCAATTATCGATAAGATGATTCCCGAGCTTGCTATCGATCGTTGGACCGGTATTGGCAGAGATTTCTATGAGTATCCCGAAGAATGGGAAAATATGCCCATCCTTGATGCTAAGAACGGCTTGACACTCTACGATATGTTCGACAGCGACTATGATAAAGACGGTATTATGGCAAACGAGGATTATGACGATCCCGCTTGGAATAAGCTCCTTGAGAATCTTACAATGGAAGAGCTTATCAGCGTTGGCGATTGCTTCCACTGGAGACAGCCCGTTACCTCTGTAAACGCGCCCGGTTCCCGTGATGAAAACGGCCCTCAGGGTCTTACGGTTTCTCTCTTCGGCGGCGGTCTCGTTACTACCGACGGTAAGAAGGCGGATGCTACCGCATTCACATCCGAGGACGTTATGACAGCTACCTTCAACAGAGAGCTTATGCACAGAGTTGGCGAAATGATCGCTAACGACTGTCTTGATGCTAAGGTTTCTTGCCTCTACGGCCCCGGCGCGAATACTCACCGTACTCCTTACGGCGGACGTAACTTCGAGTACTATTCCGAGGACGGCTTCCTTGCAGGCGAGATGGCTTACGAAGAGGTTAACGCTCTCCTTAATAAGGGCATTGACGTAGTATTCAAGCACTTCGCTCTTAATGACAGCGAGCAGGATAGACTTGGCCAGGCAGCTTGGCTCACAGAGCAGGCAGCGCGCGAGATCTACCTCAAGGCATTCCAGAAGGCTCTTGAAGAAAACAACGGTCGCGGCGGTGTTATGACTGCTTACACTCGTTGGGGAACTACTTGGTCCGGTTACAACCAGAACCTTATGAGCGGCATCCTTCGCGGTGAGTGGGGCAATAAGGGTATGTATATCACCGATAACATTCTTACCGAGTACTGCGATGCATCTGCTGCTATCGTAGCAGGCGGCGTAACCTGCTTCGACGCAATGATGCCCTATGCTCTTGATGATCTTAAGGCAACCGTTGGCGGTGAAAATCCCGATCCCGTAGTTGTTAACGCGCTTGTAGAGGCTATGCACCATAACCTTTATACAATTATTAACTCCGCAGCTATGAACGGCGTTGGTCCTGACACAGTTGTTGTTGCAATTGCTCCCGGCATCGTTAATACAGCTCTTTACGCTACTATTGTTCTCGGTGTTCTCGGTATTGGCGGTTGCATCGTATTCCGCAAGAAAAAGAGATAATTGATTAAGACTTCATAAGAGAAGTATTAAAAATTGACATGAAGATCCCTCGTCTCGCGTATAGTCGGGGCGAGGGATCTATACTTTACAGGAGATTCCTATGAGAAAAGAGCAACTTTTGAATAATGACTGGCTGTTCCGATACCACGACGGTTCGGAGAGCAGAGTTGACGTTCCTCATACATGGAACAATATTGACGGTCAGGACGGCGGTAACGATTACTACCGCGGAACCTGCACGTATGAAAAAACGTTTAACAGTCCCGAGTATTCGGAGGACCAGCGAGTTTACATCGAGTTCAACGGTGTAAATGCATCTGCAAGAGTGGTTTTGAACGGTGATGAAATAGTCACCCACGATGGCGGATATTCCACATTCCGCGCCGATATCACAGACTATCTTAATGAGGAAAACCATCTTGTAGTAGAGGTTGATAATTCGGTAAACGATAGAGTTTACCCTCAAAAAGCGGACTTTACCTTCTACGGAGGTATTTACCGAGATGTTAAGCTTATTGTTGTAAACAAATACCATTTTGACTTAGACTTTTACGGTGGACGAGGCCTTGCCGTGTGCCCCGAGATCGCCGGCGAGGATGCTGCGATCTGGGTCAGAACCTGGCATAATGCCGAGTGTGGCCGTGTACATATAACACTTCGTGATGCTGACGGATGCGAGGTTGGCACAGGAGATGATAATGATGAGACGATCGTTATCGACAAGGTTCATCTCTGGCACGGAATTGAAGATCCTTACCTTTATACCTGCGAGGCGGTTTTATATGTAAATGATGAGCCTGTTGACAACATTAGTTGTCAATTTGGTTGCCGTTCCTTCAGAATCGATGCAGAGCACGGATTCTTCCTTAATGGAAAATCTTATCCTCTTCGCGGAGTTTGCCGTCACCAGGACTGGAAGGGAATAGGTAATGCTATCACTAAGGAGCATCACGATACCGATATGGAGATCATCCGCGAGGTGGGAGCGAACACTATTCGCCTCGCGCACTATCAGCACGATCAATACTTTTATGATCTGTGCGACAAGTACGGTATGATTGTCTGGGCGGAGATTCCCTATATTTCCGAGCACATGCCAAACGGCAGAGAAAATACCGTTAGCCAGATGAAGGAGCTTTTGGTTCAATGCTATAACCATCCTTCAATCTGCGTTTGGGGAATTTCAAACGAAATTACCATATCCACAAAGGATAGAGCGGATATGATCGATAACCATAAGCTCTTAAACGATCTTATTCACGAGATGGATCCCAGCCGCCCTACAACTCTCGCTTGCTATGCAATGTGCGCTCCCTTTGATCGCGTCGGCCATCTTTCCGACGTAGTAAGCTGGAATCTGTACCTTGGATGGTACACTCCCTTTATGTGGCTCAATAACCTTTGGGTGGATTATTTCCATCGCCGTTATCCAAACCGCTGCCTTGGTTATTCCGAGTATGGATGCGAGTGTATGCCAAATCTCCATTCCTCTCACCCCTTCCGCGGTGACCAGACGGAGGAATATCAGTGCAAGTATAACGAGTTCATGATCAACTTCTTTGAGAAGCGCCCCTTTATGTGGGGAACACACCTTTGGAATATGTTCGACTTTGCGGCAGATGCCAGAAATCAGGGCGGAGAGCCGGGAATGAACCACAAGGGCCTTGTTACCTTTGACAGAAAGGTTAAGAAGGATAGCTTTTACCTTTATAAGGCTTGGTGGTCAAAGGAGCCCTTCGTCTATATTTGCGGCAGAAGATACGTGGACAGAAAAGAAAGATTCACAAGGGTTAAGGTGTATTCAAACTGTCCGGAGATAACACTCTACGTTAACGGTGAGCTCGTAGGTACTCAAGTTTCAAACCGCGTGTTTGATTTCAAAATTCCCCTTGATGGAGAGGTTACGATCACTGCTAAATACGGCGATCTCAGCGACGAGATATTTATCAGACGTGTTGAGAAAAGCAATCCGTCATATAAGCTTTCCAGAAAGAAGGCTAACGGCGGAAACTGGACTTAATACCGCTAAAGGTAAAATACAGTTTACAATATCTGTTGTTTATCCGAAAATAAGAAAGGAATTATAACAATGAACGAAAACAATAACACGAATCGTACTAAGCTGTACCAGCTGGCTCTGTTCCCTATGAACAACGGTGCAACCAATGTTTATTTTGTTTTGATACTCAGCTATATAGCTACGTTTGGTAATAAGGTTCTCGGCATAGCAATGGTATTCGCTTCCTTTATGGTAACGGGTATGCGAGTATTCGACGCTATCACAGACCCCATTATCGGCGCAATTATTGATAAAACCGACGGTAAGTTTGGTAAATTCCGTCCCTTTATGGTTATCGGTAACGTTATTATGGCAGTTTCGGTAATCGCTCTTTATATTCTTACTCCCCTCATTCCCGAGAGCGCAATGTGGCTCAGATACACCCTCTTTATTTTGCTTTACGCTGTATGGGTTATCGGATACACCTTCCAGACCTCCGTTACAAGATCTGCTCAGCCGGTTCTCACTAATGACCCTAAGCAGCGACCCCTCTTCACAGTATTCAATACCGTTGCATCTCTTATCGGTATGGGTCTTATGCAGTTTGTAGGTCCCCTCATCGCAGGTGACAACGTTGCCGGAGATTATAATGCGACCTGGTTTGCTATTATGACCCCTATCGGTATCGTTATTTCTATGATTCTCACCGCTCTTGCCGTTGTCGGCATCTGGGAAAAGGATCAGACCAAGTATTTCGGTATAGACAGCGGAAAGCAGCAGAAGATTGAAATTCGTGAGTACGTTGAGATAGTTAAGAATAATAAGCCTTTGCAGCGTTTGATGATCGCGGGCGGTGGATGTAAGCTTGCTCTCTCTATAGCTACTAACGTTACCGTTCTCTGTATGCTTTACGGATGTATGACTCAGTTTGGTACTACCGTTAATGAGGCAGGCGTGATCGTTGGTCAGAATAGATACGATAGCCTCTATCTTATTATGATGGTTATGGGCTACGTATTCTCCGCGCCCTTCTTCCTTCTCACTGTACGTACGTCGCAGAAGTACGGTCAGAAAAAGTCCCTTATGACCTACGTTGCAGTTGCTTTCGCATGCTATATCGGAGTTCTTACAATGCTCCTGCTTTGGAAGGAAGGCAATCCCGCTTGGAACCTCAGCATCTTTGAGGGAACTCTCTTTGGCCCCGACTTCAAGATCACTATAAATGCATATACAGTGTTCTTTATTCTCTTCTTTGGCGTTGGTTACGGAGCTTATTACGCTACGGCAGATATGCCAATCCCTATGGTTGCCGACTGCGCAGACTATGAAACCTATCGCTCCGGTAAGTTTATTCCCGGTATTATGGGAACGTTATTCTCTCTTGTAGATAAGCTTGTTTCCAGCCTTTCCGCAACCGTTGTTTCAATTGCCCTTCTCTTTATCGGTATTGATGAGCTTCCTACAAAGGCGACTCTTTACGCTGACGGTATGAACTGGGTTGTTATCGTTCTTTTCTGTATCATTCCTATGGCTGCCTGGGCTCTCACAATTTGGTCTATGAAGGGCTACTCCCTTGATGGCGTTCGTATCAAGACCATTCAGGCGGTTAACGCCGCTCGTAAGGAAGCTGTTGCAAACGGCATGCCAATGGAAGAAGCGATGGTTAAAATTACCGACCAAACCGTTGGTGTGTAACTGTTATGTACAGTAAAACACAAAACAAATATCATGTTTAGAAGAAAGTGAGTGGTAAAAATATGAAGCTTTTAACAGTAACCGTGCCGTGCTATAATTCGGCGGAATATATGGAAAAATGCGTAGATAGCTTACTCGTTGGTGGCGATAGAGTAGAGATTATAATAATAAATGATGGCTCAAAGGATCGTACAGGCGAGATTGCTGATAGCTATGCCGAGAGATACCCCGACATCGTTAAGGTAGTACACCAGGAAAACGGTGGACATGGCGAAGGAATTAACCAAGGTCTTGCCGGAGCCACGGGTAAGTATTTTAAGGTAGTTGACTCCGATGACATGATGAGCGAAGATTTTCCCGCATTTCTTGATAGGCTCGAGGAGTGCGAAAAGGATGGCGGAATTGACCTTGCTGTTACAAACTATTACTACGTTCATACAGATGGCATAGGAGATCGCGCAATAAAATATAAGAGCAGCCTTCCCGTTAACAGAGTCTTCGGTTGGAGTGAAACAAAGAGATTTTTGCTTCACGAGCTTTTGACTATTCATTCCTGTACCTTCCGCACTGAGCTTATGAGAAGAGCCACGGAGCCCTTGCCGAAGCATGTCTTCTATGAGGATAACCTGATGGTGTTCAGAACTCTGCCACACGTTGAAAAAATGCTTTATCTCGATATTGATCTTTATCGCTATTGGATAGGCCGTCCCGACCAGTCGGTTCAGGCTGAAGCTATGAAAAAACGCTATACCCACCACCTTTTAGTGGTAGAAAAGTGCTTCTCATCCTTCCGATTTAGCGAAATAAAAGAGCCGATGCTGAGAAAATATCTGGAGCACGAGATGTTTGTTCTTTACGGAATAGCTATCCTGTATACCAGAATGAACAAAACTCCCAAGGTTGACAGCGACCTTAACGAGATGTGGCAAAGGTGCATGGCGCACGATATGGAAAAAGCAAAGCATTTCCGCTATCGCACCCCCCTCGCATTGATCTGTCTTCCCGGCAAGGCGGGCCAGCATTTCTGCAGCTTTATCAACTGGGTGGCAAATCACGTTGTAAGATTCAACTGATTTTTACATAGTAATTTGTAACATTTGTCGGTTGCACAAAACAGTGCTATTTTGTCAACCAAACCGTACATTTCAGTGATTTTTTGTGCTGTCTCTTCCTCATAGTCCTATTTTTGAAGAGGTTGAATGTGTGGTAGAAAAACAACCCCTGTGTATTCTTTTTCTGAGACGAACAGGGGTTGTTTTTATTGTATAAAAAAACCACGCGATAGTCGCGTGGTTCGAAAGAGGTTAACAGATGAAAAGAATCCTCCGTTTGTGGTATAATTAGAATTGACCTGCCAGTCGAAACTAAAAAACACAAACGGAGGATTATCTATGAAAGAACAAAACATAGACAGTAATAGTTTAGCACATTCAAAATGGAATTGCAAGTACCACATAGTTTTTGCGCCAAAATACAGAAGAAAGGTGTTTTTTGAAGAAAAATGGTTAGAAATAAGAGAGATACTTCGGAATTTATGCCAATGGAAAGGCGTAGAAATAATAGAGGGAGAAGTATGTCCTGACCATATACATATAATGGTAAGCATCCCGCCCAAGATGAGCGTTTCGGGCTTTATGGGATATCTCAAAGGCAAGAGTGCGCTGATGATTTTTCAAAAGCGGGGGAACATGAAGTTCGCATACCGAAACCGCGAGTTTTGGTGTAAGGGATATTACGTGGACACCGTGGGCAAAAACACGAAAGCGATAAAAGAATATATAGCCGACCAGTTAAAGCAAGACAAAGAAAGTGATCAATTAGCAATGTTTGACCCACGAGACCCATTTATGGGTAGTAAGTAACAATTGCATGGCTGGCCGGCCAATCTGAAGCGCACTTGTGCGCCGACAGTAATATTAGGGCTATGCCCGAAAATGAAATACCCCCCGTTTTACATGGGGATCTTTTTTTGATTATAATGCCCGAATATGCCAACTTAACTTTGCAAAAACCGTGTTTTTCAGGAAATAACGATGCCGAAACCTCCGAGCGTCTTCTCGGAGGAAGCAAGGTTATCTGTGCTAGGATTATCCTTTCCGTTTAATTAGTTTTATTTTCGAACTTGCTTTTTAACTTAATTTAATCGATAAGGAAATCCTCCACAACATCCCCTAGGTGTATGACTGAAAGTTGTAGTTTGTTGCATAGCTGTACGAGTTCCAATAGTTTTTGCTTATCGCTTGTAATATCGTGAATTGCCGCCACGATAGTAGCAGTCTTATCTGTCTCTGCGTTAGAGTAGGCAGCGATCCCGTATGATGTGCGGGAGTCGCTCCCCAAAGTGTAAATTTCTTCTGTAATGCCGTATGTAATATTCATATGCACCCCTTCCTAACACAGATAAAATCGATATTTAAAATCAATTAGTAGAATAAGTGCACTTCTATTTCAATTAAAGGCAAAAGTGCAGGTTTTATTTAGTTAGAGTATTTGCTTTCACCGGAGTCGGTATAAGTATCAGCAGTTCCGTCAATGCCCGTTGCGGTGAAGGTGAGAGTCGCCTTATACGTACCTGTACCGTCAAGTGTAAAGCAATGATAAAAACTGTCTAATTTTTCTGTAGAAGAAACGCTCCACTCATCTATGTCGGTCCAAAAGACAAGCAAGAACCTTTTCTGTAATTTAACGTGGATATCCGCTCTTGAAAAACTATCTGAATATCCAGAGTAAGAAACACCGACATGTCCGCCTGAGGAAGTTGCAGAAAAAGCAAATGTAACGTTTGCTAAATGCGACCAACGCGGTGTTACGGTGCTTTGTGTATTATCTTCTGCTGCAAATGCAGTAATGGGCACACTAGTGAAGCACATAATTACTGCAAAACAAATAATTAATAAGGTTTTTGTAATTTTGTTCATAAGAACTCCTTTGTTTTAATAAATTTAAGTGGTTTTTGCCACTTTCATATATTAATACGGAGAAAAAAGAAAAATTCTTCAAAGAAAATGAAAAAACATCTTAAAACTTTTTGCTTTAAGATGTTTTTCATTTATTTGGCTTTTAAATTGTTGATAATTGCTTGGATTTCTTCATTTGATATTTTATTGCTAGATGTTATCAATAAGGAGTAGTTTCCATCATTCCAAAGATAAAAATGATATTCATGCGTATTTTTGTAATAAATATCAAATCCATTATTGTTTAATAATAGATTGTAACCATTTTCGATATCAAATGCAAAACTAGTATAGTCTAAAATTCTTTATTCGAAAATTAAAATGCTGTTGCTAGTATCAGCAAATTCATATCTTATAAACAAAGGAGTTATTTGTGTATCTTCCAACACATATCCCTCCGGTACATAAGTCAGCTCGTAAACATTCTCTATTTCACATCCATCAGTATCTTCATCAGAATAAGTTGCCTTGCTGAAATCCTCAAAAATCTCCTCAATAAGATCTCTAATCTCATTTCTATAAACCGCCGCGCAGCTTGCAAGTAACAATGCGGCGGCAACAATAATAGCGGCAATTTTAGCCTTTGTTAACTTCCATTTCGTAACCTTTCCATAAGTTCCATCGAGAATGGCCTGCATTGCCTCCTTATGACGTTCCGAGGTAACAATTTCTTCCGTGCAAGCTTCAACCTCGCGGCGGATCTTGTTATCCCAAGCTTCGTTAAGCGCTTGCTTGAATAATTCCAAATTACTTTTTTCCATAAGCTTCAGCTCCTTCCACAGCTTCTATCACAAGCTTTCTCGCTCTCTCAAGTCTTGTATAAACAGTCTTTGAGGAGATACCCATCATTTCAGCTATCTGATTAACTGTCATATCCTCGTTGTAAACCAGTTGAAGAGTGGCTCTGTATTTGTCGTCAAGGCTTTCAAGTGCTTGAACCACCTCGTCATACAGCTCCGCCATTGCAAGCTTATCTACAAATGTATACGCTGGATCGTCGTAAAATTCTTCATGAAATTCTAAAATTTCTTCTCCCTCTCGCAAAATATTTACAATTTCGTGAGTAAGAATGGTGAAAATAAGGTTTTGGACGCGCTTTTTGCCTCCAGAGAAGTCTATGGTCTTTATGTTTTTCGTGATTCTAACAAATGTATTTTGTACCGCGTCCTCGGCATCGTACAAATAATTAGTTCTTCTATGATACTTGAATTGTTTTATAGAGTATTTAAGTAAATATTCGTAATATTCCTCGTATAATTCCGTGATTTTACCATGGTCCGACTCGTCTGAAATTGATAATAGATAAAGTAACATAATCTGTCCCCTTTTGCTGTCATAATTAAAAACGGCAAGAACAATTATATCATAAGAATTAAGGTTTAGCAAGGGAAAAGAGAAAAAAGAGGAAAGTTTATTTTTTAAGTAAATTCTCAAAGTAAATGCAACAGTGCAATTTAGAGTTGCATTTAGTCTGAGAAAGATTTCGCGGTTGCATTTAGTCTGAGAAATTATGTGTTATGATACGCGAGAGAACAACGGCGGAAGGGGCACTCACGACTGCGAAAGCGCGAAGCAAAAAGCTTCTCGGACTCTTTGAAAAGCTCTACGAGGACAACGTGGAGGGCAAGGTGACGGACGAGTGGTTTATGCAACTTTCCAACAAGTACGAAGCCGAGCAAGAGGAACTAAAGCGGCAGATGTTTGAGCTTCAAGAGAAGCTTGATAAGATCGACCAAATGCAGACGGCAAAGGACGATTTTCTGCGTGCTATCCGCAAATTTATGGAGATGCAGACCTTAACGCCGATACTCCTGCGAGAGCTCATTGAGAAAATCGAGGTCTTTCCCGTAGAGGGAACAGGCAAGGACAGAACGCAGCGCGTCATCATCCACTACCGCTTTGTAGGCAGGCTCGACATCCCCGGTATCGTTCCGCGACCTCACTATATCCTCGACTCCCGTCAAGGCGTGGCAATCGAATACTTACCCAACGCAATCTAAAAGAAAAAGAGTAGCGCAAGGCTACTCCAAACAACAAAATATAAGTGCAGACATAAAAATATCGAGTGTCCATAACTGAAATCTGTTATGAACACTCGATATGGTCTGAGTGACAAGACTTGAACTTGCGGCCTCTACCACCCCAAGACCGATTTTTATGTTTTTCTAGTGCTATCTAGTGCTTTTTAGTGCTATTCTGTCAACCAAAGCGTACATTTTCGTGCTCTCGTGTACTACTGTTTCCATGTAGTCCACTCCGCACTATGGTCAAGAATGTGGTCAAAACTCGTACCTTAAAAACGAAAATGTGGTCACCTAAAAATCGGTCGAAGCATCAGGACGGTGGTAGTAGCCGCAAGAGGAAAAGCAGAAGAACAAAACACGATGTGGTCAGCACGAAAGCAGCCGATCGAAATATGTGGTCAAGAAGAACCAAAACCGCGTGGTCAAGCCATGTGGTCGAAAGCCTTTGAGAGCAGGGAAGAACCACTCCATCTCAAGGGCTTTTCTTCTTCCGCCGGTGTCGTATTGTAACTTAGAATCAGAACTTTGTCAAGGCCTTAAATTCTCATTTCCGCTCCCCAAATAATTGGGAGCAATAAACAAAGAAAAAGCCTCGTCGAAAAATTGCTCGCGTTCATACAAATGCCTTGAAGAAGGTTGCTTTTTGTGATATAATTAAATTAATCTAGAAACGATTTGGAGTACAGCAAATGATTAATAGTCATTACGTCCCTAAATTGATATTGCGTAAATTTAGCGAAAGGCTTTGTTTGTATAATATCAAAACAGGAGAATTGAAAGAAAACATTCCAATTGAACACGCCTACGCAATCGAGGATTATTACGATAGCGAAACAGAACGTAAATTAAATGCGAAAATCGAATCACAATTTGGAAGTTTCCTGTCAAATTATGTATTAAAAGAAGATAAAAAGATAATTTTAAGACTAGACAAATTGAAATTGATAAAAAAATTCTTATTAGTATCTTTGATGCGTGTTTACGATGAAACTTTTATGGAAAAAGAGAGAAGTTTTTATCCGACACTAAAGAAAAATGCCAAAAGGTATTGTAGCGATAATAACATTGAGTATCACGAGGAAGCATTTGAATCTCCTTTTGAAGAAAAACAGATTGAAGGCGAAACAACATATGATTATTGGTTGCGCACATTAAATGTTATACTCGATACGGATGGTACACCAGAGCAGATTGAGAAACATCCGGATAAAACATATCCTGCTCATAGGTGGGCAAGTATCGTGAAAGCAGCCTATTTAGGTTTTTGGGATGCTCCTAACGATAAGGATGAATTTGTAGTTACTGACATTGGAATGACATCTGAAAATGAAAAGGGATGGAACGAAATAACAAATCATAATCATAAAAAGATGGATTGGTTGGGAACCCAAATAGACAATGGCAAAACACAAGAAGAAATGAAAGAAATATTAGGAACAATGCGAGCGGTATCCTATTTTCATGAAAATTTTCAGATGTTTCCAATTTCATCAAGGAGAATGATTGTTTTAATTTCTCCGTTCTTCAAATTTAGATATATGGCTAAGAAAAGAGGTGTATCAGTACCTCCCTTGGATTACATAACACATCTCAACAACGAGGAACTCTTTGCCCCAAATGAAAATTATTACAAAAACACTCCTCGAGGGTACAACAATATCAATTATCATGAAGATGATAGATACATCTATGATGTAAAGAATTTATCCAATAATGAGATTAGGTATTGTAATGCATTGTTCATGGATAGGATAGATGAGTATCTAGGATTTTCTTCATTAGAGAAAGCGGTGGGAAGTATAATTAAGTATAAAAAACTTAATTCTGGTCCATTTATAAGACCTAGAAAGGATTACGCCCCGCTGTACAGTATCGTAAAAAAAGGTATATGGGAAATTTAAAATAAATCTATTGATTATATCTACTTTTTGTGATATAATAAGAGCACATATTCAAAACCTTCGGCGCACTGCGTTGTCTATGCAAAGGAGGTTTGCGAATATGAAAAATGTGAATCGAAAAATCGATTACGAAATGGGCAGATTCATCTGGAGCATAGTAGACAAATCGGAATACTCGCAAGAGAAGTGGGCAGAAATATTAAATGTTTCTACTCGAACGATGGGTTATTATTGCTCAGGAGAAAGAAAGCCCACCCAAAGAAAGCTACTGCAACTTATCAAAGTTGCCGGTGGCATCAATGCGGAGGATATCCCTTTTTAAGGGGTATCCTCTGTTTTTTGAACCACGTGGTTCATGGTCAAATCCTCGTTTGTATGAGATAATAAATTAAACTCATAGAAAGGAGGTAATCAAAATGTCGAAGTATCGAACCATAGACGTGTGGAATGAGTTTTACGGCAGAAAAGAAAGCGTATATGATTATGCCGGACGGTTGATGAAAAAGTCAGCCTGTGGCGATCCTAACAGTGCTTATCACCCCACACTCGACCACATAAGACCTTTGTCAGCAGGAGGATGTGACGTCCTCGGGAATATCGAAATTTGCCATCGTGATACCAACGAGGAAAAAGCAGATAGCTTTCCTCACTGGAAGGCAAACGGCAGAAGATTCCGTGCGGAAAGAGTCAAGGGAACAAGAACCGATTACAAAATAGTAGAAATTGAGGAGTAGCAATGATTGATGTAATTAACTATCACATTACAAGTGTGTGTAATTACCATTGCCAATACTGTTTTGTCGGATTTAGGGAAAGAATGCCTACAAAAGAAACCGTCTTTAAGATCGTCGAAGAATTATATAAATACTTTGTAAAAAGCGGTGTTAAGGGCGGTCGAATCAACATAGCGGGTGGTGAGCCATTGTTATGTCCGTATTTGACTGACGTTATAAATCAGGCAAACTCG
Organism: Eubacteriales bacterium; assembly: GCA_045636465.1. Classification (GTDB taxonomy): domain Bacteria; phylum Bacillota; class Clostridia; order Oscillospirales; family CAG-272; genus UBA1740. The sequence continues at coordinate 17,160 of JAZTXP010000040.1, forward strand.
TTAGGCTTAAAGGTTTCGATTATAACCAACGGTTCATTGCTCACGGAAGAGTTGATTTCGGCTTGGCAAGGTAAGGTTGAAACGATTGGTATCAGCGTTGATGCGATTAGCGATGAAACGAACCAAGCAATAGGCAGGGAGCAGCAAGGCAAGCTTTTAAATATGGCACAGCTTTGCGATATTGCCGATTGGATTCATAAATATGGAATTAAGCTGAAAATCAATACGGTTGTGTCAAAGTTAAATCTCCATGAGGATATGCTTTCGCTCTATGAAAAGACGAAGCCGAAGCGCTTGAAATTTCTTTGTATGCACGTGTTGGAAAACATCAATAGCGAGGCAAACGAGTTGAAACCAACAAGGGAAGAGTTTGATAGCTTCGTTGCTGAAAACCGCTTTGAGTATGCAGATGAAGTCATAGCTGAATCCGAGGGCTCAATGCAGAATTCCTATTTGATGATCAGTCCCGGCGGCAATGTGTTTCTTAACGAGAACGGAGAAGGAAAGACATACGGAAACTGCTTGGAGCAAGACCTGCATGAAATATGTGCAGAGCTTCCGTTTGACAACGAAAAGTATAACCTTAGATATTAATGAACGCGACGGTAAAGGACGATGAAAAAAGCAAAACTTGATAAGTTAAGACGGATTGTTATTCCAAAGCCGTTTTGCAAAGAGTTGAACATTGCGGAAGGGTCACAGCTTCTTATCACATTGGAAGAAGGTGCGGTTATCGTGAGGCCAAATCAGTCCACGTGTGGACTTTGCAGATCCCCGATAGAATCCAACAGATCGCCCCGATTGTGCGACAAATGCATTGGAGAAGTTTTGAAAAATTACAATCCAAACAGTAAAAATTGATACGTAGTAAACAAAGAAAAATCCGATGGGGAATCGTAAGAAACCTCATCGGATTTTTTGTTATTCGAACCCACGAAGGTGGTTTGGGCAATCGGATTTCAAGACTGCCTCGTTTGAATTTCTTGAGAGGTTCGAATGTAAACAAATTGTAAAAGGTGAGATTTTGAGGTGCTCAAAGAGCTTCTGAATCGGCAGTAAAAGTGAGGGGGGGATCTTTCTTCAACTGTAAACAAATTGTAAAAGGTGGAATTTTGAGGGCATAGACTCCCCGATAAATTCCTTTGTAAAAGTAGAGGGGTTATTTATCTAATGTGATTGAACTTGAATTTTGAAAGGTGGTGCTAACACCGAAAGGATAAAACCGACTGTTCTTTAACAACTAAATATTTTTGACACGCCGAGGTTGCTTATGTACATATATGAACCACTATCTAAATTTATTCGAAAGGATGTAAAAAGCATGAAACAACCAATCATCAAAAACTACGATGAACTTCCAATGTTCATCAACGCAACAACTCTCGCGCAACTGTTCGGTGTGTCACGTGCATCTGCTTACGAGCTGATGAGCGAAAAGGATTTTCCGTCGTTCAGAATCGGCAAACGCATTCTCGTGACGAAAGAAAATCTTGTTGAGTGGATCGAAAATCGTTCGAAGAAGGGAGGTAACCGATGAAAAATAATTGTTACTCCGTTCAAAACGATAGAAGATTCAGGGATGAGCTTGACGAATGTTACTTTCATCCGTCAAGAAAATACGCGAGCGAGGAAATAAAATTCATTGCTCGCAACGCAATGCTGTTGCTTTGGGATATGGACGGAATCAGCGTACAAGGTGTTCATTTTTCAAAATCAGACATTCGTTATCGAATACTCAACGAGATGTCTTGCGAAGATCTCGATCGAGCAATCGCTGAAGCGAGTGCGAGAAATTGGAATATGAAATTCATTGACTTTCTCGTTCTGATCCTATGGCACGTTCTCTTCGGAGAACGGCTCGTAGAAATTCAAATCGAACAAACTCATGGCAGAGATTCTGCTTGAGGAGGTGCGAAATGTTTTACTACGGTCAGAAAAGAGAACCGAGAGAAAATTATTTTCCCGTGCACAACCGAATCTTCGATCTCGGATTGTGTGCCGAGGAGCTGGCGATCTATTTATATCTTGTGAGGTGCGAGGATAAAAAAACCTATACCTGTTATCCAAGCCACGCAACGATCGGTTCATGTATTGGTCGAACGGCAAATACGGTTCAAAAATATGTCAAGGAGCTTGAGAAAAAGAGATTGATCACAACGGAGATGACGATGGTAAGAGCGAAGAACGGTTGCTTTTGTAACGGCAGCTTGCGATATACCATACGACCAATTCAAGATGCGATCGATTACTTCGACGAGCAGCAGATGCGAAGATTAGAAGCCGAGATGGCTAGAAGAAATGCAGAAAAAGCGTTGGAACGATTTGATAAGAAGCACCGAAATCGGGCGGTTTAGCCTCGCCCGATTTATTGCAGGAATAAGTGCGGCGACTTTGGTCGCCGCACGGTTCACATTGCACGGCAACGCCGAGCAAAAAAAGACGGGTTTCAAAAGGTTTAGTCCTTTCTAATGATATCCTGTCCGATAATATTTCATTTTCAAAAGGAGACTTTGTGGAGCAAAATTACAGCAAAAGGCGACTTGGCTACTCAAAAATGCCCGAAAGTGCCGATAAAATAAGGAGTTTTCAATGGCGACATTGAACTATAAAAGCAATATTGAGCAGTTCGAAATGATAATTATGTCTTGTATGATAACTCTGTAGAAAACCGCTGGATATATAGCAACGATTGTGGTATTGTCTTGTGGTAAGAAAGGAGGCGATTAGTAAATGTCTAAAAGACGACCGTCAGGCGACGGATTGA
>JAZTXP010000041.1:0-16152 GCA_045636465.1 Eubacteriales bacterium
AGGAGTTGACACTTCATGTTGTCTTCCTAAGACCGCTTGGCCTCCGACTTCAGCCCTTACCCAGATAGTCCTGCTTCTCGAAGGCGCATTCAGAAACATCGCGGCCCTCGATGACCTGGATCATGGGGATGTTATGTGCCACGGCGTACTCGAAATCGCGCTGGTCGTGGCTGGGAACAGCCATAACGGCGCCGGTGCCATAATTGCCCAGAACGAAGTCGCCGATGAACACGGGGACTTCCTTGCCATTGACGGGGTTGATGGCATAGACACCCTTCAGAGGGCAGCCGGTCTTGGTCTTGGAAGCATCGGTACGGTCGATCTCGCTCTTCTTTGCAGCCTCAGCAATGTAAGCATCCACTTCTTCCCGGTTTTCCACCCGATCCAGCAGGGACTGGGTGATCTTGCCGTCGGGAGCCAGAACCATGAAGGTGATGCCGTAGATGGTCTCGATGCAGGTGGTATAGATGGAGAAAGAACCGCCGCCCACCAGCTGGAAATCCACCTCAACACCGGTGGACTTGCCGATCCAGTTCCGCTGGATCTCCTTGGTGGACTCGGGCCAGTCGATCTCGTTCAGACCTTCCAGCAGCTTTTCCGCAAATGCAGGCTGGTCAATGACCCACTGCATCATCATCTTCTTCACAACAGGATGACCGCCGCGCTCGGACTTGCCGTCGATGACCTCATCGTTGGCCAGCACAGTACCCAGCGCTTCGCACCAGTTGACGGGCATCTCGATCCGCTTGGCATAGCCTGCCTCAAACAGCTTCTTGAAGATCCACTGGGTCCACTTGTAGAAATCGGGATCGGAGGTAGCGATCACCTTGGACCAGTCATAGTCAAAACCCAGCTCCTTCAGCTGCTTGGAGAAGGTCTCGATATTCTTCTGGGTGAAGCCATTGGGATGATTGCCGGTATCCACGGCATACTGCTCGGCAGGCAGACCAAAGGAGTCGTAGCCCATAGGGTGCAGCACGTTGAAGCCCTGCATGCGCTTCATGCGGGACATAATGTCGGTAGCGGTATAGCCCTCGGGATGACCTGCGTGAAGTCCTACTCCGGATGGGTATGGGAACATATCAAGCACGTAATATTTGGGCTTAGAGAAATCCCAGGCGTCAGTCTTGAAGGTATTGTTCTCTTCCCAATATTTTTGCCATTTGGATTCAATATTTGAATGCTCGTAATTCATATATTTGTCCTCAATTCTTATTAATATCAAGTTTAGCATCAACCTCGGCTATTAAATCCGAGATGTCTTTTTCACCCTCTGCGGGAAGAAGTCTGTCAAAATTATAAAAGCTTCTTGATTCTTTATCAAAAACGTTAATGATAACATCTCCGTAATCCACGAGGATCCAACCGTTACCGCGTTTTCCCTCAATACGAAGCTCATCGCGGCCTCTGTTGGAAATAAGCTCGCACACCTCGTCTGCCAACGATGCAACGTGTGTATTTGATCTACCGGTGGCATTGATATAGAAATCGGTAACGCCGGTTCCCTCTTTAACGTCAAAAAGCTTTACGTCAATAGCTTTTTTCTCAATGAGGATCTTCACGATTTCGCGAGATAAAACGTCGGAGCTTACATTTTTTAACTCTTCAGTTCTGATGTTTTCCATTAGATTATCCTTTCTATCGGTAAACTAAAGGAGATGGAACTCTGGCAACAAATGCATTTCTTGTAGCCACGGTTCTCTCGTTTAGCACTTGTCTGTTTTTTATTATATTGATAATTGTATTTTCCAGCGCTGATATAGTTGCATTGTGTAAATGAATTACACACTCTTCTCTGTCCTGAGATTTTATAAATGCATCATACAAAGCGTTTCTGACGGCTATACAAGATTCATATTTTCTGCTATCCTCAATATAGTCAGCGACAAATATAATTTCATCAAAAACCGACATATCGGGAGATCCCGTTGTGTGGTTGAACACCGATGAAAGTATATTAGCCGTTGCAAAGCCGGAAAATTCCTTCGATATAACGACGGGAGCCGTGAACGAATGGAATACCGGCTCTGACATAAAATCGGTATCGCTGAATTCAACTCCTGAGTTTTTCATCATATCAAAGTGTTCTGCCACGGAATATTCCTTGGAAATATCATGTAATAGCGCTGCAGCGGCAATTTCTGATATGTCACCCTCGTAGCAATATTCCGCAATTTTTATTGCTGCATTTTTAACTCCCGCAGTATGGATGTACCTATGATGCGAAAGCTTCTCCTTTACTTTTTCTTCAAGCTTCAAAAGCACATCTCTCGAAAACATCATAGGCACACCCCTCCTAACAGAATCAAATTTCAATTCTCTTTTTCTTTGTAGATTCTTTGTATAAAATGAATCTTGTTCCTACGCAAGAGACAACGTCGCATTCTACCTGCTCTGCCAAAACAGACGCTGCTTCCTTGGCGGTATAACCGCTATTTTCCAGAACGCGAACCTTTATCAGCTCGCGAGCCTCGAGGGCATTCGCTATCTGCTTACAGGTTTCCTCTGTGATACCGATTTTCCCAATTTGGAATATGGTATCAAGATCGTGTCCCATTGCGCGGAGCTTTGCTCTTTGTTTACTGGTTATCATCCGTCACCTCAAACTTAAGTATTTTCGAAAAGAGCAGATGCAAAGTCTTTTGAATCAAAGGGCTTCATATCATCTATCTTTTCTCCGACACCGATGAACTTAACCGGAATTCCAAGCTCTTTTCTGATGGAAATCACGATTCCTCCCTTTGCAGTACCGTCAAGCTTGGTAAGGACGAGACCGGTGATCTTCGATGCCTCCTTGAACTCCTTAGCCTGCATTACAGCATTCTGCCCTGTGGTAGCGTCAAGAACAAGCAATGTTTCCTTTGCCGCATTAGGAAGCTCTCTTCCGATAACACGGTCGATCTTGGCGAGCTCGTCCATAAGATTTTTCTTATTGTGAAGACGTCCTGCGGTATCAATTATAAGAACGTCAGCACCTCTGCTTTTTACAGCATTAATAGCATCAAACACAACAGATGCGGGATCTGCGCCTGCCGCTTGCTTGACGATATCAACGCCTGCTCTGTCGCACCAAACTGCAAGTTGCTCTGCTGCAGCGGCGCGGAACGTATCCGCCGCCGCAACAACAACCTTTTTACCTTTATGCTTCAAATCGTTTGCGATTTTACCGATGGATGTTGTCTTTCCAACACCGTTTACGCCTATCACAAGTATAACGGAAGGCTTTGTGGAAAGATTAAGTGGCTCGTGCTCACCAATCATTCTTCTGAGAATGTCAAAAAGACATTTTTTTACTTCGGCGGGATCCTTAATTCTGTTTTCCTTTACAGTGTCTCTGAGCTCGTCGAGTATTTCCATAGTAGTGTTAACACCGATATCGGCAGATATGAGAAGCTCCTCAAGCTCTTCAAAGAGATCCTCATCTACTTTAACAAAGCTTTTGAACAAGCTATCGATTTTATCAACGATAGCATTTTTGGTTTTTATTAAGCCTTGCTTCAATTTATCAAAGAAGCCCATCAAGTATTTCCTCCTGTCTTCCTTCAATCTCATTTACGTTAAGCTCAATAGCCTGAGAAATACCTCTCTGAGGCATTGTAACGCCGTAAAGTCTATCGCCAATTTCCATAGTTCCTCTGCGGTGGGTAATGAGAATGAACTGAGTTCCGTCATCGAATTTTTTAATATATTCACCGAATCTGTAAACGTTGACCTCATCGAGAGCCGCCTCGATCTCGTCAAGAATACAGAAGGGGGTGGGATTAACCTTAAGAATAGCAAACAGCAATGCTATGGCAACGAATGACTGCTCACCGCCCGACAAAAGCGCGAGATTTTTGATTATCTTACCGGGAGGCGCCGCTTTAATCTCAATGCCAGATGTAAGAACATCCTCGGGATCTGTAAGAAGAAGCTCGGCGTTTCCTCCGCCAAACAGTTCCTTAAAGGTTATGCCAAAGTTTTTGTTTATTGCATTGAATGCATTAACAAAGCTTGTTCTCATTTCAGATTCAAGACGGGATATGATTCCTGTAAGTTCATCGTAAGAATTTGTAAGATCGGTAAACTGAGTATTAAGCTCGTCATACTGAGTCTTTACCTGCGCATATTCCTCGATTGCGCCGGGATTATAGCTACCGAGGGCGCGAAGTCTTGCGCGGCAAGATGATTGAGTATGGGCTACCTCATCTCTGTTTTCTTCCGTAACGGGCGAATAATTCATAGCTACCGCCTGCTCATAGGTTATTTCGTAATCGTCCCAAAGCTGAGAGCCAAGCTTGTCCTGTCTTTCAAGAAGCTGAGAATGTCTTCCTTCGTTTCTGAGCTTGGATTCATGGGCTACCTGGCGGGAAGAGTTCTTCTCTCTGATCTTTACAGAAATATCCTTTCTAACTCGCTCAAGCTCATCATTTTCGGATTCTACCTCGGTGCGTTTCTGCCTGAGATTATCTATCTCTGTTAAAAGATTTTTATATTCAATAGAGCTTTGAAGCTTTACAGTATCAATGTTTTTGCGCTTATTTTCAAGATTATCGATTCGCTCACACTGAATACTTCTCTCACTGTCAAGCTCTGAGATACGGTTATCAACAGTGGTAATAAGGCTTTCGATCGCCTCGATATCCTTTTTAACCTCGGCAATAGAAATCTGCATTTCATTGATCTTTGTGGTAAGCTCATCATTCTTATCGTCTAATGCGCCCATCTCAAGACTACGCTTTTCACGGTAAGACTTCAGCGCCGCAATTCTTTCGGCGTTAGCCTTATACTCGCCTTCAAGAATTACGATTTCTTCATCAGCTCTTTCCTGCTGACCTACAAGATTGTTGTAATCAAAGGTAAGCTTATCGATAATTTCTTTATTGGCGTTATATTTTGCATTGGCGTTATCAAGAGCAGCAAACTGAGAACGAGACAGAGAAAGAAGTAATTCCTTCTCCTGCTCGGCATTCTTGTGTCTTTCCTTGGCAGTGGCAAGCTCGGCATCAATATCGGAAAGCTGTTTTTCATACTTTGCTATTTCAACGCTGAGAGACTCCGACTGCTCCTTCAACTCACTTATAGCAGTAAGTCGTGTCAGAATTCCGCTATCACGCTTTGCGCTACCACCGGTAAATGAACCGCCGGCATTAATTATCTGTCCGTCGAGTGTTACCAGCTTAACACGGTACTTAAGCTTTTTCGCTGCAACAGATGCGTTTTCAATGTTGTCAAAAACAACAACTCTGAGAAGAAGATATTCAATTATCGAGCGGTATCTTGAATCACTGTCAACAAGAGTATCTGCTCGTCCTACGTAGCCCTCCATACTCTTTGTTGCTCTGATCTCCTCGCTTTCGATGCTGGGTCTTATAGCGCTGATAGGATAGAAGGTCGCTCTGCCCGCATTTGCTCTCTTAAGAGCATACATTGCCGCTTTCGCAGTATCTTCATTCTCAACAACGATATTCTGAAGGCTGGAGCCAAGAGCTGTTTCAATAGCTGTTATGTATTTCTTATCTACGTTAATGAGAGAGGAAATAGGACCGTATATCTTTCCGGATCCGTTGATATTTCCGGCAGAATATTCCTTCATAACGAACTTAATACTATCACCGTATCCCTCGAAATGCTCATTCATTCTCTGAAGAACGTCGGCTCTCTGAGATGCGGTATCGCGCTTAAGTTTAAGATTATTTACGGTAGCAATAGATCTGTCACGGGTTTCCGTAAGCTCTTCTATTCTTGCGGAAGTCTCGGATATGATTTCATCCTTCTCCGCAATACTGTTTCTAAAGCCGGAAGCATTCTTTTCGCATTTATCAGCCTCGGCCTTAAGCACTAAGCCCTCGGTCTCGTACTTTTTGATCTCGTTCTCTACATCGACGGATTTTGTTCCGCTGCTCTCTTTTGAATTTTTGAGAACATCAATTCTAATTTTGAGATTTACTGAAGTATTTTCTTCTACGGTTAATTCGTCAAGCGCTTCCTGAACATCTCTTGCGGCTGCATCAAACTCAGCCTTAACATTCTGCTGCTCTACAATTACCTCGAGCTTATCGTCCATCTTTGATTTAAGTATGGCGTCATGCTCGTTTTTGCGGTCAAGATAACCTGACTTTGTGAGATCAAGGCTTGCTTTGCTGTCATCAATCTCACGAATTCTTATATTACACTGGTTGATAAGCTCGGCAGAATGCTCAAAGTTGTTTTCCGCAACTCTGATAGCATTATCAAGCTCGTGAAGCTTGTCCGTTGTTTCTCTAATATCGTTAAAGAGCTGCTCGGAGAGTATCTTTCCTTCCTGGTTCTTCTGGTAAAGGTTTTCATCCTGAGTTTCAAGGTCGGAAATCATTTGATCGATGATCTCAAGCTCATATATAGAAAGTTTCAATGCTTTTTCGGCCTCTTCGATATCTACGCGAATTTTCTTCGTATCAAAGAGCCAAAGAGAAACATCTGCCCTCTTTTTTTCTTCGTAGATCGCCAAACCGCGTCTTGCCTTTTCTGCTTCCTTTTCCAAAGGACCTACTCTGTCTTCTAACATAGTAAGTATGTCCTTTACACGGTCAAGGTTTTCTTGTGTATGCTTAAGCTTTCTTTCAGTTTCTTCTTTTCTGTGTCGGTATTTGGATATTCCCGCGGCTTCCTCGAATATGTTTCTTCTCTCATCGCTCTTTTTGGAGATAATCTCGGCGATCTTACCCTGGCCGATAATTGAATAACCCTCTCTACCTACACCGGTATTCATAAACAGCTCGTAAATGTCGCGAAGCCTTCTTGGCTGGCGGTTGATGAGATATTCACTGTCTCCGGTACGGAAATAACGTCTAGTTACCACCACCTCATCTGCGTCATTGTCCAGTCTGTTCACGGGATCTGAGTTATCAAAGGTAACCGAAACCTCGGCAAATCCCATAGGTCGCCTGTCATCGGTTCCTCCAAAAATTACGTCCTCCATCTTCGTTCCACGGATATTTCGGCTGGAAAGCTCACCAAGAACCCAACGCATTGCATCGGAGATATTCGATTTTCCGCTTCCGTTAGGTCCGACAATTACTGTAGCTCCTCTTTCGAATGAAAGCACAGTTCTGTTTGGGAAGGATTTAAAGCCGTGAAGCTCTAGTGATTTTAAGTACATTTTATCTCTTCCTCTCTACTATAACCGAAGCCTCATACTCAACAAGATCATCGCTTTCAAGAAAAACGATATTGTCGATATTGAAGGTCTTGGCCAATAGAAATTTATTTTTCTTTTTTTGTCCAATTGCCTTTGAAAGACAACCGCGTGCAACATATATTTTCAAAACGTCGCCTTTTTGCAAGTGAACGTTTTTGATTTTCTCATTAATTACATCGTAATAAACCCGGTTTTCAATCAACTCGCCGATTGCCGAATGATTAGGGCCGGCAAAATACGTTTCGTCCGAGCATAGATTTTCAGAAGAGCAAAGCCCGATTCTGATAACTTTTGTCTCAGAGTGCAAGAAGAGCTTTAACACCTCTGCGCTTCTGTAAATGGCATCTTCAAGATCCAAGGGAATATAGTCACCGCTAATTGCTAGGTCGCAAAGCTCGGTTCTTTTGAATACTACTGTTGGATATATCCTTGCACCAACAGCACCGGAGTCAATTATGAATTTTGCGGTATTGAACTCATCTTCCAAGGTAGATTCAGGGAGACCGATCATCATCTGCCCCACCAGATCAAATCCACGGTCAACAATCATTTTGCATGCTTTTTCCGCTTGTTCTGCAGTATGCCCTCTTTTTGTAGCGATCAGCACCTTTTCAGATATACTTTGTAAGCCCAACTCAATTACCTTTACGCCGTAAGCCTTCAGGATATTGAGGACCTCATCGTCAATATAATCGGGACGGGTTGAACATCTGATATGGGAGACTTTCTCTGATTCCACATAAGAATACGCGATTTGCAAAAGGTCAAGCATAAGCTCGCGATCAATACCTGTGAATGAACCTCCGAAAAAAGCAATTTCAACGTTATACCCCGAAGGCATAGTCGACAATGCTGTATCGATAATAGATGGTACCTTGCTCACATCAAGCTCGGCTACTCCGGAAATTGATCTTTGGTTGCAAAAAACACATTGATTGGGACAACCAAGATGAGGGATGAAGATTGGAATATTAGCATGCTTCATTTCACTATTAACCCGAATAGCTTAAGAGCCACTTTTGCCGCTTGCATCTCTGCCTGTCTTTTTGTCCTTCCTCTGCCCTCGCCAACCTTGTTGTTGTTCATAAAAGCCGCCACAGTGAAAATTTTGTTATGATCGGGACCGGTTTCATCAATAACGGAATATTCCAGAATAGATGCTCCGTCCTGCTCCGCCAGCTGCTGCAGCATAGTTTTATAATCTGTTCTCCTTGCAACCGTATCGGACTCCAAAACAGAACTGAAAAGTCTATATACCACTTCACGTACCGTATCTTTGAAATCATCCTTGGAATCAAGGTATACTGCAGCGACAAGCGCCTCAAGAGTATCCGCCAAAATCTTCGGTCTCTCTCGGCAATTAGTCAATTCCTCACCGTGTCCCAGGTTGATGTAATCGCCAAGCTCCAATTCTGCCGCAATTTTTGCCAGTGTTTTTTCACAAACTATTCGTTGACGCATTTTAGTTAATGCACCTTCTCGGTGTTTTTTATAGTTGTCAAACAAATACTCGGAGATTATGATTTGAATGACAGCATCGCCTAAAAACTCAAGACGTTCATTCGGCAACACCTTTATTCCCTTCGCCCTTTGCTCATTTGAATACGACAAATGAGTGAGAGCGCGCTCGAGGTATGACACATCACGGAATTTATATCCGAGCTTCGGTTCAAGATCAAAAATATTTTTTCCAATTCCCATGTCATACCTCCTTTGTATTATTTTACAAATTTTTCTTTTATGATATTTATGGAGCGCTCAGCATAAGCCTCATTTCTGAACTTTTTCCCTCCCTTGACCTTGTGATCAAGAGGCGCGATAATTCCGAAATTAGCATTCATAGGCTGAAAGGATGAGCTTACGCCGCCTTCGCTTACATAATGAGCAAGAGCGCCAATTTCGGTTTCCTTGGGGAAAATGATAGGATCCTTGCCGAGAGCAAGCAATGCCGCGTTTATTCCTGCGACATAGCCCGATGATGTGGATTCAACGTATCCCTCAACTCCCGTCATTTGTCCTGCAAAGAACAACTCGGGATTATTAACGGTCGCATAGGTTGGAGTTAAAAATCCCGGAGAGTTAAGATACGTGTTTCTATGCATTACACCGTATCTGAAGAATTCCGCATTTTCCAGACCGGGAATCATACCGAATACTCGTTTTTGCTCGCCGAAGGTCAGGTGAGTCTGGAAGCCAACGATATTGTACATAGTACCTTCTTTGTTTTCTCTTCTCAGCTGAACGGTTGCAAAAGCATCCTCACCTGTTGTGGGAAGAGGAAGTCCAACCGGCTTCATTGGTCCGAATCTTAAGGTATCATAGCCTCTTGAGGCCATAACCTCAACCGGCATACAGCCCTCAAATACCGTAAGATCCTCCTGAAGCTCCTTATCGAAATCCTTGAGAGGAGCGGCCTTCGCGGAAATAAGCTCGTTATAAAACGCATCGTACTGCTCTTTTGTCATAGGACAGTTGAGATAATCCTCGGGATTTCCCTTGCCATATCTTGAGGCAAAGAAGGCTACATCGGTATTAATCGTTGAGAAATCCACTATCGGAGCTGCGGCATCAAAGAAATGGAGCTCTGTACCGCCGGTCAGGGCGGATATGGTATTTGCTAAATCGGGAGAAGTCAGCGGGCCCGATGCAACCACTGTGATACCATCACCTATTTGGGTGACCTCTTCTCTTATTACGGTTATATTAGGATGATTTTCTATCTTTTCGGTAATGTAACGGCTGAATTCGTCACGGTTTACCGCAAGCGCGCTTCCTGCGGGAACCTCCGTAGCATAGGCTGCCTCGATTATAAGAGAATTCAGTAGCTTAAGCTCCTCCTTTAGAAGTCCGACAGCATTGGAGAGTTGATTTGATCTCAAGGAATTAGAACAAACTAATTCCGCAAATCCTTCACTATGATGAGCGGGAGAAAATTTATGAGGCTTCATCTCATATAGAATCACGTTGCATCCGAGATTTGCTGCTTGCCATGCCGCTTCGCAGCCCGCAAGACCTGCGCCGATAATTTTTACAGTTGGCTTGCACATTACTCTATCACCATCATTTCTTCTTCGCGCTTGTAATTACAATTCTTTGTTTTACAAATTACAGATTTTCTGCTTTTTCTAAAATACAGCATTTCACCGCAGTCGGGGCATTTTTCCGCAAGAGGCATATCCCATGTGGAAAAATCACATTCGGGATACTTATCGCAGCTGTAAAACAGCATCTTTCCTCTACCGTGGCGGGCTACGATTTTAGATGAGCAATTGGGGCATAAAACACCTGTGTCCGTTATCTTCTGCTTTGTAAATGTACAAGTAGGATAGTTGGAGCAAGCATAGAATGTGCCGTATTTACCGTTGCGCACCACCATATCGGATCCGCAGACATCACACTTAAATCCGGCGAGCTTAGGCGTTTCTATAACCGGTTCGGAAATGTTCCCATCCTTATCAATAGTTTTTGTATTTTTACATTCCGGATAGTTTGGGCACGCCAAAAACTTTCCAAATCTTCCGTTCTTATAAACCATCAAGGCACCACACTTGTCACAACGGATATTACTTTCTTCGAGGGTGGAGTTAAGAGAAACCTTATTTTTGTCATTTAGTGCAAATTCAATTTCTGCCTCGAATTTTTTGTAGAATTCGCTGATTACACCAACAATGGTATTTGTCTTATTCTCGATGGAATCTAATTTATCCTCCATGGAAGCAGTAAATTCATAATCAATGATCTCCGGGAAATACTCACGCATAAATTTCGTAATCACTTCGCCAAGCTTGGTGGCGGCCAAGGTCTTACCGTCGCGCTTTACGTATTCTCTTGATATAACTATGGAAATAATGGGCGCATAAGTAGAAGGACGGCCGATACCGTTCTCCTCAAGGAATTTAATGAGCGATGCCTCTGTATATCTTGCCGGCGGCTCTGTAAAATGCTGCTGCTTTTTGATTTCATCAAGAGAAAGTACCTCTCCTACCTTTACACTCGGAAGCTTTGCGAGATTAATATTTTCGATATCAAGATCGTCTTTCTTTTCCTCCGCAGCATTGTAAAGTGTGATATAGCCTCTGGACTTTATTACGTAGCCGCCCGCCTTGAAGATATAACCGGAATTTTCAATATCTACCGTTACAGTATCCAAAACGGCAGATTCCATCTGACTGGCAACAAATCTTTCCCAGATCAGCTTATAAAGCCTATACTGCTCTGTCGTGAGTATTTTTCTCAGGGATTTAGGACTGAGATATACGTTTGAGGGACGGATCGCCTCGTGCGCATCCTGAGAATTGGAATTACTTTTGTAATTTCTTATAGTTTTGGGAACGTATTCTTTACCGAATTTTTCGTGAATATACTTTGCGGCAGCCTCCTGAGCTACGGGAGATACTCTGGTAGAATCTGTACGCATGTAGGTTATAAGGCCCTGCACGCCTCCATGCTCGCTACCAAGATTCAAACCGTCATAAAGCTCTTGAGCAACCTTCATAATCTTCTGAGACTGGAAACCAAGCTGCTTGGATGCTTCCTGCTGCAATGTTGACGTAGTAAATGGAGGCGCAGGCTGCTTCAGCTTTTCCTGATGCTTTACAGATACCACCTTGAAGCTACCATGCTTGAGTTTTTCTTCTACTCCATTCGCATCGTCTCCGTTTGAAAGCTTAATCTTTCCGTTTTTATCACCGAAGAATTTAGCAGCAATACCTTCACCGTCTTCTGTTAAAAGAGATGCATCAATCGTCCAATATTCACTCGGCACAAAGGCTCTGATCTCATCCTCACGCTCGGTAATGATACGCGTTACAACAGACTGGACACGTCCGCCGGAAAGACCGCTTTTAATATTTTTCCAAAGAACCTCGCTGAGCTTAAAGCCGACCAACCTGTCAAGAATTCTTCTTGCTTGCTGAGAATTGACGAGATCCTCGTTAATCGTCCTTGGGTTTTTTATGGATTCCTTTACTGCACTTTTGGTTATTTCATTAAAAGTAACGCGACATGCAGTATCCTTTGGGATACCGAGCTGCTCTGCTATATGCCATGATATAGCTTCACCTTCTCGGTCAGGGTCGGTTGCAAGGAATATCTTAGATGCCGCCTGGGCTTCTTTTTTCAGTTCCTTGATAACATCGCCCTTACCTCTGATATTGATATAATGAGGCTCGAAATCGTTATCAATGTCAATACCAAGGGTGCTTTTGGGTAAATCCTTGATATGTCCTTTTGATGCTATGACTTTATAATTAGAACCAAGATAACCTTTTATTGTATTAGCCTTAGCAGGCGATTCCACAATTACTAAATTTGCCATTTTAATACGTTGTTACCCCTTCACTTTAGTTTTCTCGATACTCTGTCACCCGGTAGCATTGTAACAAAGCTTCCCATCTCCAGGCAGAGCAGAGCCCTCATAACATCTCTGAGTGTGGTATCGGAATCCATTAAAGATTCGACCGAGCATTCTCCGATTGTTGGAATCTTCTTATAGATGTTAAAGGTTTTATTATCAAATTTGGACTCAACATCAGAGTCATCAGCAATATGTAACTCTTCATTAGGTGCTTCTACAGTGGATGACTTTTTAGCGACAAAAGAATTACGGCTGTTTTTGTAGCTTCTGATTTCCGGAAAAACATCATCTCCGGGAGCCACCGCTACTACCGAATACTTTGATAGAGTATTCATAATATCAACGGGGAAAACAGTGCTGAGATTAAAAGGATTCAATACACCCGGATATTTATCTTGATAGTCTCTGATGATGTCATCAGCAGACGTAAGGACCTTTGCGCCGTTCTTAAGAAGCAGACTGGTTACCTCACTATTCTGAGTTCCTATATTGCCGGGTAAAGCATATACATCTCGTCCCTGCTCCATAGCACAAGCTGCGGTGATTCTGGCTCCGCTACGCTCTTTTCCTTCAATGACGATCGTTAATGCGGAAAGACCGCTTATCAATCTGTTTCTTGTTGGGAAATTGTTTTTAGATGGCTGAGTATGAGGTGGGAATTCTGTTATTATACATCCCTGCTTTACAATATTCCTCGCCAAGGTCAGATGCGGCGCAGGATAGCATATATCAATACCACTTCCCAAAATTGCCACTGTCGGCTTCTCTGCCTCCAATGCTGCCGCATGGGCGACGCCATCTATTCCCATAGCCATACCAGAAACTATTGTTGCTCCGGCCGAAGCTAAGTCGTAAGAGATCTTAAATGCATTTCTTCTGCCGTAGTCACTGATAGACCTGGTTCCTACTATCGAAGCATAAAATCCACTGTTGAAATCAGGAAGTCTACCACGATAGTACAGCATAACCGGCGGAGATTTGATCTTTCTGAGTGCTGAGGGGTATTCCTCATCCTCATACACGAGCATTCCGACTTCTTTTTTATTACAAAATTCAAATATCTCGGTTGCTTTGTCTAAAGATTTATCGGCCAGCTTCGCTCTGTCGGACGAGCGCGGATCTATACATCTTGTTATATCCTTGATGCTTGCATCGTATACGTTCTTAGCATTGCCAAACTTGTCTATCAGTTTAGGAAACGTAGCCGTACCCGGTGTGCATGCCAAAGAAAGCCATATCCAATATACAGTATTATCCACAGTCCGCACCTCCAAATTTATTTATTCTGCTCCCACATAAATATAGCAGCGGCAACAGAAGCATTGAGCGATTCGGTTTTTTTAGATATAGGGATATACACACTTCCACTACATAAGCCTGATATTTCGGCCGGAATACCATGTCCCTCGTTGCCGATTATTACGACATCTTTTGAAGAAAGGTTGGCTTCGCCGAGAGGTCTTGCATTATCTGAAAGCTCTGCGGCAAATACTCCTCTGCCATTCTCCTTTGCCGCTGTAATGAATGATGGAAAATCCTTCACTGTTGTGACCTTGGTTCTGAATAAGCTTCCCATAGCGCTTCTCACAGTTTTGGGATTGTATATATCTGCACAATCCGAGGTAAGCACTATATGATCCACACCGAATGCTACAGCGCTCCTGATAACTGAGCCGAGGTTGCCCGGATCGCGTACAGAACATAACGCCAATGCTTTTTCGTTTTCATCTAAAAAAAACTCTTCATTATATATTATATCAATATTGTAGAAAAAGTCAAGAGATTTTATGA
Organism: Eubacteriales bacterium; assembly: GCA_045636465.1. Taxonomy (GTDB): domain Bacteria; phylum Bacillota; class Clostridia; order Oscillospirales; family CAG-272; genus UBA1740. The sequence goes on from JAZTXP010000041.1 coordinate 14,307, forward strand.
CACTAATTACGCCTTGAGGCGATTTTTCTGTGGAAATTTTTTCAAACGCAGAACCTGAAAGTATGTAAATTGGAATATTTTCACAGTTATTGCAAGAGACCACTGCCTCAAGCTGAGGTAAAATCTTTTCCTTTTTTTCTTCGTCTACAAAAATTGAATGTATAGGCAATCCAGCTTCTATCGCCTCATAGGTCAGCTTTGTTCCCTCAGCAATAAAGCATCCCTCGCGATCGCGCCATTTTTTATCCTGCAGAGATGCAGCCCATTTTACGGTTGGATTGCTCCTGCTGGTTATGATTTCTCTGTTTAAGTTCATAGAGTCAAACTCCTTTACTATATTAAAAAAGAATCCCGGTTTGCCTTTTAGTTGGAAAACCGGGTAAATCTTTATTAGAGAGCTGCCTTTGCCTTTTCGCAGATTGCAGCGAATGCATCCTTATCGTGAACTGCGATCTCTGCAAGCATCTTACGGTTGAGATCAATACCAGCAACCTTGAGGCCGTGCATAAGTGTAGAATAGTTCATACCGCAAACCTTAGCCTGCGCAGAAATTCTTGTGATCCAGAGAGAACGGAAATCTCTCTTCTTAAGCTTACGACCAACGTAAGCGTAGTTACCGCTCTTAAGAACGGCCTGCTTAGCCATCTTAAAGTGCTTGGACTTTGCTCCCCAATAACCCTTAGCGGCCTTGAGAATGCTCTTTCTTCTTTTGCGCGTCATCATAGCGCCTTTAACTCTTGCCATATTATATCATCCTCCAAAATTCTGTCGTTTGCCTTATTACTTCTGAATAAGGGTTCTGTAAGTGGGTGCAAATGCTTCGCTGAGAATAGCGCCCTTACGAAGGCCTCTCTTGCGTTTTGCGGTCTTGAGACCGAGCTTATGACGGTGGTTGTTGTGAGACATTTTGATTTTTCCGCTACCTGTAAGAGAGAATCTCTTAGCAGACGCCTTATGTGTCTTAATCTTTCCCATTTTTATACTCCTTTTCTGTCGGGGTGTCCCCCATAAATTAACTAAATTATTTTTTGTCCTGCTTAACAGGCGATAAAATGATGGACATATAACGTCCCTCGAGTACAGGCTTCTTCTCAGCAACACCTGCTTCGCGGCAAGCCTCCTCGAACTTAAGTATAACCTCACGTCCAAGATCCATATGAGACATTTCTCTTCCCTTGAATCTCACGACTGCCTTTACCTTGTTTCCTTCTGCGAGGAACTTCTTCGCGTGGTTTACACGAGTATCAAAATCATGCTGCTCAATACGGCATGAAAGCTGAACCTCCTTAACCTTTACAACGACCTGCTTTTTCTTTGCTTCCTTCTCACGCTTGCCTCTCTCGAAACAGAACTTGCCGTAATCGATAGCGCGACAAACAGGAGGAGTTGCATTGGGCACGATCAATACCAGATCTACGTTATTCTTATATGCGTATGCTCTGGCATCGTCAATCTTCATTATTCCAAGCTGCTCATTGTCCGCACCTATAACTCTAACCTCAGGAGCTTTGATCTCCTCGTTTATAAGTAAATCCTTACTGTTGTTGTTAACGCTAATGGTTTCGTACCTCCAAAAAACAAAAAATGCATACAGAAATTCCGTACGCATACAAATATCCCGTTATCATAAGGACAAAAGTATTAACACATACGCACCCCTGTGGTATGGTGAGAACGAAAATTCTGCTTCAATGAAGTTTTACTTCTTGCGTATTATAACACATAAACCCTTCTTTGTCAATAGCTTTTTAAAAAGTTTTTTTAGTTTTTTTCGGTTTGTCCCGAAAGAGCGATATTGTTGATCAAAAAGCAAAAAAAGCTGCCGGTTTTCCGGCATTATCATTAT
>JAZTXP010000042.1:0-30930 GCA_045636465.1 Eubacteriales bacterium
TGACTGCCGTGGGAATCATGCCTCTTGCATTTGAAGGGGAAGAGGTCGTACTCAGCGGTCATTGGACCTATCATAAGGAATTTGGAAAGCAATTTAATTTTGATTCCTTCGAGAAAAACCTCCCTAAAGAGGTGGAGGGAATCCTTCAGTATCTGTCCTCCAGAACTATCAAGGGAGTAGGCCCTGTAACCGCTGTGAAAATAGTAAATAGATACGGGCTTGATACGTTTGATGTAATCGAAAAGCACCCCGAGTGGCTTGCCGATATTCCCGGAATTACTATGAAGAAGGCGGCGCAGATAGCCGAGTCCTTCCGTGAGCAAACCGGTATAAGAGGCGTTATGATGCTATGTAAGGATCATATATCTCCTGCAGAGGTCACACGAGTATACAAGAAATTCGGCGGTAGCGCTTTAGGCATCATAGAGGAAAATCCTTATATGCTTTGCGGCGGTGAGTTGGGAATTTCCTTTGATAAAATTGATGAGCTTGCGAAATCTATGGGTCACCCTATGGATTCTTCGGCGAGAGCTCTTGCCGGTATAGAGTATTTGCTTAATTACAACGGAACAAGTAACGGTCACACCTGTCTTCCTGCCGACAAGCTGATAATAGCGGCATCGCAGCTTCTTTCTCTTGATTTAACGGTTATATCCGATGCCGTTGATTCCTTCATCCATTCCGGTGATCTTGGCAGATACCGCGAAGGAGACAGAGAATATATTATGACACATCGCGCCGCAGAGGCGGAGGATTTTATAGCAAAAACTCTTCAAAGGCTTTCAGCAGGCGTTGTGCGATACGGTATTAATGATGTATCATCCTTACTCGAGCAAGTAGAGGCTAAGCTTTCTATTAAGCTTGCTCCTCAGCAGAAAAAAGCAGTTTATCATGCATTGGAAAGCGGAGTAATGGTTCTTACCGGTGGCCCGGGCACCGGTAAGACAACTGTAGTTAAGGCGCTCATTTCCTTGTTTGACAGTGTTGGTGAAAAAGTGGTGCTTGCCGCTCCTACGGGAAGAGCTGCCAAACGCATGAGCGAGGCCACGGGACACGAGGCGAAGACCGTACACAGAATGCTTGAGATGGAGCGCACTCAAAACGGCGAAAGCAGATTTTGCCGTAATGTGAAAATGCCTCTTGACGAGTCTGTTGTAATAGTGGACGAGGCATCTATGCTTGATCTCTTTTTAACCGAGGCACTTGTAAGAGCATTAAAGCGTGGCTCCAGATTGATCCTTATAGGAGACGCTGATCAGCTTCCCAGCGTAGGCGCAGGCAATATTCTTGACGATATAATTAGCTCCGAGCGTATCAGCACCGTTAGATTGACGGAAATTTTCCGTCAATCCAAGGAAAGCTTGATAATTACCAACGCGCATCGAATCAATAGCGGAGAATCTCCTGTACTGAACATAACCAATAATGATTTCTTCTTTGTGAGGCGAGAGCGCGAAAGCGATATTTGTGCTACTATATCCTCGCTTATATCCCAGCGTTTACCGAAGACCTACGGTGCCGAAATAAGAGACCAGATACAAATAATCACTCCCTCCAAAAAAGGTGTTGGTGGAGTAGAGGCCTTGAATTTAGCCTTGCAGGAAACAATGAACCCACCCCTTCAGTTTAAGCGTGAAAAAAACGCTCACGGAACTATATTCCGCGAGGGAGATCGCGTTATGCAGATATCCAACAATTATGAGCTTGAATGGGAAAAAAACGGTATAGAAGGCCTGGGACTCTTTAACGGAGATATCGGAAGAATTATAAGAATTAATAAGAACGATTCGTATATGACTATAGATTTCGAGGACAAGATCGTAAAATATCCATTCGAACTTTTGGATGAACTTGAGCTGGCATACGCTATAACTGTTCATAAAAGCCAGGGAAGCGAATACCCGGTTGTCATAATCCCGATGTACTCCTGCCCGCCCATGCTTATGTCGCGAAATCTTCTTTATACTGCCGTAACAAGAGCAAAGAAGATGGTGATATTGGTTGGACGGTCGGATATTCCTCTTAAAATGGCACAAAACAACAGAGAAGTGCTTCGCTATACTACATTAAGACAGAGAATTTGCGATTATTATTAATTTTTATTCAAAATCCTATTGCAATTTGATCGATAATGTAGTATAATCTATATGGAAAATTATGAAAGGATTACGGCATGGTTACTAAAATAGGACTTGATTTAGGCTATTCTAATATCACTATAAGCGACGTGTCCGCAGGGATAAGCAGAGAGCCCTCTGTTGCCCTTATAGATAAAGAAACCCGCCGTATCGTTTTGGTGGGAAGCAAGGCTATATCTGCAAGCGAGGGCGGATCGGGCGAGGACGGAGTTCTTGTTCGTCCCTTCAAAAACGGTCTCTTCTTTGACCGGCAAATAACCGAAGGCATTCTTGAAAATGCCATCAGCAATATCTTGCCTGCAGAAAGAGTAAGATGCGTTATCGGTGTTCCCTCCGATATTCTTCCCAAGCAGGAAAGAGAGCTTTACAGAATGATGCACGAGGCGGGAGTTACCGATTGCTTCTCGGTTAATCGCGCTATGGCAGCCCTTATCGGTGTTGGATATTCGCCGCTCATAAGTGTTATATCCGTCAACGTTGGCGCTTCGGCAACAGAGGTTCTCATTCTTTATCGCGGACAGATTATCTATACCGCCAGAGAAGAAATAGGCGGCGAGGACTTTGATAAGGCGGTCAGAGGCTACATATTTGAGCAGGGCGACGTTAGCGTGTCTCTTTCCGTAGCCAGAGCCATTAAAGAGCGCCTTGGCGCTGTATGGCCCGGAAAAGAATCGGAGAGCATCGAGATCGAAGGTACGCTGTCTCTCACCGGTAATAAGGTTAGAATGCCTGTTACCACAGAGGATATAGTGGGAGTATTTGAAAAGCCCGTGCATAAGCTTCTTCTTGCCATAGCAGAGGGCGTTAAGAAGATACCCATCAATATGGTTGAGGAAATCTTTGAAAACGGAATTGTTCTTACCGGAGGCGGATCTCTGATTTATGGGCTTGATACTATGGCCAATAAGGTTTTGGGAATTCCGGTATTTCAGCCTGAGGATCCTATAGATTCGGTGGCGAAGGGACTTTCAAGAATTAACAATTATATTCCGCCGCGAACCAGAACTAATAAAAATATTACTTCGCAGATTGCAAAATATTACGAAGGCCGTAATGCTTAAGCGGGTCTGCAGCGAAAGGAGTTCTATTATGAAAAAAGATGCTAAGCTTAGCACAAAAATTGTTGCAGGCGTTCTTGCAGGACTTATGGTTATCAGCGCGATGACCACAGCTATTCTTATCTTGGTTCAGCAGTTTGCAGAGCACGTGCATTAATTGATATCAAAACCCTCTCATAACGTTTTAGAGCAGGAAAGTACAATCCTATAATTCAAAAACACTCGTTTGGCATTTTTGCTTTACGAGTGTTTTTCTATGTGTTTTTTTGCTGATAACATTTTTTCAATGAATACGACTTAAATAAATACGTATAGCGCAAGCAGGTAATAGAAGCTTGTTTTTGTCGATTAACATTAAATGCTTTTTGGTGTAAAAAAATGAAAAAGCGTGCTTCGCCAAACGAGGATTTTAAGATAAGAAAAAACAAATAATTATTTATTTCACTGCCAAAAACGAAAATTATACTTTTCCGTTTTCGAGCATTCCAGGTGTTAAGAACTGTGGACAAGGTGTTTTTATTGCAAAAATCATGTTGAAAATTTTCACCAAGAAAACTACACTTTTCCGACCTTTTAGATACACAGATGCTAAAAATGTATAATAATTTGCGTTTGGTTTTGCGTGTTTTGCTCGACGGAAAAATATAGCATTATGAAATGGCGCATTTTTGCTACTTCGGAAAAGTGTAGTCTGTGTGTGATGTGGTGTAATAAAGCTGTGTAATCATATCTCATCTAAACATATCGTTTTGACCGAAGGCATTTTGAACGGTTATTTCTAAGATTCATAAAACATCATCTGAATACAAAAAGAGCAAACGCCAAAACGTCTGCTCTTTTGTTTGTATTGTCAAATGTGTAATAAACCTGACATAAAGTTTTGCTCACGCAAAACACTTTGTATGCGCAAGGATTCAAGGATGGCGCAAGCTATCGTATTGCCTTAATTACTTGAACTTCTTAGCCTCTAAGAACTTCTTCCAAATATCCTCGTACTTGGAATCGTAATCCTTTGCGATGCTGCTGTTGTTATCGGGAGTTGCAACTGTCTTTGCGGGAGCTACATAGGGCTCTTCAACAACGGGAGCCTCATATACAGGAGCTTCGTAAACAGGCTCGTGGTGAACGGGAGCTTCATATACAGGAGCTTCGTATGCAGGAGCCGCGTAAGTAGGACGAGCCGCAACTGCCTCGGGAGCGGGAGCATAAGTGTTGTTTACAACAGGTGTATGAACGGTTCTTGTGATTGTTGTAGCAACGGGGGTGGAATTAACCTCAGCCTCGGGCTTGATGAATCCGGTAGCAATGATGGTGATGCGCATTTCGTCAACAAGGTTGGGATCGAAGGTAGCACCCCAAATAATATTTGCATCGGGATGAGCCTCTGCATGGATCATGTGAGAAGCTGCATCGATCTCGTCGAGCTGAATATCTTCGGAAGCAGTGATGCTGATAAGAACGCCTGTTGCGCCTGCAATGCTGGTCTCAAGAAGGGGAGAGGAGATAGCAGCAACAGCAGCAAGCTGAGCCTTATCTGCGCCCTTAGCAGAGCCAACACCCATGTGAGCATAACCTGCATTCTTCATGATAGCGGTAACGTCAGCAAAGTCGAGGTTAATGAATCCGGGAACGTTGATAAGCTCGGATACGGACTGAACACCGCGACGAAGAACGTCATCTGCGATTTCAAATGCATTTGCAAGAGTGATATGTGTATCCTCAACCTGCTTGAGTCTCTCGTTGGGGATAACGATAAGAGAGTCAACATACTTAGAAAGCTCAGCGATACCTACCTCTGCCTGAGCATATCTTCTCTTACCCTCGAATGCGAAGGGCTTGGTTACCATACCAACGGTAAGAATGCCCATTTCCTTTGCCGCCTTAGCGATAACAGGAGCAGCACCTGTGCCTGTGCCGCCGCCCATGCCGGCAGTAATAAATACCATATCGGAGCCCTTAAGAGTTTCCTTAACTGCATCGATAGTTTCTTCTGCGCTGCGCTTTCCAACGTCGGGATCTGCGCCTGCGCCCTTACCGCGAGTAATCTTGTCGCCGATAACGAGCTTCTTAGCTGCGCAAGACGAATCAAGAGCCATGCTGTCTGTATTAACTGCGATGAATTCAACGCCTCTGATATTAGTAGAGATCATACGGTTTACAGCGTTATTACCGCCTCCACCTACGCCTATTACCTTAATTTTGACGCCACTGTCGTGTACCTGTTCGAAATCAAATTCCATTCTAAAATCCTCTACTTTCTTTTTTGTTCTTTTGTCTATGGTGAGAGTGGTAAATGTCCACTCAAATTTACATATATTTACGCATATAATTATATCTTATTTTATTTTTATTTTCAATATATATTTTTAAAATAATTCAATATTTACAATTTATGAAAAAACACAAGACATAAACTTGGGCAGAGCGCAAAAATTTGAACAAAAAACGAAAAAAACGCAGCTTTTTTGTCGTAAAAAAATGCTTTAGGCGACAAAATAAGGTAAAAATTCCGAAAAATGCAAACATTTCTGATCGAGTTGTTAACAAAATCAGCGCAAATTCTTTTGATAAAACGGGGCAGATGTAATTTATACACCGTTGACCAATATACTCGCAACAACGCCGGCAGCATCATCTTCTTTTAACATCGCTATGTTTCTTTCAAGCCTTTTTCGATCCTTTTCGGATTGTGATAAAAAAAGAATTTTCTCTGCCAAGGATTCCTTCGTTAAATCCTTTTCCTCTATCATGATCGCGGCATTTTGATCTAAGAAATGTTTTCCGTTTTCATACTGATGATTATCTGTTACATTAGGTGACGGAATCAATATGGCAGCCCTTCCGACTGTGGTTAATTCCGAAAGCGTTGTGGCTCCGCACCTACAAATAATTATATCGGCCGCGCTCATATACAGAGCCATATTTTCTATTCTGGAAACTATTCTTTGTCCTCCTCGCCCTTTAGCGAGTTCTCTATATTTTATCTTAGCATCGGGATAGTATTTTTCACCGGTTGCATGTAGGTGGAGAATGTTGGACCGTGCTTTTGCCCGATCATTCATTAAATCCATTATTATATCATTCAGCGTTTCGGCCCCCCCGCTTCCGCCAAACGAAACTATGAAAATTTTGTCCTTGTCAATTCCCAGCTGCAGCCTGGACTCAGTTCTTGTCATCTTACCAAAATCTGATAGCAGAGGAGTGCCAACGACTCGGCACTCCTTGTTGGCCGTAAAATGTTTTTTTGCTGCTTCCGTGCTTATCAAAGGGGTTGCCCCGAGCTTTACTGCCATCTTAGTGACAAGCCCCGGTTTGGAATTTGATTCGTGAACAAAGGTTGGTACTCCCTTTATCAATCCCGAAAATAGCGGAGCAAATGAAACATAACCGCCGGTGCCAAATACAAACTCCGGCTTGAATTTTTTTATGATGCGTATACATTTGATAATCGCTTGAAGTGTAACTACACCCGTGTGCATATTATCAATGATATTGCCGCGCTTTAGTCCTTCAGCAGGTATTTCTTCCACCTTGAACTCTCTTTTCAAAACTTCAGTATTTTCCGATCCTCCTTTTCTCATAACGAAAATTATCTCTGCATCACTGTGTGATTTTCTGATTTTTTCCGCAACTGCGATAGCGGGATTGGTATGTCCAAGTGTTCCGCCGCCGGTGAAAATACATCTCATATATTTGCCGCCTTTTCTTTTGATATGGATAGTATGATTCCCATTTCAAGGAATATCATAATCAGTGAGGATCCGCCGTAACTGAAAAAGGGAAGCGATATTCCTGTGTTGGGAATGGTATTGGTTACTACAGCAATGTTTAGCAGTACTTGTGTCGCTATCTTGATCATAATGCCGAATACCGCCAGTCTCGAGTATGTATCCTTTTGCGCCATTCCGATTATAACTCCTCTCCATACCAGAAGAGCAAAAAGAGATATAGCTACGAGCGCACCTACGAATCCAAGTTCCTCACAAAGTATAGCAAATATCATATCGTTGGCAGGCTCAGACACATAGCAATGCTTCAGAACGCTGTTTCCGTATCCCACTCCAAATATTCCGCCGGAGCCTATTGCCATCAATCCCTGCAGTGTTTGCCAGCCTCCTGTAAGCTTATATTGCTCGGGGTTTTGCCATACGGTTATGCGGTCCTTCGTATAGTCTGTTAAGAGAGCTAGGGCAGTAACGCCAACGACTCCAATAGCAATGAATGCATAAATATACCTCGGATCAACTCCTGCGACGAAGACCAGTGCTATGCCTATTGCTCCAAGTATGATTATACAAGATAAATGCTTTTGAAGCATAACCAGTACGATTGGCAGAAGTAATATGAGGCACGGGAAAAGTGTTCCCCATACAAAAGCGTTTTTTCTGTTATCAAGATCGCAGGCCGATTTTTCAAATTCTGAAAAATATCTGGCTATAGCGAGAGGCATGGTAAGCTTTGCTATTTCCGAGGGTTGAATAGTCAAGGGACCTATGGAGATCCATCTTTTTGCACCGTTTCCCACAAATCCTACGATAAGCACTAACAGCAGAAGCATAACGGTTAGTCCGTAAAGATGGGGCGTATATTTTTTGTAGTGCCGTATAGATACTTGCGATGCTCCCGCCATAACCGCCAGGCCAAGTAATATCCATATTGTTTGTCTTTTCACGAAATAAAGAGTATCTCCGTACCGTTTTTCGGCATATGCAGATCCTGCGCTGAATACCATAACAGTTCCGAAAGTCACGAGCAATATCACGATTAAAAGAAATATTTTATCGCCGATCACATAGTTGGATCCGAAAAAATCCAAGATTTTTGTTCTTTTAACGTTGCCCTTGTTTTTTGTTTTTTCGCTTTCCTTTTTTAAGTTTTGGGATGAATGTTCCGCAGTCTTCGGTTTTGTTGAGAAATCGGCTTTGTTTCGCTTTCTTATGTTTAACTCTGTCATACTCCGCCTCCGATCACTCCTGAGGCCATGACGGACAAAACAAAGGTTGTGAGTATGGCATAAATGCATATTTTATTTTCGTCAAAGCCGCATTTTTCAAGGTGGTGATGCAGCGGCGCCATCTTTAATATACGCTTGCCGCCTGTGACTTTAAAGAAAGCCACCTGAGCTATAACCGATATACCCTCTATGACGTAGACTCCGCATATCAGAATGTACGCAGGCAAGGAATTCAGAGAAAATGCATAACATGCAGATAGTGCCCCGAGGAATAACGATCCGGTATCTCCCATGAAAATCTTAGCAGGGTGAATATTGAAAAACAAAAATCCAAGCGTAGCGCCAACGCCGATTGCTGACATAGTTAATGCGTCGCTGCCTTTTCCAAGCGATACCAGAAACGTGGCAATCGATATGGCAAAGGATACGGATGATGCCAATCCATCGACTCCGTCTGTAAGATTTGCGCAGTTGATAATTCCTAAGATAAAAAGCATTGCCAGCGGATAATACATAATTCCAACGTCAAGCGAAAGATCACCTAATACCAGTCTGGTATCTTTACCCAAAACCATATCCCTGATTAACAAAAATCCCAGAGCCAAAGCTCCTTGCAGAATCAATTTTTGCCGAGGCGAGAGCCCTGCATTTTCCGAGCGTTTTATTTTTGTCAGATCATCCCATACTCCCACAAGAGAATTCAAGAGACAAAATGATGCTGATAAAAACAGTGACCTACCGATAATCGTATTTCCCCTCATAAAGTTGAAGAATGCTATTATTCCCATAGCTGCTATGGAAGGTATGATAAAGCCTATTCCCCCCATAGTTGGAGTTCCGGACTTTTCTATATGCCAGCTTGGACCGTCACTGTAAATTGGTTGCTTTGCCTTTTTGGAAAGCTTAGGAATAATCGCCTTTGTTAACAACAATGTCACTGTAAATACGGCGAAAAGCAAAATCAAATTAAGGTATGTGTTATTCATTTTCAGTTCCTATCTTATCAATTCGACAATGCTCCCAAGGTTTAATCCATGAGAGGCCTTGATTAATATAATATCGTCGACTTTCATCAAAGTATTGATAAAGTCTGCTATTCGATCATAAGTCTCGAGCTTATTAAGCATAAAAATCCGTTCCTTGTCAAATCCGTTATCAATAGCGCCGTCATATACAGCCTCAGCATGCTTGCCAATAAGAAATAGATAATGAATTCCGGATGCAGATATCATCTCGCCAACAGAATAATGTATAGTATAGCTCATATCTCCAAGCTCCAGAATATCTCCCAGCAGAGCGTGCTTTCTCTTTGCATCCGTTATACCGCTCATCATAGCCAATGCCGCTTTGACGGATTCGTATGATGCGTTATATGAGTCATCAAGGATTGAATAGCCGTTTTTTGATCGTAACAGCTTGTGCCTGAATGCATCCTCTTTGATATTGCTTATGCCTTTGATGATTTCATCGGGCTTAAGTCCAATTTCGAGAGCCGAAATAATTGCGGCGCTCAGGCATTCGAGTATATGCTCGGCTTTGCAGGGAAAATCAAAAATGGAATAGATGCTTCCCTTAATATAAAACTCAAGTTGATCAAAAATATTTTTCAGTACAGCGACGTCTGCGTGAGTTGATCCCGAAGAGAAGTAGCTAGTATTTTGATATTTACCTGACAGCAAGTTTTCACCCAAAGGCAGAAGTAGTCTGCCTTTCAACCCGGATATTATTTCGAGCTTTGCATCGGCGATTTTTTCCCGCGTTCCAAGATGTCCTATATGTGCGCTGCCTATTTTAGTTATAACTGCGGTATCGGGACATAAAGCAGAAGATAACTTACCGATCTCACCAATATGATTCATACCGAATTCCAAAATTAAAATTTCGGTATCCTTTGGAGACGATAATACGGTAAGAGAGGCGCCGATCTCGTTATTATAGTTTCCCCAATTGGTGTGAGTTTTATATTTGGTATCAGATAATATTTTCAGGAATTCCTTTGTTGTTGTTTTTCCGACGCTTCCCGTAATTGCTGTTGTATTACGCAGGCGGGGCAGAGAATTCTTATAGAATGATGCAAATGAGAGAAGTGCAGAATTACCCGAATCTACTCGTATTCCGTATCTTCCGACTCCGCGTCCTACGGGAATCGCGCCGCGCTTTATAGCATCGCAGATAAATTTATTTCCGTCGAAGCACTTGCCGTCTAAAGCGAAAAAAATATCTCCCGCCATGCATTCGCGGCTATCTGTGCATATTCCTTTTATGAATTGATTTTTTATATCTCCGTAAAATATTCCTCCCGTTGCAGATAGCAGATCGAGAAAATCCTGAGGTATTGAAAGCTCTATTCGCACTTATGTCTCTCCCTCAAAGCATTGTGAATTATTTCAGCTTCATCAAATGAAGAATACACACCTTGTGATATGCTGTAATTTTCAGGCCCCTTTCCGACTATGCTTACCAGATCGCCGTCATTTGCGGAGATGATAGCATATCGGATGGCGTCCTTTCGGTCTACCATGATCGTGGGATGAGTTTTCATAGGTTTTGTGATATCTTCGATTATTAACCATGGATCTTCGCCTCGCGGATTGTCTGATGTAACAATGATCCTATCTGCATATTTTTCCGCTATCTCCCCCATGCGCCCGCGTTTGCCTTTGTCGCGATCTCCACCGCATCCGAAGACTACAGCCAAATTCTGCCCTGAATTTTTGATTGAATTTAAGTTTTTAAGCAAATTATCAAATGCTGACACGGTATGAGCATAGTCTATTACCACCTTAATGCTACAATCGATAACATTAAATCTCCCATCAATTTTTTCTGTTTCCTTCAGGCTTTTTTTTATGCTTGTAATAGGAATGCCGAGTATTTCTGCAGCCCTTATAGCCAGCATAGCATTATATACATTGTAGGTGCCCGGAAGTGGAAGCTTTATGTTAACGTTGTTTTTGTTAGATCTGTAATTAAATTTGCTTCCTGAAAATCCAAGGTTGTTTACATTGCTGATTTGAACATTTGTGTAAAAAAGAGAGCCGCATCCTTCGGCGTTAGTATATTCATCAAGCACGGTTTTACCGTGGAGATCGTCGCTGTTCACAATAATTAAATTGCTTTTTTCAAATAACTTCTTTTTCGATCTGAAGTAGTTATTTATACTCTTATGATAATCCAGATGCTCCTCGGAAAGATTGGTAAATATACCTATTTCGAAATTTATAGGAGATACGCGTTCTTGGTCTAACGCGTGACTGGATACCTCCATTACAATTATCTTTACTCCCATATGCTCCATTTTTCCTATAGAGCGATATAAAAGATCCGGCGGGGGAGTTGTCATCGAATAATACTTTCCCGATATCAATTCTCCTTGCGCCCTGATTTTTCCGGTTCCTATGTATCCTACCTCGTAACCATAATCGCTGAGAATCTTTTCTAATATAATGGCTGTTGTACTTTTTCCGTTAGTCCCGGTAATTCCAATAAATTTGATTCCTGATAGATTCTTGCAATACAGTCTTGAACACGCTTTTGACAATGCATCTCGAATATTTGATACGGTATATACAGGAATGCTTGAATCATGTGGGAATGGCGATTCGATTACTATTGCGCTTGCCTTTGGGCTCAACATTGTATATTCGTTTTTTGCTCTATCATTCAATAAAAACAAAAGATCACCCTCATCGCATTCCTTTGGATTATAGCTGATACTGTTTATCTCCGTTTCCGATATGGTTTCTTTGACCAGGCCATCTAATAAAAAAGAAAGCTTCATTAGTCCTCATAATCCTCCTTTATTGCTCTTATCGTGATTATTTCGCCTCGGATAACCACTGTTCCCTCGGGAATAGATTGTAGCATTACCCGATCGTTCATAGAGGGCGAATATGCGCCGTTCCCCGAAATCTTCAGGTTAAGTCCCGCATCTATTAGCCTTCTTATAGCATCGGGTAAACTCATTCCAACTACATCGGGAACTGTTACGGATTCAATCTCTACATCTTCCGTGTATAGCAGTATTTTTGATAAGGGATAAGTAAGAATATCCCCCGCTGTAGGCGTCTGTTTTATAATTCTGTCGCCGCTGCCTATTATTTCATAAGCTATATGACTGCTTTTTAAGCGAGATTTCGCCTCTTCTGTAGTGAGTCCAACATAGCTTTCTACTGTAGTGTTGATCTCCTCGTTTTCGGACTTGAAATCAAGGTAGGGAAGTATTCTTTCATAAAGCATTGAAACGTAAGGGGCGGCAACAACGCTTCCGTATTTTACCTGACTTGTGGGCTCGTCAACGACTATTATCATTGAAACTCCGCCTTCATTGTCTTGCGCATAGGCTACGGTAGAACCGATTCTCAAATACGAATTTCCGTTTTCGTCAAGAATATCGAATTTTTGCGAGGTTCCTGTTTTTGCGGCAATATCATATCCTATAACTCCCGCGTTTTTTGCACCGCCATCTCCGTTAACGCCGTCAATCAATATTTTAGAAACGGTATCGGCCACTTCAGGCGAAACAACCTGATTGCGTATTTCGGTCTTATGCTCCGAGATTACTTTTCCGTTGCTGTCTATAATCTTATCCACGATATACGGTCTTACAAGCCTTCCGCCGTTGGATACAGATGAAATAGCCACAAGCTGATTGATGACAGAGACCTTAAATCTCTGACCGAATGAGGCGGTTGCAAGCTCGGTCGATCCGATGTTTTCAAGCTCGTGGAATATTGTAGAGCCTTCTCCCGGGAGATCGATTCCGCTCTTTTCAAAATATCCGAATTTTTCAACGTACGAATAAAAACTTTCAGCTCCTGTTCTTTCCGATACTGCTATCATGCAAGGATTGCAGGACATTTGTAAGCCGTAAGCTAATGAAAATCCGCTTCCGTGCCCTCCAACCTTATGGCATTTTATTCTGTATCCTCCGATCTGGCAGTAGCCATTACAGGAAAATGTATCTGTTAACTTTACGGAATTTGTATCAAGCGCGGCACTTACCGTAACAATTTTGAAGGTTGATCCCGGCTCATACGTTTCGCTGACCGCCTTGTTTGACCACATTATTTGCATAAGCTCGTTTTTATATGCCTTATATTCATCGCTCCCTTTTGCTAATCCCGACGAGTCGAGCTTTTGCTGGGATAAGCTATCCAAGGTGAATGGATCGTTGGGATCAAATGGTGTTGAGGTTGCCATTCCAAGTATTGCGCCGGTTTTTGTATCCATCACAATTCCGCAAACTCTGTTTTCTACTCCGTGATTAACACGAACGGTTTCTATAATCTCCTCAAGCTCACCTTGAATATACGAATCAACAGTTGTAACCAAACTGTAGCCGTCAACGGCGTCAACATACGTTGAATATTCTATGTCGAGCGCGTTTCCGGATGCATCCTTCGCATAAGCGTAATATCCATCCTCACCGCCCAGCAGGTCATCATAATAATATTCAAGTCCGAAGAGGCCTTGGTTATCACTGCCTACAAATCCCAGTGCATGGGCAAGCATTGTGCCTTCGGGATAATATCTAGTGGTTTGGGCCTCTGTAAATATCATATCGTCAAATTTATTTTTCTCTATGAAATTGATAACTTGCCTGTATTCAATCTCGCTGGCTGCAGCCTTCACGGTTACGTCCAAAACTCTTGTGTTTGATATTTTGTCGAGTATAGTATTTTCGTTGAGTCCAAGAATTTTTGCCAGTCCCTTTGCAATTTCAGTAGCAAACGGTCTGCCGGTAGTTTTTTCTTTTAGCCGGATGTCCTTGGGAGAGACGAAAATTCTCCAAGAGGTTTTATTAGTAGCCAGCAGATTCATATTAGCATCGTATATTTTTCCGCGCTCAGCCTTAAGTGTCGATGTAGTCGTGATCTGATCGTAGGTCTTTTCAACATAATAATCGTGCTTTATGAAGGATAAATAAAATATGTTGTAGATAAGGTACGCGCTAAAAAAAGAAAAGAGTAACATTATAGCTATGATGCGGCGTTTTGTTGTTTGTATTATTCTCAGCTTCGTTCGCATTTTGACTCCAAAAAAATAAAAAAATAGTGACGGAAAATACCATCACTAAATAATATTACAAATCGGTGAAAAATATGAAAATAATGCCGCAATTAGTCATCTTAAAATAAACCCTTTGCATTTTTATTTGCAATTGGGCTCAGAAGGGAAGTCGCAAAAAAGCACCAAACCGCGTAACATGCACAAGTCAAATGCAAAAAGGCATAACTTGGGCAGTACGCGGTTTGGTGGGATATTAAGGCGTCGAGTATAATTATTATGATATTATACTATATCAACGTGCTCTTCGATTGCGTTTTCAATATAATAATCTGTCATGCTGATTCCGTCAGCGTTGTTCTTGACAGAGCTCATACCTACGATTCCGATAGAAAGAACAAGCGCGCAACAAGCAACAGCAGAAAGGAGAGCAGATGCAGATGCTCTGAGGGGGAATGCTCTGATTGTCTTGTCCTTCACGGGGGGCTCTTTAATTGTGAGCTTATCGTTAACGTAGGAGACAACCATAGAAAGAGCCTTTTCTCCTGCCTGCGCATAGTTTTTCGCAACTGTAGGAAGAGTTGTAGCAGTCTCTGTCTGGGACTCAGCCCTTTCCTTACCTGCTTGCATAAGCATAAACTCAGCAAGATTATATTCCTTGTCACCATATTCTATAGTGAGGCGCTCTTTAACGTTTGTATATAAGGTTTCATAAGCATTTGTATTTGTCATTTTAATTATCTCCTTTACAATTTCTCAGCTACTCTCAGCTTTGCGCTTCTTGAACGTGGATTGTTCTCAAGCTCCTCCTCGCTGGGGAGTATCGGTTTTTTGGAAACGTCCTTGATTTTAGGTTTGTTGCCGCAGATGCAGACAGGGAAGTCCTTTGGGCATGTGCAGCCGGTGGTAAGCGATTTATAGGTTTGTTTAACTATTCTGTCTTCTAAGGAATGGAAGGATATGATGGCGATCCTTCCGGTTGGAACCATTGCATTTGTAGCATCGATGATCAAAGGCTCAATTGCGTCAAGCTCTGAGTTTACCTCAATTCTTATTGCCTGGAATGTCCTTTTTGCAGGATGCGGTCCGCTGACTCTCGCTGCCGTGGGGATTGCTCCTTTGATTATGTCGGTAAGCTCATGTGTGGTTTTTATCGGGGAAATCTCTCTGTGTCTGCAAATAGCCGCCGCGATTTTAGGCGCGAATCTCTCCTCTCCGTAATCAAAGATAATCTTTTTCAGTCTTTGCTCGGAGTATTCGTTGACTACTTCGTATGCAGATAGCGGAGAATCTGTATCCATTCTCATATCCAGTGGAGCATCGTGCATATAGCTGAAGCCGCGGATCGGGGTGTCAAACTGATGTGATGAGCAACCAAGATCAGCGAGAACTCCGCCGAGGTTTGTTATACCAAGCTCTCTTACAACCTTACCGATAGAAGAGAAGTTATCATTAATAAATGTTACCTGGTCTTTATAATCCTTTAGTCTTTCGCTTGCAGCCGCTATTGCGCTTTTGTCTCTGTCAAAGCAGATCAGGCGTGAATTTTTACCCATCCTCTTTGCTATTTCAAGGGAGTGGCCGCCTCCTCCCGCAGTACAATCAATGTAAGTATAGCCGTCTCTAATATTGAGAGCTTCAATGCATTCAAATAGAAGAACCGACGTATGAGAAAAAACTATATTCGACATGGTCGGGTATCCTTCCCGTAAGTATTAAAGATTGAAGGTTTCCATTAAGTTATTGAGCTTTTCAAGATCCTGCTCGCGCTCGCGTTCGATCCAGCTTTCTTCAGACCAAACTCTGATCTGGTTAGCATGTCCAACAAAAACTACATTTTTGGTGAGCTTGGCATGCTCAACCAATCTGGCTTCAAGAACGATTCTTCCACTTGTGTCGGTAGTGCATCTCTGTGCGCCTCCGATAAGGAAATCCTGAAGTTGACCGGCTACCGACTCGGGTAAGCTCTGTATTTTCTTAACGTATTCTATCCAGCCGTCCTCGCTGTATATGGTAAGATAGCCCTTGGGCTTTCTGGTGATGTAAAATGTTTCTCCCAGTACATCGCGAATTTTGGAGGGAATAAACACGCGGTTTTTCTTGTCAATAGTATGTATAAACGTTCCTACGCAGCTGTATTGCATGTTGCATTTCCTCCTATCCTTTGAATTTGTGGGATTTATGTGGTAAAAGTGTGGTATTTTAAGGGATTTTATGCCTAAATTCGCCACTCTGCATCTATTATAATATATATTATAAAAAAAATCAATAGTTTTTTAGAAAAAAATTAAAAAATATTAAAATTTTTTACAAAAAAAGCAAAAACACCTTCCATTTGTGTTAATTTTGTGATAAAATACAAGTAGATGATTAAAATTTTTGGAATTTTATCGCTATTTTACAAAATAGGAAAATAAAATTTGCAAGAAAAAGGAGAGCAGAATTGAGCAAAACAGAAACACACAAATATACCACAGCTGTAATTTTAGCTGCCGGCGAAGGCACTCGTCTTTGCTCGAATGTTCCTAAGCAGCGAATGTCTCTTTTTGGAAAAAGTCTTATTGCAAGGGCTGCAGAATCCTTTTTTCTATGCGATGATATCGACAAAATAGTAGTTGTTACTCGCCCGGAGGATATGGATTTTGTAAACTCCGAGTTGCTTTTTCTTGGTAGAAAGCTTCACAAGGTGGTCCCGGGCGGAGCATGCCGCGCCGAATCAGCTAAGCAGGGATTTCTCGCTATACCCTCGGAAACAACTCACGTTGCTATACACGATGGTGCGCGATGTCTTATCACATCTGAGGATATTTCCTCTGTAGTTAAAGCAGCGTATGCCAGCGGCGCGGCCAGCGCTGTGTCGCTTATTGTGGATACCGTCAAGTGCATAAAGGGCAATTGTATACTTGGAACGGCTTCAAGAGATGCATTGGCATTGGCCGGGACACCACAAGTATTTTCCTGTGATGTATACAAAAGTGCGCTTATGAATGTATCTGATATCTTCTCGGTCACCGATGACAATATGCTAGTTGAGGGCATCGGGAAAGAGATCACCGCAGTGGTTCTTGCGAATGATAATCCAAAGATTACCTATCCACGTGATATTGAGTATGCAGAATTTATACTTAAAAGGAGAGCCGGAAAATGCCTGGATTTAGAATAGGACAAGGATACGATGCCCATAGACTTGTAGAGGGGAGAAGACTCATACTCGGCGGAGTAGATATTCCTTTTGAAAAGGGGCTTCTCGGTCATTCAGACGCGGATGTTCTGGTACATGCGATTATGGATGCCATTCTCGGAGCGATGGCGAGAGGCGATATAGGAAAAATGTTTCCTGATACGTCGCCTGAATTTTCAGGTATATCCAGTATAGAGCTTCTGCGCCGCGTAGGGAATACTTTGTCTGAATGCGGCTACGAGCTTGTTAATATTGATTCAACAATAATACTGCAGCGTCCTAAAGTCGCCCCATATATAGAAGATATGCGCCGCAATATAGCCGCGGCACTCAATTTGAATGCAGATTTCGTCAGTATAAAAGCCACTACCGAGGAAAGTATGGGATATACAGGCAGAGGCGAAGGTATAAAAGCCATTGCCATAGCTCTCATTTCAAGAAAATAGATACATCGTTAAAAAACGGACACCCGGGATCGACTATGAAAAAAATAAGAGGTTGCCACGAAAGACAACCCCAATCAAAGACTCTTATAACGATCATATTCTCAAACGTCCTATAGCTTCACATTCCGATCGTTATAATAAGCCGAGTCTTGCTCTTAAATATTTTATGTTAATATAGTATATATGTTACTAATATTTCATATATATAATAATTTGTGCACAGAACAGGAATAGATAAATGGTTAAAATTTCTCCCTCAATACTGACTGCAGATCTTGCAAATCTGGAAAAAGAGGTAAGATCCCTTGAGCTTGCAGGCGCAGATATGCTTCATATCGACGTTATGGACGGCGTCTTTGTTCCCAATATTTCGATAGGACTTCCGGTAGTAAAGTCTTTGCGTTCTCACACCGATATGTTTTTCGACGTACATATAATGATTGTCAATCCGGAAAAGTATGCCGAAAGATTCATAGACTGCGGAGCAGATCTGCTCACCTTCCATTATGAGGCGACAGAAAACGCCGAATCAATCTTGGATACTATCCGCGCTCGCGGCAAAAAATCTGGCCTTTCAATAAGCCCCAAAACTCCTGCTCATGAAATATTTAATTTGTTGCCAAAGTGTGATGTGGTGCTTGTCATGACGGTTGAGCCGGGATTCGGGGGACAAAAGTTTATTACCGAAGCTGCAGAAAAGATCGCGCTCCTGAAGGAAGAGATAACCCGCCGCAGGCTTAATACATTAATAGAGGTTGACGGCGGTGTTAATAATGAAAACGCTCCGTATCTTCGAGATCTCGGAGTAGATATCATTGTTGCGGGAAGTTATATTTTGAATTCTGCCGATAGAAAAACTGCTATCGAAAGTTTGCGTAAATAAGTAACGCTTTTCTTGAATTTGCGGACAAATAACGTTTTGTGAGAGGTAAAAAAACTGCAAAAAGCACGTTCTCGCTTTGATAAAACTATATTTTATAAATGAGAAGCACAAACTCATAAAAATCAAAAAAATCACAAATTGCCATATATTTTTTGGCAGTTTGTGATTTTTGTTTTAATTTGTAATGTATGGCAACCCCAGATGCTCGTATGCTAGCCTTGTTGCGCAGCGTCCTCGCGGAGTTCTTGCGAGGAAACCTATCTGCATCAGATAGGGCTCATAAACGTCCTCAATTGTTATCGCTTCTTCGCCAATAGTTGCGGCGAGAGTATCCAAACCAACAGGGCCGCCGCCATAGAATTTAATTATAGCCTCGAGCATTCTTCTGTCGGTGCTGTCAAGTCCCAATTCATCAATTTCAAGAGCATTAAGAGCGTAGTTGGCAATCTCAGACGTTATAGTTCCGTCGCCCTTGACGAGGGCGAAATCTCTGATTCTTTTCAGAAGTCTGTTTGCAACTCGGGGTGTACCTCTCGATCTGGAAGCGATTCTG
Source organism: Eubacteriales bacterium (assembly GCA_045636465.1). Lineage (GTDB taxonomy): Bacteria > Bacillota > Clostridia > Oscillospirales > CAG-272 > UBA1740. The sequence continues at coordinate 19,223 of JAZTXP010000042.1, forward strand.
ATAGCACCTTCATCCGTGATATCGATTTCCAGTATTGAGGCAGATCTCTTTACAATGTCAGCAAGCTCCTCATTTGAATAAAGCTCGAGCTTGAGTAGCACTCCAAATCTGTCGCGCAGAGGAGTAGTGAGCTGTCCTGCTCTTGTAGTAGCACCTACCAGGGTGAATCTGGGAATGGGCAACCTTATTGATCTGGCACTGGGGCCCTTTCCAATAATGATATCGAGAGCATAATCCTCCATTGCAGGGTATAGAATTTCTTCAACAGCTCTTGAAAGTCTGTGTATTTCATCAATAAAAAGAACGTCTCCCTCGGCAAGATTTGTAAGTATAGCCGCCAGGTCACCCTGTTTTTCTATTGCGGGGCCCGATGTCGTTCTTATATTAACACCCATTTCATTTGAAATAATGGATGCCAGTGTAGTTTTTCCAAGGCCGGGAGGGCCGTAAAGAAGCACGTGATCCAGTGCTTCGCCTCTCAGCTTTGCACTTTCTATATATATACGCAGGTTCGACTTCGCTTTTTCCTGACCTACGTATTCCTCGAGCGTTTTTGGCCTGAGCGAGTTTTCGACCTCACCGTCTTGCTCGGAATCATATTCGTTAGAAACGATTCGATTTTCAAAGTCGAATTCGCTGATTTCTTCCATCATAATCTGTAAGTTCCTTTCGGATTATCGTGATAATTTCTTGAGCGCAGCCTTGATTATGTCCGCTGCATTCATAGAAGGATCAACGCCCTTAAGCGCACCGGTAATAGTAGATTTATCGTAACCGAGAACCATCAGAGCTTCCATAGCTTCAGATAAATTTGCGTTTTTTGAGCTTAAAATCGGGGCAGAAATATCATAACTGTATAATTCTTTGGCATCAACAGTCAGTTTGTCCTTAAGTTCGAGTATGATCCTTGAAGCGGTTTTTTTGCCAATGCCGGGGGTTTTCGCTATGAGCGCCGCATCCTCGCCGGCAATTGCAATGGCCAGCTTATCGGGTGTGTGGGTGGAAAGGATGCTGAGTGCAACCTTTGGACCAATGCCGCTGACGCTTATGAGCTTGTTAAAGCATTCGCGCTCCTCGCATGAGCCGAAGCCAAACAATTCTATTCCATCCTCTCTTACTGCAAGATGCGTGTATAATTGAACCTGCTTACCGAGCTTAGTCAGCATTGCTTCTGCGGTTATCATGCTTACGGTGAGCTTGTATCCAACTCCGCCGCAGTCGATAACGCAAATATTGCCTTCTCTGTATGCAAGCTCTCCTTTCAAATAGTAATACATTTTGTCTCCTCTCGCATCGATTTTCATTTTCGGACAATGAAAATATGCCAAATTTCATTTAACTCATTTATTTTAACATATTCGCTGAGTTTTTGCAAGAGGTAAAATGCAAATTTGGTGCATTAATGTAAGAATATTTAGTGGTTTTTGTCAAAAAATCAATCTATACCTTATTTGCTTTTAGCCCCCTGTGAACGAAATGTGCAATAAAATGCATTTAGGATTGCTATTTTTGCATAAATAAAAATATTTATCAAAAATCAGTTGACTTTTCGTGCGCATAATAGTATAATATACTTTGTGAAATATTTATTGCGAGGTTTTATTTATGCAAAGAAAATTAGCCAGAGAGAATGCATTCATCCTTATTTTCGAGAGAATATGCAAAAAAGATGAAAGCAGCGAAGAGATTTTTGAAAAGGCAGTAAGCACAAGAGAGCTCGAATATGATGATTATGTAGAAAAAGTATTCTTTGGAAGCGAGGAGCACCTTGCCGATATTGAGTCTGTTACCGAGAAGCATTTCAAGGGCTGGAGAAGCGATAGAGTATCGCCGGTATCTCGTGCTATTATCAGACTTGCTACATATGAGATGCTGTATCTTACCGATATTCCCGGAAGAGTATCAATAAACGAGGCTATTGAGCTTGCGAAAAAGTACGGTGATGAAAAAACTTACAGCTTTGTAAACGGTGTTCTTAACGCCGTAGCAGAGGAGCTTGGCAAAAAATGATTTCCGAAAAAGTCATTCTCGGAATTGATACGAGCAACTACACCACATCGGTTGCAATAGTGGATATTGACGGTAGAGTCATTGGCAATCTTAAGTGCCCCTTACGGGTCAAGGAGGGAGAACGCGGATTGCGCCAATCAGATGCGTTGTTTTTACACACTGTGAACATTCCTTCGCTGATGCAGCAGGTAAGAGAGATTCTGAACGGTAACACCCCGGTTGCCATCGGTGTTAGCCAAAGACCAAGAAATATTGAGGGATCGTATATGCCTTGCTTTCTTGCAGGCGTTTCGGCGGCAGAATCAATATCGTCTGTGTCGGGCATACCGCTTTATAGCTTTTCGCATCAGTGCGGTCATATAATGGCGGCGGTTATTTCCTCGGGTAAGGAATCCATTCTTGATGATGAGTTTGCGGCATTTCATATTTCGGGCGGAACGACCGAGCTTGTGAAGGTTAGATCTGTTAACTCGGGGTTTGAAACCGAGCTGTTTGGCGGAACTGCAGATATTAATGCAGGTCAGATCATAGACAGAATAGGTGTGCTTATGGGGCTTCGTTTTCCTGCAGGCCCTCATCTCGAAGAGCTCGCCATTCAAAATAATAAAAAAATACCGAGGTGCCCGATTTCATCAAAGGGTATGACAGTAAACCTTTCCGGTCTTGAAAACATGGCAGCGAAGCTATATCGCGAAACCGAGGATAAATCCCTGGTAAGCGCATTTGTTCTGAATTTTATAGGTAGAAGCATAATTGCTATGTCGGAAGCTTATGAAAAGGAGTTCGGGAAATCAATCTTCGTCTATGCAGGTGGTGTTATGTGCAACTCTATTATAAGAAAAATGCTTAGCGAAAGGTTTGATGCCGTATTTGCAGAGCCGTCGCTTTCTTCCGATAATGCAGTTGGAATAGCGGAGCTTGCCAGAAGGGCCTTTCTTAAAGAAGGTAAAAATTAATGGATATAAACTCACTAAGAGAGCGTGGAGGGGAAGCAATATCCGTCTCCGAGCTTAATAATTACATCAAAAATATGTTTGATACCAGTCGTTTTTTGTCATCTGTGACAGTAAAGGGCGAGATATCGAACTTTACTTATCATAGAAGCGGTCATTTATATTTCTCGCTTAAGGACGGAGAAGCACAGATCAAGGCTGTTATGTTCCGTTCATCAGCATCAAGGCTGAAATTCATGCCTGAATCGGGAATGAAGGTCATTGCGCACGGCTCGGTATCCGTTTTTACAAGAGATGGCGCATATCAGCTTTACGTCAGCTCCATACAGCCCGACGGAATAGGTGCTCTGTATTTAGCCTATGAGCAATTAAAGGAAAAGCTTTCGGCAGAGGGGCTTTTTAACGATGAGCATAAAAAGCTTTTACCCCGTTTTCCCGAAAGAATAGGAGTCATCACCTCTCCTACAGGCGCGGCAGTTCGCGACATTATCAACGTGGTCGGCAGAAGATTCCCCTTGGCAAAAATATATATTTATCCCGCCTTAGTGCAAGGATCCGGCTCGGAGGAAAGCCTTATCCGCGGTCTTGATTATCTTGACAGAAGCGGGCTTGCCGATGTGATAATTATCGGACGAGGTGGCGGATCTATCGAGGATCTTTGGTCTTTTAATAGTGAGAGGCTTGCAAGAAGGATATTCGATGCAAGAGTTCCCGTGATTTCTGCCGTCGGTCATGAAACCGACTTTACGATTTGCGATTTCGTTTCGGATATGAGAGCGCCAACGCCATCTGCGGCGGCGGAGCTTGCAGTTCCGGATATACGTGAGCTTTATATGAGACTTGACTCTTATGTCGGCAGGGCTTCAAGCTCTCTTGAAAGGAAGCTCGAGCGTTCAGAGGAGCGCTTTTCTGCATTGCGTAGTAAGCTTATCGAAGGAAGACTTGAAGCTTATTTCAATGCCCTTACGGAAAGGGTTGCTCGTGCAGGAGAATCAATAGTTCTTTCTATTGGCCGAAAGCTCGAGCGCGAGGGCAATAGATTTATCACCATATCAGAAAAGCTTTCAGCCCTAAATCCCTTATCCATTCTTGGAAGGGGATACTCGCTTACTATCAAGCAAAACGGAGACCTGGCTACGGTAAGCAATGTACAAGTAGGCGACACCGTATCGATAAAAATAAACAATGGAAAAATTAAAGCAGAAGTTATTGAGATCTGTGAGGATATATTATGAGCAAGAAAAAATTAACATTTGAAAATGCAATAAACGAGCTTGAAGAAAAGGTAAAGGATCTTGAGAGCGGAAATATGACTCTTGAAGAATCCTTAAAGGCTTTTTCCGAAGCTATAGGTCTTATCGGAGTTTGTAACAGTCAGCTTGACGGTGCAAAGGAGCAGGTAAGAATACTTCTTGAAAAGGAAGACGGAAGCATTACCGACTCTCCCTTTGATACAGAGATACTGTAATGAGGCTTGACATTTATTTGACCGAACAGGGGCTTGTTTCCAGCCGAACCGAGGCAAAGGGCTTTATTACGTCATCTGCAGTAAAGGTTGATGGCAAGACGGTGACCAAGCCCTCGTTCGACGTAACCGAGGGGGCGCTCGTTGAAGTTGACAAAAGCTCCAAAAAATACGTCGGCAGGGGCGGTTTGAAGCTGGAGGCGGCAATTGAGGCGTTCGAGATAACGGTTTCGGGCAAGAGAGCCTTGGATATAGGCGCATCAAGCGGAGGATTTACCGACTGCCTTCTGCAAAAGGGAGCAGTATCAGTAATTGCCGTTGATTCCGGGACGAATCAGCTCGTTGACAGCTTAAGGCGTGATGACCGTGTTATATCAATAGAGAATTATAACGCAAGATATATGAAATCATCGGATCTTCCGTATATTCCCGAGATTTGTGTTATGGACGTTTCATTCATTTCCGCGACCTATATAATGCCTTCGATAAGAAACGTTCTTGCGCCCTGTGCGGATTTTATCTGTCTTATCAAACCTCAGTTTGAGGTCGGAAAAAGCGGACTTGGCAAAGGCGGCATCGTCAAAAATGATAAAATCAGAAAAGAAGCGGTTGATAAGGTCGTGGAATTTGCAAAGAGCATCGGCTTTACTCTAATATCTCTGATGGAATCGCCCATAGTTGGCGGTGACGGCAATATTGAATTTTTAGCACATTTCCGAAATGGAGAAAGTATATGAATAAAATTTTAGTGATCCCTAACACCTTGAAGGATCCCGATCTTTCGGTAACCTCTCGCGTTGTGGATAAACTTTTGGAATTTGATATGATACCGATGATAAGCTCCGAGTTTTCATCAATAATCGGTAGTAAGGCGAAGTATTTCGACACTTATCCCCATGACGCGGAGCTTGTGCTGGTAATCGGCGGAGACGGATCGGTTATCGAAGCATCGAAAGTAGCCATATCATTTAATATTCCCTTGCTTGGAATCAATCTCGGTAATCTTGGATATCTGAGCGAAGTGGAAATTGACGAGCTCGATTCGCTTGTCAAGCTTAAAGACGAAAACGAATATATCGTGGAGGATAAAATCCTTCTTGAGACCGAAATATTCAAAAACGGAATAAGCACAAAGGCGGAAAGACTTGCTGTGAATGATATAATTGTGTCTCATTCGGAATATCTTGGTATTGCGGATATTTGCCTTGAAAACAGCAAGCGCGAAGCGATTAAGTATAGGGCGGACGCAGTTATATTAGCAACGCCGGCGGGATCTACCGCTTATGCTCTTTCCGCAGGCGGCCCCATAATATCTCATAACCTGGATTCTATTACCGCAACGCCGGTTTCTCCTCACTCATTCTTCGATCGCTCCATAGTTTACAGCGCAAAGGAAGAATTAAAGGTTACCAATATCGGTAACACCCCTCTTAAGGTGAGCATCGACGGAAGATTATTTGACTCACTGAATAATGGCGACTTTTGTGTGATAAAGAAAAGCAAAAAGCGCTTTAAGATGCTTACGTTCTCTGAAAACAACATGTTCACCACGTTGTTTAACAAATTAAAAATACTTAACAACATCGAATAATAACAAATAAAGTAGGAACAAAAATGAAAAACGCAAGACAACAGAAGATTTTAGAGCTTATCGAAAAATATGATATTGACACTCAGGAGACGCTTATTGAAAGGCTTCGTGAGGCGGGATACGTTGTAACGCAGACTACGGTATCAAGAGATATAAAGCAGCTCAGCCTTGTAAAGGGAGTTACAGGAAGAGGAACCTATAAATATGTTTCTCCAAGCACTAAGACAGTAGCCAGCACGCCTGTTCTCAATTCCGCTATAACAGAGTCTATCGTACATATTGAGTCGGCAGAGAATATTATCGTAGTAAAGACACTCTCCGGTATGGCCAATGCCGTAGGTGTATGCATCGATTCTCTTAGTATACCGGGGATAGTAGGCAGTGTCGCGGGCGATGACACATTGCTGCTCGTAGCAAAAACCTCTGCAATGACTGGAGAAATAGAGTCTGTGCTTAAGCAAGACTTCGGTCTCGGAAACTAAATCAAACGAAAACGGAGAAAATAAATGTTAATATCTCTCCATATAGAAAACGTGGCGGTAATCAAAAGCATTGACTTCGATTTTTCGGAGGGATTTATGGTGCTTACAGGTGAGACCGGCGCTGGAAAATCAGTTGTAATAGACAGTATAAACCTTTTGCTTGGATCAAAAGCCGATCGAGAGCTTATACGTACCGGCCAACAGCAGGCAATGGTAAGCGGTTTGTTTGCTGACCTTTCTTCAAAGACGGTTGTCGGACTTTCTGCGCTGGGCATCGAGGTGCCGGAGGACAGAGAAATACTTTTACAGAGGACTGTCAGCCAGGATGGAAAATCCAGGGCGATGATCAACGGCAGAAGCATCAGTCTTTCTATGCTTAAAAGTATTACCCCTCTTTTGGTCAGTGTTCACGGACAGACGGATACCGCATCTCTTCAGGATAGCAAAAATCATCTTGAGATCTTGGATGTTTACGCCGATATCGGCGAGCTGAAATTCAGATATCAGGAAGCATTTGGAGTTCTCGAAGGAATCCGAAAAGAGATACGCGAGGTAAGTGAAAAGCTTACCGAGAGCGAGCGCCTGAAGGAAATACTCCAGTATCAGATCAAGGACATCGAGTCGGCAAACCTTAAAGAGGACGAGGAGGATGTTCTCGTTGAGAAGCGCGCAAAGCTGAAGAACAGTGAGAAAATAACTAAAAACTCCGAGTATGTTTTTAAGGCGCTGAAGGGAAGCGAAAAGGGAAGTGTTTCATATCTTCTTGACAGAAGTATGGCGGCCCTTAATCAGATTTCTGATGTAGTACCCGCATTCTCGGAATACGCAGATCGCTTAAGAGAATGTCTTTATCAGGTGGACGATATAGCCGAGGAGGTTTATGCGGTTATCGATGATATCGACGGTGATCCCACAACCACACTTAATAAAATAGAATCAAGGCTTGATAAAATATCTAAACTTGAACGTAAGTACGGCAGTACCGTTCGCGACGTTCTTGAATTCTGCAGTAAGGCAAAAGCTGAGCTCGAAACTCTGGAGAACTCCGATGGAATCCTGAAGGAGCTTCATCATAAAGAGCGCAAGGCATATAATGAGGCGCTTGCACTTGCCCGTGAGCTTCACGATAAGAGAGCCGCTGCCGCTAAAGCCTTAGAAAATACTGTAAAGGATACTCTTGAGTTTTTAGATATGCCAAAGGTAGTATTTTTCGTTTCGCTTAAGGAGATGACCAAGGGCGAAGAAAGACTTCTTACCAAGGACGGCGGAGATCTTATTGAATTCTATATCAGCGCAAACCGTGGCGCAGATCCCCAGCCCCTGGCAAAAATAGCATCAGGCGGTGAATTATCAAGAATTATGCTTGCCCTTAAGAGTGTAATTTCGAATAAGGACGGAATCCCCACCGTGATATACGATGAGATAGATACGGGCGTTTCGGGAAAGACCGCTAGAAAGATAGGCATAAAAATGTTGTCTCTCTCTAAGACCACGCAGCTGTTTTCCGTAACTCACAGCGCGCAGATAGCATCGCTTGCCGATAAGCATTTCCTTATCAGCAAAAGTGACATAAACGGAGAGACAGAGACCGGAGTAAAGGTTCTTGATACCGAAGGAAGAATTAATGAGCTTTCGAGAATCCTCGGCGGTATCAACATAACCAGCGCTCAGCGCGCGGCGGCAGAGGATATGCTTGCCGAAAAGAAAAATTACATATAAATTTGATGGAGACCATTCATGGAAGAAGAGCTTTTGGATTTTCTTAAAATGAATGAAGTCGAATATAAAGAGAATCTATGGCTGAAAAATTATTCATCTGTTAAGATCGGAGGTATTGCCTCGCAGGTGATTTTTCCCGATACCCGGCAGAAACTTATAACTGCCTTGGATTTTCTCTTGGAAAACAAAATTGATTATAAAGTTTTTGGCCGTTTAACCAATGTTTTGATGGATGACAGAAGGATCAATACTGTTCTGATCAAAACAGATAAATTAAAGGGTTTAGTAAAGCTTGAACGAAGCATCAGGCTCTATGCAGGCGAGAAAATATCCTCTCTTGCATATCTGCTGGCAAAAGAAGGCATAAGCGGCTTTTCTGCGCTCAGCGGGATTCCCGGAAGTGTTGGGGGAATGATCAAAAGCAATGCAGGCGCCTTTGGCACGGAAATTGCAGACATAATAGATTCCGTTACAGCGTATGATACCGAAAAAAGAAGCATAGTCAAACTTGTTGGCGAGGACTTAAACTTTGGATATCGAAGATCCATATTCAAGGATGCACCACTTGTTATTCTATATGCTGATTTTCGTGTCACTAAAGGTGTTCCTTCAGAAATATTAAACCAAATATCAAATATCAAAGCGCAACGTGTAAAGAGTCAGCCCATGGCTTACCCTTCTTTGGGAAGTGTATTTAAGCGCCCTCGGGGAGATTATGCGGCGAGGCTTATTGACGAGGCGGGACTGAAGGGATATTCAATAGGAGATGCACAAGTGTCAGAAAAGCATGCAGGCTTTATAGTCAATAAAGGAAATGCCACGTTTGACGATTTTTTGTCACTTGTGGAATATGTAAAACACGTAGTTTATGAAAAGTACGGTGTTTTGCTTAAAGAAGAAATAGAAATTTACAAAGGAAAATGAAATGTCCTTTTCATCAGAGCAAAAGAACGAAATAATAAAGCAAAGCTATAAATCATCCTGCTGCAGAAGATCAATTCTGATGGGCTTTCTTTTTGGCCGCGCTACTATCGTAGGTGACGATATTGTATCGGTAAGAGCGGAGAAACTTGAAACTCTTGAATTTATCGGTCGACTGATTAAGGAGTTTTATTCAAGGAGCATATCACCTCGCCATTCTTCCAAGGGAGGCAGATATCTCTTTGCAGAATTTGAATCTGCAGCAGCGGCGAAATATATTAAAAACATAGAAAATGGCGGTGAATTATTCGCTTCAAAATGCGAAGCATGTGAATCTGCATTTCTTCGCGGGATATTTTTATCCTCAGGCAAAATATGTGATCCCGAGAGACAGTACTTGCTTGAATTTTCTCTTGGAGACAGAACGGATAAATTTGTTGAATATTTGAATTCTATAGATATAACTCCCAATATTGCCAATAAAAAAACGGGCAGAGTAGTTTATTACCGTCATAGCGCAAAAATTGAGGACTTTACTGCAAGGGCATCTATGAATAGCAGCATTTTTGCAATTATGAATGAGCAGATAACCTCGGAGCTGGATAATTACGTTCAGAGAGTCTCTAACTGTACTGCAGGAAATATATCCAAGACCGTAGATGCGGCTATAAAGTATAACAATGTTATAGCTCAGCTTGATAAAGCCAAGTTATTATCATCACTGCCGGAAGAGCTTGCTGCGACAGCAAGACTACGCATGGAGTACCCCGACCTTACACTTGCAGAGCTTGCACGTATAAGTGTACCTCCCATTTCAAAGTCCGGCCTGGCTCATAGGCTAAATAAGATTTTGGAGCTTTCGGAAAAGCTTCTTGGAAACGATAAATAAAGAAAGGAGACGCTCATGGGAAACTTTGTTCATTTGCATTTGCATACAGAATACAGTCTGCTTGACGGACTTACCAGGATATCGTCAATAGCAGATAAGGCCATTGCCGACGGACAGGATGCGGTAGCTATTACCGATCACGGTGTAATGTATGGAGCGGTAGAGTTTTATACAGCTCTTAAATCCAAGGGAATAAAGCCTATCATAGGATGCGAGGTTTACGTAGCCCGCAGAAGCCGTCTTCTTAAAGAGGGAAAGCTTGACAGCTCAGGCAACCACCTTATACTTCTTTGCAAAAATGAGATCGGTTATCGCAATCTGTGCTATATGGTCTCAATGAGCTTTATAGACGGTTTTTATTCAAGACCTAGAATAGATATGGAGCTCCTTTCTGCTCATAGCGAGGGACTGATCGCTCTTTCCGGATGCGTGGCAGGCAAGATACCGCAGTATATACTCGCAGGAGATATCGGCGAAGCGGAAAATGCAGCAATCGAACTCAAAAATATTTTTGGGGAAGATTTTTATCTTGAAATACAGAATCACGGACTTGATGACGAAAGAAAGGTTGCTTATGCCCTGAAATTGATGTCATCAAAGCTTGATATTCCTTTGGTAGCAACCAATGACGTTCATTATCTTGAACGCTCGGACGCTAACGTTCAAGCAACTCTGATGTGCATTCAGACCGGAAATCTAGTTTCCGACGGCCGTCCCTTTGGATTTGAAACCGATGAGTTTTACTTCAAAACCGAAAAAGAAATGCGTGCTCTGTTCGCATCCTTTGATGATGCTGTTGATAATACGGCAAAAATAGCAGAGAAATGTAACTTTGACTTTGAATTTGATAAGCTGCATCTCCCTACCTTCACTCCCGAAAACGGAAAAACTCATGCTGAAAAGCTGCGAGAGGATTCATATTTGGGATTCAGTGCTAAAAAAGCCGATGGTCGATTCGGCTTTAATAAGCATACCGAAGAGGAATATCTTGAAAGAATAGAATATGAGCTTTCGATAATAGATAAAATGGGATTTAACGCCTATTTCCTCATTGTCGCCGATTTTGTTGCATTCGCTAAAAGAAGCGATATTCCTGTCGGCCCGGGAAGAGGATCAGGCGCGGGAAGCCTCATAGCATATTTGATAGGCATTACAGACGTAGATCCATTGGAATTTGATCTTCTCTTCGAGAGATTTTTAAATCCCGAGAGAGTATCAATGCCCGATTTTGATATTGATTTTTGCTATAATCGACGCGAGGAGGTTATAGATTACGTTAAGCGTAAGTACGGAGAGGACAAGGTTGCGCAAATAGTTACCTTCGGTACGCTTGCACCGAGAGCAGCCATACGAGATACCGGCAGAGCTTTAGGAATATCCTACAGCAAGGTAGATACCGTGGCCAAGCTTATACCGTATGACGTTTCAAGTCTTAAAGAAGCACTTGAAATTTCAGAGTTCAAGCAGCTTTACCTAAAGGATGATGAGATACGCAGTCTTGTGGACACAAGTATGAAGCTTGAGGGAATGCCGCGTCATGCATCAACTCACGCGGCAGGTGTTGTAATAACTGATGAGCCTGTAACATCTTATGTTCCTGTTGCGGATAACTCAGGTGCCGTTACTCAGTTCACTATGGATGGTGTTAAGTCGGATCGTAGCCATGTCGTTCTGTGAG
>JAZTXP010000043.1:0-26607 GCA_045636465.1 Eubacteriales bacterium
TTACATACTGACCACGTCCCTGAGTTTTGGAACGAAGGTCGGTAGCATAACCGAACATATCAGCAAGCGGAACGTGAGCGTATACTCTGGTAACGCCGGGAGCGATCTGCTCCATGGAGTCAACAGAACCACGGCGGGAGCTTACGTCACCGATAACGCTACCCATGTAATCATCGGGAGTTGTTACGGAAACCTTCATGATAGGCTCTGTAAGAACAGGGTCAGCCTTTCTCATAGCTTCCTTGAACGCCATAGAACCTGCGATCTTGAAGGCCATTTCAGAGGAGTCAACCTCGTGGTAAGAACCATCGAAGAGTGTAACCTTAACGTCAACTACGTTGTAGCCTGCAAGGATACCTGCCTGCATTGCGCCCTGGATACCTGCATCAACTGCGGGGATATACTCCTTGGGAATAGCACCACCGGTTACAGAGTTGATGAACTCATAGCCCTTACCTGTTTCGTTAGGCTCGATAGTGATCTTAACGTGACCGTACTGACCCTTACCACCGGACTGACGAGCATACTTTGTATCCTGAGAAACCTGCTTGCGGATTGTTTCCTTATAAGCAACCTGGGGAGCACCGATATTAGCCTCAACCTTGAACTCACGAAGGAGACGGTCTACGATAATCTCGAGGTGAAGCTCACCCATACCTGCGATGATGGTTTGTCCTGTTTCTTCGTCTGTGTAGGTACGGAAGGTGGGGTCTTCCTCTGCAAGCTTTGCAAGGGCGATACCCATCTTTTCCTGACCTGCCTTGGTCTTGGGCTCGATAGCCTGGCGGATAACGGGCTCAGGGAATACCATAGACTCGAGGATGATAGGATGCTTTTCATCACAGAAGGTGTCACCTGTTGTAGTGTTCTTAACGCCAACTACAGCAGCGATGTCACCTGCATAGCAAACGTCGATATCGGATCTCTCGTTTGCGTGCATCTGAAGGATACGGCCGAATCTCTCGTCGCTATCCTTTGTAGAGTTATAAACAGCGGATCCCTTGGAAACCGAGCCGGAGTAAACTCTGAAGAAGCAGAGTCTACCAACGAAGGGGTCGGTCATGATCTTGAAGGCAAGAGCGGAGAAGGGCTCGTCATCACTTGCGTGGCGGCAATCCTCTGCGCCTGTATCAGGGTTAACACCCTTGATAGCTTCAATATCTGTGGGAGCGGGCATATACTCAATAATGTTGTCCAGAAGCTTCTGAACGCCCTTGTTCTTATAAGATGTACCGCAGCAAACGGGAATGATCTTATTATCAAGGGTTGCTTTACGAAGAGCTGCCTTAAGCTCCTCGTTGGTAATCTCTTCCTCATTGAAGAACTTATCCATAAGAGCGTCATCTGTCTCGCAAATAGACTCGATCATAGATGCACGGTACTCTTCAGCAAGCTCTCTCATATCCTCGGGAATCTCTTCAACTCTCATATCCTTACCAAGGTCGTCGTAATATACGTCAGCCTTCATCTCAATGAGGTCGATGATTCCGCGGAAGGAAGACTCCTTACCGATAGGAAGCTGCACGGGAACGCCGTTAGCGCGCAGTCTTTCCTTAATCATCTTAACAACGCGGTAGAAATCTGCGCCCATAATGTCCATCTTATTGATGTAGCACATTCTGGGAACCTTATACTCATTAGCCTGGTGCCAAACGGTCTCAGTCTGGGGCTCAACGCCGCCCTTTGCGCAAAGAACGGTTACAGAACCGTCAAGTACACGAAGAGAACGCTGTACCTCTACAGTAAAGTCAACGTGACCGGGAGTATCAATGATGTTGATACGGTACTTGTTGTCCTTTGCTGCATCAGGATCTTTCTGGAACTTTGTGGGAACCCAGAAGCATGTGGTAGCAGCGGAGGTAATTGTAATACCTCTTTCCTGCTCCTGTGCCATCCAGTCCATTGTTGCGGAACCGTCATGAGTTTCACCTATACGGTGAGTTTTACCAGTATAGAAAAGGATTCTCTCGGTTGTGGTAGTCTTACCGGCATCGATGTGAGCCATGATACCGATATTTCTGGTACGTTCAAGCGAAAATTCTCTTGCCATTTACCTTTTTTCTCCTTAATATACTGATTAGAATCTGTAGTGAGCAAACGCCTTGTTTGCTTCTGCCATCTTGTGGGTATCTTCCTTCTTCTTGAAAGATCCACCCATACCTGCCTTTGCATCGAGAATCTCTGCAGCAAGTCTGTCAGCCATAGTCTTTTCGCCGCGCTTTCTGGAATAACCGATGATCCAGCGGAGGCCGAGAGTCTGTCTTCTCTCAGGGCGAACCTCCATGGGAACCTGATAGTTAGAACCACCTACACGGCGAGCCTTAACTTCAAGAACGGGCATTACGTTCTCAAGAGCTGCTGTGAACACATCAAGTGCGTTCTCACCGCTCTTAGCCTCAATTGTTGCGAATGCGTCATAAACGATTCTCTGAGCAACACCCTTCTTACCATCGTACATGATATTGTTAATAAGCTTGGTTACAAGCTTGGAATTGTACAAAGGATCAGGTAAAACGTCTCTTTTGGAAATTTGACCTCTTCTAGGCACTGTACTTCCCTCCTTCATTAAAATTATGATATCATAGGTACTCGAATATTACATTCGTTAGTGCTTCGTCTTGCGATCTTAGTAAACAACTATATCACACAGCACGTGAGCACATATTTCGTCCCAATTTGTACCTTATTATTTCTTGGGGCGCTTTGCTCCGTACTTGGAGCGGCTCTGTTTACGGTTAGCAACACCCTGAGTATCGAGTGTACCACGAATAATGTGATAACGTACACCGGGCAAGTCACGAACACGTCCACCACGCATAAGAACAACCGCGTGCTCCTGAAGGTTATGACCGATACCGGGGATGTAGGAAGTAGCTTCCATTCCGTTGGTAAGTCTTACTCTTGCAATCTTACGAAGCGCGGAGTTAGGCTTCTTGGGAGTTGTAGTAGTAACCTTAGTGCAAACGCCTCTTCTCTGAGGTGCTCTCTGGTCGATAGGCTCATTTCTAAGAGCGTTGAAGCCTCTCTGGAGAGCGGGTGTCTTAGACTTAGATACCTTGTCCTTACGACCCTGTCTTACGAGCTGGTTAAAGGTTGGCATGATTTTCCTCCTTCTTTGATTGATATAGTGTTTAACTATTATCACGCAAGCACTATCTATATAAAATAGGAATGCATTCAATAGTTTTTTACTCAATGTGCAAAATGACATAGTTAGCCCAGTCACGCACATCACACCTATTTTAGCACTTCATTCTCTGTTTGTCAATAGTTTTTGAAAAGAATTTTAAATATTTTTTTACCTAAATAATATTATTATGCAATCTAACTAAATAACTATTCTTATAGGGCTTTTCAGTTATTTAAATTGGCAGGTTTCAAGGAAAAATAGATGAAAAACGGGGTAAGCGATAAAGCTTTCAGACACGAATATGTAAAACGAGTATGTAAAAATGCGCAAAAGCGGGCAATGACAAAAGCTCTGTCACCGCCCGCAGTGTGAAAAATTACGCGTTTAATTTTATATTTTCATCATAATCATTATATTTGAGTGAGGATTTTGATGAAAGACGATGTGCGGCGAGAAGCCGGCAACAAAGTATTCACCGAAATTATCCGCAATTTACTGCGTCTCTGAACTGATATAAATATAGCTTTTTATATTCTCCGTCCTTTTCAATCAGCTCATCGTGAGTACCACGCTCTACTACGCCTGTTGAATCGAGGACTACTATTTCGTCGGCGTTTTTGACTGTGGAAAGACGGTGGGCAACAACGATTACCGTTCTGCCCTTTGAAAGCTCCTCGAGGGCTGCCTGTATCTGCATTTCGGTGGCGTTATCAAGGGCGCTTGTTGCCTCGTCAAGAATGAGAAGCTGTGGATTCTGAAGGAATACTCTGGCGATGGAGATTCGCTGGCGCTGACCGCCCGAAAGCTTAACTCCCCGCTCGCCCACCTCGGTGTCGTAGCCCTTATCGAGAGTGAGGACGAAATCGTGGATATTTGCCTTTTTTGCCGCCTCGATTATTTCCTCGTCGGTGGCATTTTCAGTGCCGTAGGCAATGTTATCACGGATAGTTCCGTCAAAGAGGAAGACGCTCTGAGATACAGTGCCGATGCATTTACGAAGGCTTGCGAGCTTAATATCCTGAAGGTCGATGCCGTCAAGAAGAATTCTTCCCGAGGTAACGTTATAGAAACGCGGGATAAGGTTGCAGAGAGTTGTTTTTCCGCCGCCCGATGGGCCGACAAGAGCAAGAGTCTTGCCTGCCGCAATGGCGAGATTCAGATTGGAGATGACCAGCTTTTCGCCCTCCTCTGATTCGGGAGCGTAGCCAAATGAAACGTTATCAAACTGAAGGTCGCCCCTGATCTCATCAAGCTCGACAGTACCGTTATCCACCTCGTCGGTCTCGTTCATAATATCGTGGAAGCGGGAGAAGCCGCTCATTCCCTGCTGAAGCTGCTCGAAGAGAGAAACGAAGCGGTTGATGGGGTTGATGAACATAGAGATAGATACCATAAACGCGGTAAAGTCGCCGGGATCGATATCCTTGGTGTAGAGGAAATATCCGCCTGCGCAGATGACCGAAAGGTAAAGCAAGTCGGTGAGAAGCTGCATTATGGAGTGGTAGAATCCAAGGGAGAACATAGCATCGCGCCTGTACTTTGCGTAAAGCTCATTTGATGCGTTGAACTTGCACATCTCATGATGCTCTGCTACTCTCGCCTTGGTTTCTCTGATACCCGTCAGGGAGTTTTCAAGGGTGGAGTTTACCTCTGCCATCTGTACTCTCGAATTCTTCATTGCGGCGCGCATAGTCTTTCTCGATAAGAAGGTAAAGAAGACGATGAAGGGCACAACCGTGAACATTATGCAGGTAAGAGGAAGGCTGATATCAGAGAGAACGATGAAGGAGCCGATGAACATCAGAATGGAGAGGAAAATATCCTCGGGGCCGTGGTGGGCAAGCTCCGATACATCGAAGAGGTCGCTGGTGATTCTCGAGAGGAGATCGCCCGTCTTGTGATCGTCGAAATAGGAGATGGAAAGCCTTTGATATTTAGCAAAAAGATCACGTCTCATATCCCTCTGCATACGGACTCCCACAACGTGTCCCCAATAGCCGATTATGTATTGGAAGATGGCCTTGACTACGTATACTCCCAGAAGGAAGAGGGCGGCGTGGATAAGATAGCCTATCTCTCTTGAGCCCTCCGCGAAGCCGTTGATTATCTCCCTGGATATGAGGGGATAAAAGAGGTTGCAGACCGCTACAACTATGGCGGAGAACATGTCAAGGATAAATAATTTTAAGTGTGGCTTATAATAGCTTATAAATCGTTTAATCATATTTGTAACCGTTTTTGTAAAGTAAAGTTTTCTTTTCGTCTGCCGTAGCGTCCTTGGGGAGTTTTTTTTCGATGAGACGGTACGCATTCTTTTTGAAGTTTATTTCCTCGCGCTCAACCAAAGACATCATCACCTCGCGTATGTCGGAGGAGGAGTATCCCTTGGCGGTGAGCTTGGCAAAAATCTTGTTGGGACCCTGTAGCTTATCGTTTGCCTCGGAGAGGATAAGCCTTTCAAGCTGATCCACCTCATTTATGTAACCGAGAGACACCATCTCACGGCAAATCATCTCAGCGAGGTCGGGGGCAAAGCCTGCTACGCGAAGCTTTCTTATAAGATTCTTTTGGTTGTTATCGCCGTAGGTAAGAATAGAGAGCGCCTTCTTTTTCGCCTTGTGATATTCGTCGTATCTGGCCATGCGATAGTAGGTATCCTCGTCGATCTCTTCGCCCTTTTCGGGAGCGCCGCATCTTGAGTACTCGGTCTGGCTTATGTACAATTTTTCTCTTGCTCCGTCGGAAACAAGACCGATATACAGCGAGCCCTCGGCAGGACCGCTTTTTACGTAAGTGATCTTTCTCATTTTTACCTCCGTTTACATACTAATATTTTCGGGCAAGACATCTCTGCCCTGCCCTTATGTTGCGCAGCAACACCAACGCGCGAAGCGCATATCACGAAAGCCAACAGCTTTCTATATCACGCGACGAACGTCGCATATCACGTTCTAAAAACAAAGTTTTAGAACATATCACTTTTGCGAAGCGAAAATATACTCCTTGCCAGCGGCAAACATTAAATCTCTTCGTCAAAATCGCTGATGTCGAAGTCCTCGTCTGTTGCAGCGCCGTCCTCGTTGGCCATATTCTTAACCTTATCGCGAACGATTGACTCAAGCTTGTCCATAAATTCCTTATCCGACTCAATAAGCTTTCTTACGTTTTCCTTACCCTGGCCAAGTCTTTCACCCTCGTAGTAGAACCAAGCGCCGCTCTTTTCAACAACGCCAAGCTGGATCGCCATATCGATGATCTCGGAGGACTTGGAAATGCCCGAGCCGTAGAGGATATCAAACTCCGCAACTTTGAAGGGGGGAGCAACCTTATTCTTAACTACCTTACACTTAGTGTGAGAGCCGTAAACCTCGGTACCGTTCTTAAGAGACTCCACGCGGCGAACGTCGATACGAACAGATGCGTAGAACTTCAGCGCCTTACCGCCTGTGGTAACCTCGGGGTTGCCGTACATAACGCCAACCTTCTCACGAAGCTGGTTTGTGAAAATAACGATACAGTTGGATCTTGCGATTGCGCCCGAGAGCTTTCTCATCGCCTGGGACATAAGGCGCGCCTGGATACCCACGTGAGATGCGCCCATATCCCCCTCGATCTCCTGACGGGGAACGAGAGCCGCAACAGAGTCGATAACGATAACGTCGATGGCGCCGGAGTTTACAAGCATCTCCGCGATCTCCAGACCCTGCTCGCCGCAGTCGGGCTGAGAAACGAGAAGCTCGTTGATATCAACGCCAAGCTTCTTTGCATAGAGGGGATCGAGAGCATGCTCCGCATCAATAAATGCCGCCTTGCCGCCCTGCTTCTGCGCTTCCGCAATAACGTGGAGGGCGATGGTGGTCTTACCCGAGGATTCGGGGCCATAGATTTCTGTAATTCTTCCTCTGGGAATACCGCCGATTCCGAGAGCGAAGTCGAGAGAAAGAGAACCGGTGGAAACTGCGGAAACGTTCATTGCCGCATTGTCGCCAAGGCGCATAATAGAGCCCTTACCGCAATCTCTTTCAATTTTAGCGAGGACTGTTTCAAGGGCGGCATTTTTATCCTGGGCCACCTTGTCAAGGTCCTTATCTTTTGTTGTTTTCTTTGCTGCCATTTTTTATATCTCCTTTTTATTATTCTCTGTTTTAGCCGTTTTTGCAAACTAAAAGTTACATTTATCCCTTGTTTTGCAATACGGTCTGATTTTATCAGAACAATCTTGTCGCTCCGAGAGGACGCACGAAGAGAGGCATTGTCGCCCCCTCGCCGAATACGGAATCCATAAGAGCACAGTATTTTTCAACATCGGAATTCTTTATAAATGCCTGAATAGTTCCTGCAAAGCCGCCGCCGTGAACTCGGCATGCGCCCTCGTGTACCTCAAGGAACTGCTCTGTTAGGCAGAGGGCAAGAGAGAGCCCCTGCTCGCGGACGTTTTGGGTAGTGTAAACGTTCTGGAGGAACTTATAGGATGAGTTGCCCGATGCTCTGATATTGCGGAAAAACTCGCCAATGCTGCCGGATTTAAGGGCAACCTTTGCCGCCTCCACTCTCTCGTTTTCGGCGAGGAAGTGCATTGCGCGAAGGATGGCTCTGTCGCCTGCAGTCTTGCGAAGCTCGGGCATTATCTTCATAAGCTGAGCCTTGGTTTTACCGCGAAGCACCTCGCCTCCAAGGGCCTTTGCCACCGCCTTCATCTCTGCGGGAACTGCGGCATAGTCATCGTTAAGATTAGAGTGACTGCCGCCTGTGTTCACGATGCAGAGAGAATATCCGTGGTCGCCAAGAGAGAATCTGATGGGTGTTACCTCGGGATTTTTCTCATCCCCAAAATCTATATAAACAAAGCCGCCAACGGCACAAGCCATCTGGTCCATAAGGCCGCAGGGCTTGCCGAAGTAAACGTTCTCGGAAAACTGGGCGATCTTTGCTATTTCCTTATTATCTACCTCGCCGTTATTATAAAGGTGGTTGAGGATATTACCTATCATTACCTCAAATGCCGCCGAGGAGGAAAGCCCGCTTCCCTTTAGAACCTCGGTGGTGGTATAGGCGTCAAAGCCACCTACCGAATATCCTATATCGGTGAAGCCGCGTACCATTCCCGCAACCAGCGCCGCGGAGGTAAACTGCCTGAAGTTTTTAGGATCATGAGAGGCGGATATGCTGATAACGCTCTCGTGGTAGCCCTCGGAGAAAAATCTTATCTGATTTTTGTCGTTTTTAGCCACAACCGAGATGATGTCTCTGTTAATAGCACCTGCCATTACCTTACCGTGGTTATGGTCGGTGTGATTGCCGAGAATTTCGCTTCTGCCGGGTACCGAGAGAAGGTATACGTCTCGCTCAGAGCCGTACTTTTCCTCAAACCTTTCTATGGCATCTATCATTCTCTTTGTCTGATATTCTATATCGCTATACAGGTGGCTATACTGAGAAAGCGCGCCTGCCTTAAGCTTTTCTTTTAGTTCAAAAGGTATCATTTTGTAAACCTTTCTTGTCAAATATCCTTTTTTACTTTTTATATCTGCAGATGTATAAAAATACTTTTTCGCTGATTATTGAATTTCCGATATACTTTATAAAGCCGAGAAACAACATTTTTCTCTTTCTGTTTTTTTCATTGCACCTTATCGAGTCATCTGCGCTTTTGCCGCATCAAAGCTCGCCGATAAGGTCAAGCGCCTCGGAAAGAAGCTCCTCTGCCCCCTTCATCGTGCCGTCCTCGCGGTCGACAAAAAGCGTTAGAGCATCCTTCTCGTGGCGGAACCAGGTCAGCTGCCTTTTTGCATATCTGCGGGAGGCAAGCTTTATATTTTCCACCGCATCGGAGAGGGTGCATTTGCCCTCAAGATGCTCCACCAGCTCCTTATAGCCTATTGCCTGAGCGGCGGTGGTCTCGGGGGTAAGCATACCGCCCCCGTAGAGAGCCTTCACCTCGGAGAGAAGCCCCTCCTCCATCATTATATCAACACGGCGGTTGACTCTATCGTAGAGAGTCTCGCGGCAATGGAAATCCAAGGTGATCATTCTGACCGACATTTCAGGGTTAGGCATAGCGCTCTCCCCATCCAGCACGGTCTTGGTCTTGCCGGTAGCATCGTATATTTCAAGGGCGCGGATCACCCTTTTTACATTGTTTTTATGTATTTTCTCCGCAGAGTCGGGATCAACATCACGAAGGCGATTCCAAAGGATATCCTCGCCTCCCTCGCGGGATACGATCTCCATCTGCGTCGCTCTATACTCCTCCCTTGACTCGGGCGCGGCGGAATTTTCGATCCTCATAACAGAATCGATATAAAGTCCCGTTCCGCCAACGAAAAGAGGGATACTGCCCGATGCGGCGATCTCTCTTGCGGCATCCATTGCCATCCTGCGATATTGCTCCACGCTGAAGTTCTCGCGGGGGTCAAGAAAATCGATGAGAAAATGCTCCGCACTTGCCTGCTCCTCGGGGGTGGCCTTAGCCGTGCCGATATCCATACCGCGGTATATCTGCATCGAATCGCAGGAGATTATCTTACAGCCGAGCCTCTCGGCCACGGCAAGGGAAAGGGCGGTTTTGCCCGAGGCGGTAGGACCTACGATGGCAATAGCCTTTAGCATTTTGGACAAATTCCCGAGAGCCAATCCGAGATGTCACGGAACACCTCTGCTCTGTTAGATTCATTGAACAGCTCGTGTCTTGCGCCCTCGTAGATCTCTACGTCAAGAGCGACTACGCCTGCCTTTGAGAGGCCGTCGTAAACCTCGCGGATACCCTCGCCGTAGTTGCCTACGGGATCCATACCGCCTGCCATAAGGATAGTAGGAAGGCTCTTTGGATAATCGGAATACCACTGGCTGCCGTTACACTCGCCAAGCATTGTGAAAAGATCGTTATAGGCTGCGAGGGTGAAAATAAAGTTAGTTCTGGGATCGTCCTTGCGGTCTGCCACAAGCTCGCCCTTGCGAGTGAGCCAGGCATCATCGCCCTCGGATTTATCAAACTTGGAGTTGTAGCCCATGAAGGAAAGCTTCTTTACAAATGCGGATCTGTATCTTTCGCCCTTGATGGCGCGAAGGAGCTTGACCACGATCTTGCCGAAGGGAACTGCGGGATTCTTTCCGCTTGTGCCGTGGATGATAATACCGTCAATGCTCGTAGGATATTTCACTGCATAAAGCCTTGCAATGAAGGAGCCCATGGAATGACCGAGAAGGATAATAGGCTTGCCTGGATATCTTTTGCGAAGCTCCAGATTCATAAGATAGATATCATCCACAACATATTTGTAGCCGTCCTTAGACCCGAAGAAGCCAAAGTCCTCAGGGGTAGCTACCGTTTTGCCGTGACCGAGATGGTCGTTGCCCGCGAATACGAAGCCCTCGCCCGTAAGATAATCCGCAAGAGCGGTGTATCTGCCAACGTGATCTACCATACCGTGGGCAAGCTGAACTATGCCGCGGATCTCTCCCTCGGCGGGTGCATATATTTCTGCGTGGATGTTATTTTTTTCGTTTGAGGATTTGAAGGAAAATTCACTGTGTAAGTAATTCATACCTTTAACCTTTCTTTATACGTTTTAAGCGGTGTTCACCTGAGTTATGTGTTTTTTTGTAACCAATTATTTGCAAAAGTATTGCTTTTTGAAGAGTATCTGCAATTTGCCCACTTTTAGAGCGGCTCATTCAAAAGCTCTTTTCACTCCGAGGGCTCGCCGATTATTTTCTCAGAAGAGCATTAACCTCTTCATCCGTGGGGAATGAAGCAGCCGCTCCGTTCCTGGAGATAGCGATGCCTGATGCCGCGTTCGCGTAGACAATAGCCGCCTTGATATTTCTGCCATTACGCATATATTCCGATATAAGAGCCGCATTGAATACGTCCCCTGCGCCTGCAAGGTCAACTATCTTGCCGGCAGTTCTAATAGCGGGGAGGGTATCGTAATGCTTTCCATCGTAGAGGAACGCGCCCTTCGCGCCCTGCTTGATAACCACGTACTTGCATCTTGTACGGCGAAGGAGAGTTATGCAGGCATGGAGGGAATCGTTGATGTTAGTAGGCATAACGCCGGTATACTCAAATGCCTCCTTCTCGTTCACGCAAACGATCTCCGAGGTGGGAAGCGCCTCCAGGGCATGCTCCTTATTCGCCGGGCCTGCCGCGATGAAGATGGGAATATTCTTGGTGGAAGCAACCTTTGCCGCCGCAACTGCCATAGCATAGGGAATTTCGAAGGTGAGATAGAGCGCGTCGGGATTACAGTTAAAGGCATCCACGATCTGCTCTGTGGTAATATTGGAATTTGCTCCGGGATAAATTATCTTTCTGACACTTCCGTCAGACTCCTTGATGACCACCGAAAGACCGGTGGGATAATCGCGGTCAACCATAACGTTGGAGGCATCGATGCCCATTTCCTTATAGTAGCTGTAAAGTTTCTGTCCGTGGGCATCTGCACCAAGCTTTGTGGAGAAGATACACTGAGCGCCAAGCTTTGTGAGAGCGATTGCGCCGTTTGCTCCCTTTCCGCCGGGCATGTAGGCTACGCCCGCATCATCGATAAGAGCTTCGCCTGCCTCGGGAAGCTTATACATATTCATCGTAAGATCCATATTTGCGCTTCCGATGAGAAGAATTCTTTTTTTGTTACTCATTTTAACTCCAATCGGTATAAAATTTATCAGTCTCCCTCTACCACAGAGAGCTTGAATACGCCTGCGGTCTTGAGGATATCCTTCGCCAGGACGCCTTCTCTGCCACGGCAGGTGAAGATGAAGCTCTGGCAGCCCTCTTTAGCAAGTCCCGCAATACCCTTCATCATAGATTTTGCTCGGATATTATCCTGGTGAGCAAAGCTTTCGTCAAAGATGATGGGGGGCTTTTCGCTGTAGAGCATATCAATAAGAGCCGCTCTTACCGCGATATAGGCAAGGTCCCGTGTTCCGCCGGAAAGGAAATCAACCGACTTATTGTCACCGGTCTCCCCTTTGAAGGTAACCTGAAGATTATTATCAATAGCGAAGGACGTATACTTCTTGTCGGTCATAATGCTCATAAGGTTGGTTGCGTAATCACCAAGTCTCGGGGATATCTCTCTGCGAAGATTGTCGGTTGCGCTCTCAATAGCGCGCAGTGCTATATAATACGCCTTATGCTTATCGTGAAGCTCCTGGCGGCGCTTTGATATATTGTGGATCCTGGAGTAGTATTCGCCGGGATCGCCTGCTCTGCTCTTAAGCATCATAAGCTCGTTTTCGGCATCAAAGGCAAGTCTATCCTGCTCGGCGATAACCGCTCTCGCCTCGGAGATACCCTCGATAATGCCATCGTGATTGATACCTACAAGAGCCTTTCTCTTAAGGGGAGAAACCTGGGCTCTTATATCTACCTCGCTCTTATCCGCAAGGGTACGGCGGATCTCGCGAACGGTGATTTCTATGTTGACCTTCTCGTCAAAGAGACGGTTCTTTTCATCAAGATATGCGCGAACCTTTCCTTCAAGTGCATCAAGGAAGGGATTAAGATCGGATGCGGGAGGCTCCTCGCCCCAACGGAGAATGAGGGCTGTAAGCTCGCGCTTCTGCGTCTCGTATCTTTCCTTCGCGCGCTCGAGAGCGAGTCTTGCATTTTCCACGGAGGATGCAAGGGTGTCTCTCTTGGTTCTCGCCTCACGGATAACCTCGAGCTTGCCGCGAAGATCCTTGTAGGTGGAGGTGGCAAATCTCTCCTCCAGCGCCTTCAGTGCTCTGTAATTTGTGAAAAGGGAGAAGCCGAAAAAGCCCGAAAAAGCAAGTGATACCACACCCACAATTATAGGAAGAATGATATTGGTGGTATTCTCGCCTGCAAGGATGAAGAGAACGACTGCGGCGATAATGCCCACAGCGCCCAGAATGGTGAAGGATGTACCGAGGGCAATATTCTTAAAGAACACCGCCGCGCGGCTGAGGATATTATTCTCGCCGCCCTCCTCATCTGCAAGGGCGATGGCATTCTCAATTTCTCTGGTTATACCAACTATGCCTCTCTGCTCCGCATAGGATTCTCTCGCCTCGCCCAGGCTGTGATATGCTTCGTTCAAGCCCTTTCTTGCAACCGCAAGATCGGTGAGATAGCTCTCGTCGGGAGCAAAATCAGCCTTGGTATTCTCGGCGATGAAGGAATTGTATGCCTCACCTTTGGCATCTGCCTCCTCCTCCAGCTTATGCAGCTCGTCAAAGGTCTGAATGAGCATTACGTTGCGGTAGCATGCGTCAAGCTCACGAAGCTTTTCAAGCTTATTCTCCGCCAAAACTCTTGTTTCCTTTATTTTATGAAGCTCGGATTCCTTAATGAGAATACGTCTGTTATCATCGTTGCAGACCTCGAGCTTTTCCTCAAGCTCACTCTCCAGCTTAACAAGATCGTAGATCGCGCCGCCGTTTCCGCTCTGATGAACCAGCTCCTCCATTCTTTCGGAGATTCGGTTCGTCGCGCGCTGATTATTGATCTGTTGGTTGCCGGAGAAGATAATGTTCTCTATGGATTCCTTTACCCGATCCTCGCTGAAGGCCGAGCCGCCCAGCTGACCGATAAAGGCAGTGTTCTCAAAGAGCGCGCTGTCTACCTTGAAGAATACATCGCCTGCGCATTGCTTTCCAAAGGCGGGGGATCCGGTTTCAAGATCGATGATGGATGACTCCTCCTTGTAGGTGGGGCGGGGAGAATTGTCGGAGGCTACCGTGCTTCTGTTGATCAGGTATCTCTTACCGTTTTTCGCCTTAATATACATAGAGCCCTGAGCCATGCCGGTGGTCCAGCTGATCCTCTTTCTGCGCTCACTGACCTCGCCGTTATCCGACGAATCAAATCCGTAGAGCATATATTTGATGAACGCCGCTATAGTGCTTTTGCCGGCTTCATTCTGGCCCTCGATAACGTTTATCTTGGGTGAGAACTCAAGAGTCATATCGTTGATCGCGCCAAAGCTCTTAATAACAATTTTTTCTATGATCATAGAAATTTTCCTTTCCGCAGATATCGGCCTTTCCTCTTTTGGCGAAAAAAACCTATTGAAATCCGCGCTTTTTTATGCTAAAATAAATAAAGAAAATATTACGCCGAATCTATTATACAACAAAACAGCAGATTTTTCAAGGGTAAAACCTAAAAAAATACTAAAATTATAAAAGATTTTGGCGATGGGGGTAAAACGCGGAATGAAAAGAATAACCGAAGCCGAAATACAGACGGTCAGAGGCAGGGTGGCGCTCGTGGTTTCTCGCCTTGGCGATATGAGCCTTAAGGACACTCTTGAATGCGGTCAGGCGTTCAGGTATGAGGAGCTTGTCACAGAGGAAAATTACACAGAATATCTCACCGTTGCCATGGGCAGACTGATCTTTGTCGGTCAGAGATGCCCCGGGGAGCTTATCTTCTACGGCATGAATACGGACGATCTGCCGATGCTGACGGGCTATTTCGGGCTTGATCTTGACTATGCTGCAGTAAGAGAGATGATAGTGGATAGGACCGACTCGGTGTGGATGAAGCAGGCGGCGGAGGTCAGCCGCGGTATTCACATACTGAAGCAGGATGCCTGGGAGGCGCTTTTCTCCTTCATCATCTCGCAGAATAATAATATCCCGAGAATCAGAAAGATCATCCGCCGACTCTCTGCCGAATACGGCGAAAACCTGGCAGAAAAGCAGGGTCTTACCGCTTGCCCCAAGGGGCTATGCGACGGAGCTTTTGGCGAGGCATGCCGCAAATGCGGTATCTGCTACAGCTTTCCCACTGCCGAGGCGGTTTACCTGGAGCCCGAAAAGATGCTTACGGCAAATCCCGGCTTCAGGTACAAGTATCTCCTTGATGCCGCAAGAAGAGTTCACACAGGCGAGTGCAATCTTGCGGCAATTGAGGGCGCGGATAGCTTTGAGGAAATTCTCACCGAGCTGAAGAAGATTTTGGGTGTTGGCGATAAGGTAGCGTCCTGCGTTGCCCTCTTCGGCATGGGCAGGCTTGAGGCCTTCCCCATCGACGTCTGGATGAAGAGAGCCATTGATGAATACTTCGGCGGCAAGCTGGATCATACAGTCTTCGGAGATTATGCGGGAATAGCACAGCAGTACATTTTCCACTACATAAGAAATCTTAGTGAGAAATAATTTTATAAAAAACGGAGCCCCGATTTTTGTCGGTAAAGCTCCGTTTTTCTTGTTTTTTGGCAAGTTTAGTTTACATTTCGTCGGTATTTCAGTTATTTTTTGGCGGTGGCGTGTTTTGACATTTCTCGCGCATTTCCCGTGATATAATAGCCAAGGAGGTGACTTATATGAATATGTTTGAAGAAGCGGCATCAATTAACGGTATGATGAAGATGATGGGCCTGACCCAATCCGAGATGGCAAAAAAGCTTGGCGTCAGCCAATCCTACGTGGCGAATAAAATACGACTTATGAAGCACACGGAGGAGCATAAAAAGAGGATCTTGGAGCTGGGACTCAGCGAGCGACACGCCCGAGCGCTTCTCCGCCTGGAGGACGAAAACGCGCGGGATATTGCCCTCAGGAGGATCGGAGAGCGAGGCTTTAACGTGGCTGAAACCGAGGCGCTCATCGACCTTCTCTACGAGCAGGAGGCGCCGAAAAGGATCGGCAAGGCGGACAGGCTCTCCGCCGTATCAAGCTTCCGCGAAAGCATTAAGGGCTCGCTTCAGCGGCTCTCTGCCCTGGGGGTTGATGCAAAAGAAAAGTCCTATTATTATGGGGACAAGCTTTACATAACCATTGCTATCGAGGAGTAGCGTGATGCCCCTATGGGGAAATCACGCTAACTAAGTTTGCCCCGGGGCAAGTGAAGTTATCTAAGATAATGAAGTTCACTTTACGAGATCAGTTTTGCCTAACGGCGAAGTTCAGGGCAAACTTAACTTAACTGCGAGCCTTTGCGAGAAACTTCACTGTGCATCGCACAACTTCACTTTTGCGATAGCAAAAACTTCACTGATAGACAAAGAGCAAACATACAGGTTACGCCTTGCATGTCTGCTCTTTATTATTGATGTATTATAATTAATGTAGAAGCTTATTTCTTGGGATCCTCGAGGACTGCTTTTGCGATGCCTATGCCGGCGGCGCCGAGCGACTTGATGATCTCGCAGAGGAGATCCATTTCCTGCTCGGGGAATTCAACAAACTCAAGAAGAACTGTTGAAGTATCGGGAACTGTTGCTCTGACTCTAATGTGAAGATCGCTCTTATCGAACTTCTCAAGGGTCTTAACAAGGATCTTCTGGATCTCAACGGTTACGTTGTAATCAACAATGTGACGGAAGAGGAGCCTTACGTTCTTTGCAATGTAGGTGTAATCCGCGTACTTGTCAACGGGTTTTTCCTCTACAGGCTGATTCTTCGCAGCCGCTGCCTGAGCCGCACGGATGCGCTCTGCTTCAAGGTTACGCTCTGCCTGAAGTCTTGCCTCAGCCTCTGCTCTTGCGCGATCCTCGGCGAGTCTGCGCTCGTCCTCAATTCTGCGGCGCTCCTCAGCAAGACGCTCGCGCTCAAGTCTGTGCTTCTCCTCGATGGCGGATCTTGCAGATTCAACAAGTCTTTCCTTCTCGATAGCCTCTGCCTTCGCTCTTGCCTCGATCTCTGCGCGGAGCTTTTCGTTCTCAAGCTTTCTCTGCTCGGAGATTCTTCTTCTCTCCTCGTATTCCTTCTTAGCCTGAGCCTCAAGGCGGCGGTTCTCAATAACAAGCTGCTCGTGCTTGCGGCGAAGCTCTGCCATCTCGCTCTCTGCCGATGCTCTTGCCTGCTTCTCGTACTCAAGTCTTACCTGAGCGTCGATAGCCTCGCAAAGCTGAGCCTTTATCTTCTCGAAATCTGCTATAACGTCAGAGCCGCGCTTTTCCAAGGATTCTACCATGTTTTCGGGTACTGTGACGGTATTTTCTTCGATTTCTTCTACTTTTTCTTTGGGTGTCTCTTCTGCGGGAAGCTCCTCCTCGGGCTCGTATGCAGGCTCTTCCTCTGCTACGGGAGTCTCTTCAACAGGCTCTGCCACAGGTTCTGCTGCAGCTACTTCTGCCACGGGCTCTTCCTCGGGAAGCTCTACCATTTCGATCTCGATTTCGTCTTCAATTTCTTCTTCGATATCGTCTTTCGGCTCTTCTTCCGGTTCTTCTTCAACTTCCTCGTCGATTTCGTCTTCAAGCTCTTCTTCCAGCTCTTCTTCGATCTCTTCTTCAACTTCCTCGTCGGACTCTTCGTCTACGGCATAGAAGTCGATCTCATCATCCTCGCGGTTGGCAATAGCCTCCTTATTGTGGGCGATAAGAGCGAGAAGCTCTTTTTCGATATCATCCGCATTTTCCTCGGGCTCGGTTTCCTCGGGCTCGTCGATATACTGATCAACGGCAATGCCCGCCATCTTGGCAAGCTCGTTTGCGATATCCATATTTCTTGCCTCATCCTCATAGTCCACGCTCGCGCTTACTATGTCTGCCGAGGAAAGACCTGCAACAGAAGCGAGAGCCGCATTCACCAGGATAACGTTGTCGTCGAGGGGTATCTGGCGGATGACCTGAGTAAGTCTGCCTCGCTTTACTGCTCTCTTGATAAGGTCGCGCCACTCGGTGATATTTCTCTTGCCGATGGCATTCTGATATTTGTCGATATTGGTGCGGATAAGATGTCTGTACTCGCGCTCGCGGAGCTTCTGAGGAACGCCCTCGCCGATGAGGAATTCGATCTCGTCGGACATAGGATGGTCGGAAACCGTCAAGGGAGTATCCCCTCTGTGGTTGATCCACTTTACCCAGAAATCGCGGGGAGCGGAGGCGCCGTCGGTAAGAAGAAGACGACGGTAGGTAACGTTCTCGGAGTTATGCTCCATAAAGGTAACCGGAGCAAATTCAAGCTCGAGAGCAAGTCCACTGTCTGCAAGTCCCTCAACGCTCATCTTCTCGGAGATCTGGACGGTGAGCTGTCTTGCCATCTCGTCAATGAAGGTCTGGGAATACTTGCCTGCAAGGAAGGTGGGCGAAGGTGAGGTGGAATGAACGTTTATTTTGATAAGACCGCCCTCGCAATATCTGCTTCTGCCGATGATAGCCGTCTCGACGTCTACGGGAACGACAGGGGTGAGGTTGAAGGAAAGCTCCTCCTCGCCAATATATGCGTAAGGGATAAGGTCGGTGAACTTGTCCGCAGTAACAGACCAGGAAATCCAATGGGTAACATGACCGTTCTGAAGAACAACAGTCATAGGATAGTAGAACACTCCGTCAAGCAAAAATCCGTCTGCAAGGTGATCCTCATACATCTGGATGCCAAGCATTTTTTCACCGTGTATCTCGCGGAGCGCGGGAGCGAGATTCTTCTCTACGCTCGCGGTGAATTTCTCGGTAATGGTATTGCTTATAATTTGGTTATGGAGCAGATCAATTATCATCTGAAAAAATCCTCCTTAAAATATAAACATAGTTTTACAGTATATATTTTAGCATACTTTTTTAGAAATTGCAAGTTATTTTGAGGCAATTTATAAATATTTTTAATAATTTTTAATGAATTTTGCCATTTTCACATCTTGACGAGCGAGTTTATATATGGTATGATAATAGTAAACTTATATTTTTCTGATCTTTCCGAAAAAAATCGGGAGATATACCTTATCACCTTTGGCGATATTTTTAGGCGAAAGGCAGGCTATGCAAAACCATATTTTTGCGCATTTTTACACAAGCAACCATATACGAAAACAAAAAAAAGAGCGCAAAAAACAACAGAAATGTAAAGGAAACTTTATTTTTTATCAAGAAAAGGAGAAGATTATGCTATTATCCTTAGTCGTTCCCTGTTACAATGAAGAAGGAAATGTCACCCGATTTTGGGACGAGACCTCTCGCGTTTTTTCGGGCAAGGTAGATAACTACGAGGTGATTTTCGTAGATGACGGAAGCCGCGACGGCACCTACGCTGAGATTGAAGCATTACATAGCTCCCACAAGGAGGTACGAGGCATTTCCTTCAGCCGTAACTTCGGCAAGGAGGCAGCTATGTTGGCAGGTCTCAAGGCTTCAAGAGGCGACCTGGTCTGCATTATTGATGCTGACCTTCAGCAGAGACCCGAGGTGGTGCTGAGGATGCTTGAGGATATGGCGACAGATCCATCCCTCGACTGCGTTGCCGCGTATCAGGATAAGAGAAACGAGGGCAAGGTGATAAGCTTCCTAAAGTCCTCCTTCTACAAGCTCATAAATAAAATTTCCGAGGTCAGATTTGTTAATGGCGCGTCGGATTTCCGACTTATGAAAAGAGATATGGTGAACGCCATTCTCAGTCTCTCGGAATACCACCGCTTTACAAAGGGCATTTTCGGCTACGTGGGCTTCAAGACAAAGTTCATCCCCTTTACCCACGAAAAGCGGGAGATCGGCACTACGAAGTGGGGGCTTGTCAAGCTCTTCAAATATGCCTTTCACGGCATCCTCGCCTTCTCCACAGCTCCCCTTAAGATTCCTATGATCGCGGGTATTATCTCGGTTATAATGTCGGGTATAATACTCCTTGTGGAAATGCTCAGCGCAGGTCTCTCCCCCTCGGAATGGTCCTCGGCATCAATACTTGCCATCTTCCTTTTCCTGCTTGGCGGCGCGCAGCTTATTTCCCTGGGCGTTCTTGCGGAATACGTGGCAAAAATGTACGTGGAGATCAAGGATAGACCCCTCTACTTTGTAAGGCGGGAGCTTGACCACGAAAGAAGCCTTGCCAAGGAAGCGGAAAAGCAGATAGCAGAAAGACTTGAAGCGCAGGCAGAAGAAGCAGAATGTTCCGCTGCCAATAGCCTCAGCGCATCGGAGGCGGGCAATGGCAGATAAACTAAAAGAATTCGCAAATAAGCACAAGGAGGCTCTGCTATACCTTCTCTTTGGCGGGCTTACGACCTTGGTGAGTATACTCAGCTTTGCCATCTTCAACTCGCTACTTGGCGAGGATAAGTACCTTATCTCAAACCTTATCTCCTGGGTAATCTCGGTCATCTTTGCATTCTTTACGAATAAGAATTTCGTTTTTTCATCAAAAGCGACCGACAGAAAAACTCTCCTCTCCGAGGGCGGAAAGTTTCTCTCGGCAAGAGTGGTGAGTCTTGGGCTGGAGGAGCTTATTCTCTGGCTTATGCTTGACGTTTTCGGCCTTGCAGATTTTGCTCTCGCCTTCCTTGACGGCGAGACTATTTCAAAAACCGTGGCCACCGTTTTCGTGGTGATGGCAAACTACTTCTTCAGCAAATTCATAATTTTCAAAAAGAAATAAAATATAAAAAGTGTACCCAAGGGCTTCAAGGCAAAAATACAGAAAAACAAGCCAAAAGGTACACTTTTATTTACTTTTACGCCACATATTAATAAAAGCAGTTGATGCACTTCATCTGTAAAAAAACGGAGAGTTATAGTATCATTAACTCTTCCGACTTCCGATATAAGACAAAAAAAGCTACCGCATAGCACGGTAGCTTTTTGATTTTATTTAAGAGTTTTATTCCTCTAAAGAATTGACTAATAGTACCATTCCCAATTCGGGGATAGGCAGATTTAGGTAAGAAGCGTCGTTTGCGACCGAAGTTTTCGCTGCGGCTCGGTCACCTAGCGGCTCTGAACCACTTAGTCTTTTGCCCTCTCCGTCAGCAAAGCTGCCACCTCTCCCGGAGTGAGAGGCTATACTACCGCTAGGCCGCTTCGTAGAAACCTACGTCGAGAGTCCAGCAAACGGCGGTAAAAAAAGTCCGCAGAGTGTGCGGACTTTTTGGGTCTTATCAAATATCTCACTTTTGGAGAAGGTGGATCGCAAATCCGCAAACCTCATCCTTGAAGTAAGCGAACTTCGCCTTGCCGGTCTTAGCATCATAGGTGATGCTGTCCTTATCGAACTCGAAGCCCATTCTCTCGAAGTAAGCAATTGCTCTGTCAACGAAGTTAGAACGGATAGCGATATGGCCGCATCTGCCGGGGCCTCTCTGATGCATAAACTCGAAGGCATCGCCTGCGAAGGTGGACTTGCTTGTCTCGCGGGGAGACATGCCGAACATAACCTCGAAGAGCTTTGCGCCGCGCTCTGCTTCTTCCTTGTTCTCATTGTTGATGCCCATGTGAGCGAACTCAAGGCCCAGCATCTTCTTAACAGCATCCTTGGTGAGAGCGGTGATCTCATCCCACTTCTTGTCGCGAACGAGGTCGTCACGAACCATGAAGGAGCCGCCGCAAGCAACTATCTTATTGAAATTGAGGTAATCAAGAAGGTTATTCTCGTTAATACCGCCGGTAGGCATAAAGGTAAGCTGACCGTAGGGAGCAGCCATAGCCTTAAGCATCTTAAGACCGCCTGCAGCCTCTGCGGGGAAGAACTTTACTGTCTTGAGACCAAGCTCAAGAGCAGCCTCGATATCAGAGGGATTGGAGCAACCGGGGAGCATGGGGATTCCCTTGGAAAGAGCGTATGCTGTAACCTTGGGGTTAAGGCCGGGTGATACAAGGAACTTGGAGCCTGCTGCAATAGCGGCGTCAACCTGCTCGGTTGTAAGAACTGTACCCGCGCCAACGAGCATTTCAGGATATGCATCTGTTATATTCTTGATTGCTTCTGCCGCGCAAGGAGTTCTGAAGGTGATCTCCGCTGCGGGAAGTCCGCCATCGATAAGAGCCTTTGCAAGCGGAACTGCATCGTCAGCATTTTCAATCTTGATTACAGGAATAAGACCTATGGAATAGAGTTCTTTGATCATTTCATTGTTCATTGGTGTGATCTCCTTTATAAAATTTGATTTTTATCCGAGTTTATTTTATCACATTTTATTTTCCTTGTCAATAGCAAAGATGTAAAAATATTATGACGGTGCGAAAGGTATTTTTAGTTGCCGAAAGATATTCCGACTTCGAATTAAAGGAGCATGCTATTTTTTTGTTTTCACGTTTCTGCAGACCGGCTTGAATTCGCACCATTCGCAGGGGCTGTATTTTCCGTCAAGGTTAGGCTCGGCAGCTGCCTTACCCGACCTGATCTTCTCCGCGATGTTAAGAACAGAGTCCTCCACGGTCTCCATAATTTTCTCGAATCCCTCCTCGGAGTAGCGGTACTTCTCCTTATCCCGCTTGGTCATGCCGGGGATGTAGTCCTCGCCCATAAGAGCCTCATTTTCCTCGCCCTCAAGGGTCATACCCTCGCGCTCCTGATTGTTCTTTACAGCCGCGAGAGCAAGCTCGTCGGAATCGCGATCGATCACCGCATCCGCAAGCGAGGTCTTGACGTAGATAACTCCCGAAGGAATAATTTTCCCCTCGTCGGATACACCAAGCTTTTCTCGGAATTTCTTCTTATCCGACTCTATTATGGCCTTTAAGTAAAGAAACATTTGCAAATTGCGGCCATTTTCCATATCATCCGGGCTGAAGTCCTTTGAGCCTGTCTTATAATCTATGACTCTTACGAAGACGTTACCGCCCTCCTTATAGGTATCAACTCGGTCGATAATTCCATAGACGTAAACGCTCTTTCCATCGTCGTCGGTAAATTTTATGGGGTCGGGGGCAGACTCGTCTGCGCCCTCTATCTTCAGCTCGAAGAACCTTGGGCGGAACTTAGTTTTCTCAAACTCATCGCAAAGCCCGTCAATAATGGGAACTGCCGCTCGTGTCAGCCTCTTGATCTTTACCGCGGTGCGGGTAGCCTTTACATCCTCTCCCATAGCCGCAAGATATTTTTCCGCCGCCTCCCGCGTTAGCCTCTCTCGCTCGGTTTTGTCCAGCTTCTCGGGAGCGATTCCCCGCTCGCGAAGGGATGTAAAAAAGTTTTCAAGGCAGCCGTGGATGAAGGAGCCAATGCTTGGAGCATCAAACTCGGCGCGCTTGCTTTCGGTGAGCTTCACCGTGTATTTAAGGAAATGCCCCAGAGGGCAATTCACGAAGGAATCAAGCCTGGATTGAGTCAAGGCCATTCTGCCGCCGTAAAGCTCCTCTGCAAGGGCGCGGCCAAGCTCCATTTTGGTATTTTTCAGCTCACCCTCGGAGATGGCAACCACGTCGCCCCAGCCCGAGCTTATAAGAGCCTCTCTTACCTCGGGATATTCAAGCTCCGAAACGGTGTCAAGGGCGTTTATTGTAGAGGATGCGGCGAAAAGCCTTTCCCTCGGGCTCATATCCGAGATCTTTCTCGGTGAAATCCTGCCACCGGTCAGCTTAATTATCTTGTCAATAACCTCCGCCCTTGCCAGCCTTTTGAACTTGGTATCTGTCAGGGTGTAGAGCAAGGTCACGCTCTCGGATGCCGCCGCAAGGGCGCGAGAAAAGCAGAACAGCTCTCTTGCATTCTTAACCTCCAGCTCAGGCTCGATGTCAAGCCCTGCCTTGGCTAGGGCAAGCCTGTCGCTATCGGAGAAATATGAGCCCTCGCTGACCGAGGCGGGAAATTCGCCCGCGTTCACGCCTATGAGGTAAATATGCTTCTTACCCGAAAGTCTTATCATATCGGCAGAGCCGATGGTGACCTGGTCAACAAAAGCAGGAATCCTGCCGAGATTTGCATAAGCGAAGAGCGCCTTCAGCTGAGCCAGGAAGGAATCGGGAGTTGACGGAAGCTCACCCATGACCTCAACCATAGAGTCGAGGGAGCTTATGATCATCTTCCAGATGCCCGATATTTCGTCCGTGCCCTCTCTGTCGCCGTGAAAACGCAGGTCGGTCGCCTTTTCCCTCAGCCTATGCTCAAGCTTGATTCCAAGCAGGAAGCGCATCAGCGCCTCGGCGCCCTCCCGCACTGTGCGGTGCGCCCTCATATCCTCCGCTAGGGCAAGAAGGGGGTCTATCAGCTTGTATCTTATGCCGTTCAGTCTTTCCAGCTTTTCTGCCACACCGTCCCTCTTTTTTCCCGAGTATCCGGCAGGGTTCATATTCCAATCAATGCCGTCGGTAAATCTTCGTCCGTTGATCTGCCAGACGTCAGCGTATATTTCAAGCTCGTCGCATTCGCTTCGGCTGATGCCCGAGAAGCCGCACTTAGAATATGTGATAACGTCCTCACGTCTGAAGCCGCCCTTGATTATAGCGAACGCCGTGTAGATAAGCTTCACCGCCTCAAGGGTGGAGACATCGGTTTTGGCTGAGGTGAAGTACGGAATATCCGCACCAAAAAGAGCGCCGTCAAGGATACCCTTATATTTATCCGCTGATCTTGCGATGATGGCAAAGTCGGAATATTCGGCTCCCTCCATTACCCTACGTCTTATATCCGAGGCAACAAAGTCGCATTCCTCAAAAGGCGTTGCCGCCTCAAAAATGCGCAGTTCATCCTTAATTTGTAAATCTTTGTTGTCAAAAACGGGATTTATCTTCCAAATGACATAGGGAAGCTCAGAGAGAAGCTCGCTTTTTGTATTAAATCTTCCATCCTCTTTTTTAAGAGTAACGTCAGCGCCCTCTCTTGCGGCATAGGTCTTTAGCCTCTGCTCTGCGCGAAGGATCTCCTTGTATTCAAAGCCCTCCCGCTCTCCCTTGGGAATAGGGAGATAAAGGGTGACGCTTGCTCTCCCCGCAAGCCTTGCGATAAGGGCGTACTGCGCCTCGGTAAATGAGGTGAAGCCCTCGATAAATATTTTTGCGCCACGAAGAAAGTCGGGCTTATCTGCAAGCCTCTTTACCGTGAAGTTTGTCGCATCGTTGGAGTCGGCATATTTTTCGTTTATAAGCGATTTATATAGGGAGTAGATCTTCGATAAGTCGGAGAGCTTCGAGGAAAGCCTCTTATCTCCCGAAACCAGGTCGGCAGACCTTGCCAGCGCATCAGGGGAAATTCCCAAATTCTCCATCTCGGAAACCGCGCGGAGAGATTGATCAACAATGCCCGCGTTCACCTCGCCGCGGGAGGTCATATTCAGAGTGGGAGCAAGCTCGGTGATAGCGCGCCACATTATGAGAGCGCGTTTACCCGCATCGCAGTATTCTCCCGAAAGGCCGCCAAGGGTGCGAAGCACTGTGTCGGCAAATCTTGTGAAGTTGGTTGCCTCAAAGTAGAGAGGCGCGTTTTTAGGAAGCTTCTCTGCCATCTCGGATTCCGCCATAACAGTCTGTTGCTCGGGCACGATGAGATAGCATCGCTCTTTATTCTCGATTGCCTCGCGAAGGGCATTGGAAATATAAAGCTCACTGCCTCCGCCAAATCCGCTCCTGATGATCTTCAGCATACCGACACCTCCTTGTTATAGATAACCAAAAAACTCATTATCAGATAAAAAACCTAAAAACGTTATTAGGTAAAAAATTCGTTACAAATATTATATATTATTTTATAGTGTTTGTCAAGGCATCTTTCGCCTTTGCAAAAAGCTCGACCGTAAATAGAACTTCACTTTCATAGAGCAAAAGCTTCACCCTTAGCCTTCTCCCTCCGAGAAAGGCCAAAATCAAAAAGGTTGGTTTGGAAAAAGACATTACAGTCACCAAATCAACCTTTACTGTATTATAGTTAAATATTCTATGGAGCTATATGGAAGTCGGGGAATCCTTTTGCAAGCTGCTTAACCGTTTTTTACAAACTTCGCGCGTGGTTTTGTATCAAAATAAGTCCGTGTGATGGATAAAAACTCGGTTACGCCCGGGCGGAGATCCCCTTGATCTCGCTGTCGATAAGCAGGCGCACCTCTGCCTGGGAGAGCCCTAAGACTATGGAAAATTCTAAGATGAGAATACTCTCCGCCTTCTGCATAACGTTTTCATCGGCAAGAAAGTTCTTCTTGCCCATAGCGGCGCGGGAGAGCCCTGTATTGTGTATAGTTCTTATCATTGCTAAAATTCGGGGACGGTCTGCACTGCGCATAATAGAGCGATAAACTTCTGTCCTTTGACGGCTGTCGGCTATCCATTCAACGTCCGGGAGATCGCGGGCGCGAGATATGGCATCCATTACCTCATCGCGACTGAGAAGACGGTGCATGCTCTCTATAAGCTTCGGATTATCCATAGGCACGTAGGTCACAGAGGAGTTATGCTTTCCGTAGTCGCAAAGAAGGTAATAATCCTTTTCCTCGCCGGTGAGCGATTCTCTTTTGATATCCACCACGGTCATAACGCCGCCTATGCCGTAAATTATGTTATCTCCGATGTTATACATACTCCCCTCCCCAATTTCAAAATGAAAAAGCAAAATACTACATATTTATTTTAACATATTTCGAGGAGAAATGCCATAGGCAAAATGCACAAAATTATACCTTGTCGCTTGGTATTTTTGCCGAAGACAAAATACCATCAATCCCAAAAGGATTGTATATCCCTTCGGGAAATGACGGGCTTACGCCTTTATTACATCAACCGAAGGTTGCATATCATCAATTCTGAAAAGGATTGTATATCCCTTCGGGAAATGAGGGGCTTACGCCCTTATTACATCAACCGAAGGTTGCATATCATCAATTCCAAAAGGATTGTATATCCCTTCGGGAAATGACGGGCTTACGAAGT
>JAZTXP010000044.1:0-74390 GCA_045636465.1 Eubacteriales bacterium
GCTCTACATAAAAAACTGAATAGAATACGCCACAAGGCACTTATTAGACGATGCAAAATTAAAGCATCTGACAATAAGTGCCTTTTGCTTTGCCCGCGCGAAAAATGTAATAATTTGCCTATTCGTGCGCCACCTGAAAGATTTTTGAAATTTTATGTCAAATTTTGAAATCAATCAGGAGGCTAAAATGAAGAAATTAAGCACAAATATCATAAACGAAAACGGCGATGTGAAAAAAATTACAGTCTTTGTAGAGGACGAAACTGCGGCGGCGCTCGCTCATTGTGACGAAGAAATCCGCCACCTTTATATACTTGAAGAACACGAGGCGCAAAACCTTACGCGCAAGGAAACCAGACGGCATATTTCATACGAAAGTATAACCGAAAAGGGCTTGGATTTTGTATCCCCGGAAGAAAGTCCATCGGAACGGCTCATACGCTCGGAGGAAGAAAAACGGTTACATAACGCTATGGCGAGTCTTACGGACAAGCAATATAAAATCCTTTGGCTCGTAGCTGTGGACGGGCTTTCCTTTCACGAGGTAGGACGGCTTTTAGGCTTGA
Organism: Eubacteriales bacterium; assembly: GCA_045636465.1. Taxonomy (GTDB): domain Bacteria; phylum Bacillota; class Clostridia; order Oscillospirales; family CAG-272; genus UBA1740. The sequence continues at coordinate 567 of JAZTXP010000044.1, forward strand.
ATTGGGATACCGTCAGAGAGCATTACCGGGCGGCTGTGAAAAAAGTCCAAAAGAATTTTTGAAAAATACCCCCTCAAAACGCCATTCCCATGGCTTATAGGTGAAGGCGCACCCGTCTTACACTTTTTCAGGAGGTACGAAGATGTTACCACTTAACGCAATTCGAGAAGATTTGAAGGAGATCCGCTACTACTACGCACGCAAGGAGATTTTCGATGCGGCTATCGGCGGTATCGGGCTTAACAAGGTTTTGGATACGGTGAAAAAATATAACACCGCTGTTCAGAACGCACCGCCGAGGCTCTATGACCTTTATATCTGCCTGTACGTGAAGAACTACACGCAGGAGGGCTTGTCAATCGAGCTTGGATATACCCCCGAATATATCCAGATGCAACACAAAAAGCTCCTGCTTTTCCTTCAATCTTACTTTAAGAGCGAGGACGAAAGAAAATGAAGCAGACGCCGGATTTTATGCTAAACGCTACGAACGTTTACCGTACTCCCCACTTTATCGTCAGGCAAAGGCTATCTATCCTTTGCAGCGAGGAAGAAAACAATGCAGTTATAAGCCGAGATACATTCTATAAAAGAACACCGGCACGTAACGCAGAGTACGAGGAAATTTTCAAAAAGCGTGAGCAGATAGACGGAAAAAGGCTTCCCTCGTCGGGCTACATTCGAGAGTACCGAGAGTAAAAAGACGGGTGCGGCTTCAAAAAACACTTTGGTTTCATTTGGGGTAAAGTTTGGGTAAACAGATAGATTCTGCAAGTTTAGTTTTGATTACGTTGGGATAGAGTTTCTGGTTTTTGCCCGACAAATACCCTACAATGAAAGCGTAACCGACAGCTACCGATTTACGATTATGGCGCTTGGAGCTTGCAAGCTAAGGTGGCCACCTTCCATAGCACAATCGCCGGGAACAGAGTTTCAAGGAGCGTTCAGGTTACGAAAACAACTGAATAGCCTACGGGCAAACAAAATCTACAAATCACAGGAGGATTTTTTAATGGCTAAAAAGGCAGCCACCGCCGAGGGCGGAAACAAGTACAATCAGCGCAGATGGGCGATCCCCTCTAAGCGTGCAAAGAACTATGCTGCTGAGCGTAAAGCAAAGGTGCATCAGCGAGGTCCCAAAGAAGGTCGTGAATTAACTGATTACGAGGCAGGTATCCGTTCCGGCTACTTGCAGGCACAGACCGACCACGCCGGACTGTATAAGTACAAAAAGGCAATTTCCGAGGGTAAATCCAAGGCAGAGGCACGTGAAATTTCACAAAGAAAATCAAAATAATCTAATAGGAGGTATCAAATTTAATGTCTAAAGAAAAGAAGATTTTTGTAGAAAGAGAAACCTACACAAAGAACGAAAAGGAGTATTTCACCTATTTTATCAAAGGTAACATCCGTGGCAGAGACGTAAGGATCGCAATTATGCCCCCTGCAGACGGAGCAAAGGCTGACTTCAACGGCTATATGGTTCTTGATATCGTATTCGGTAATCAGATGAAGGCTGACTTCGTTCTTGAGCCCTTCGAGTTCAAGGATGCCAGCGGCAGAACTGTATCCGGCAATAAGACGCTCGTCCGTACTGTAGATGAAAACGGCGAAGTTTACGAGTGCGAAATTAAGCCTGCTCGTAAGTCTGACAAAACACTACTCAATATGCTTTTGGCACAAGCGTAAAGCATAATCACACAACACTTCGGCTTATGAATAGCATTTTATAAGCCGAAGTTAAAAAAACAACAATTTTACAAACAAGGAGGATTTTTTAATCAAATGAGCAAAGGAAGTATTATAGCAATTATTGCATCGGTACTTTTGGTTATTCTTCTCGTAGGCGGTCTTGCCACTTGGTTCGGTAACGGTGAAAATCCCTTCGAGGATATCTTCACTCCCGATGATCCCGTGGACGAGCCCATCGTATTCCCCGAGACAGAGTATAATCCCACGTTCGGTACTAACTTTAAGGAAGATTTTCCTATCGCTAATCTCACACTTAGAGATAATATGCAGGTAGCACCTTACGCATATGTGGATACCACTCTCTTCGCAGGTAAGAAGATTACCAAGATTGATGCACCCGTAGGTACAGTAAAGGCTGTTGACGAGAATCAGTATTTTACCCTCTGGGTAGTAAAGTCCGAAGCGGTTAAGGTAGGCGGTGATGTAACAGATTATGCGTACCGTCAGTATAAGATCTATCTTCCCAAGGAAGAGCTTACAGGCACTACCGTTAATAAGTGGATCACTATTGACGTTTCCCACCTTAATATCTATGTAGACGAGGATGAAACTCTTGCATTTATGAAGTCTGACGACCCCGTTATCTGTTGCTATGCACAGGGTAAGCTTAACGATTTCGTTTATGACCTTGCCAATACCGGTAAGATTCAGGCATCTCAGAGCATCTACTACGGTATCTATACCGATGATTACGTAGATCTTGAGGGCAAGAAGCTCTCCATTCTCGGAGATAGCATTTCTACCTATTCAGGTGTAAGCAATAATGCTACAAGCACAAACAACACTATCGGCTCCAATGCCGTGTATTACCCCAAAGCAGATATTAATGCTGCTGATGAAACATGGTGGAAGCAGACCGCAGATTATACGAATATGGACGTACTCGTAAACAACTCTTGGTCCGGTTCCCGTGTTCTTAATAACAACGGCGCTGCATATATCGACAGATGTGTTCAGCTCCACGATAACACCGGTGAAAATTCCGGTACAAATCCCGATGTAATTGCAGTTTACATTGGTATTAATGATTTCAACGCAGGTCTTAACTGTGGAGAGTTTAACGAGCTTGCAGACGTATATACCGAAGAAAACGGATATATCACACCTACAAGCTTTGCAGAGGCTTATGCAATTATGATCCATAAGATGACCGAGAGATATGCAGATTCCAAGATCTTCATTTTCACTCTCCCTGCAAACGGTACGAATAAGTACACAGCTCTTCTCGACGAGTATAATACAGAAATCAGAAAGATAGCAGAATACTTCGATTGTTATCTCGTAGATATCGCTGCTATCGAAGGCTATGAGTATGCTAAGTACACTAATGACGGTCTCCACCCCAATGAAGCAGGTATGGACCTCATTACAGATCACTTTGCAAGAATGCTCAAGGCTGTTTACGCAAAAGAGGCAGATAATGCCGACAACACAAACAAATAATTTTTATAAAGGAGGTACTCATGTATGAGTAAAATCAGCTTAAAAAAGAATTCAGGTCCGAGACAGATGTCTCGTAGAAAGTCCGATCTCATGGATGCTTATGATATCGGCTTTGCAAAGGGTTGGGACGATGCGTATCTCATCCCCAAGCGTATGGGTGCTCGCTCTAAGGCGGCAGAAGGCTACAAGAAGGGTATCAAGTCCCGTAGAATTGTAGACAAGTACATGGCTCAGTACAATCAGGGCAAATCCAAAATCAAGATGTAATTAAAAGGAGGTATCAAAACTAATGATTAAACTTAACGAAAACCAGAGATTTATAGCACTTGCCGTAGCTGTGGTACTCCTCTTTGCAGGAGTATTCGCTTCGGTGGCTATGGATATCGCACAGACACAGGCTATCAATAACCTTGAAAAGGCACATTATGACCTTGACGACGTAACCGGTATGCTTAAGGCGGAGGATTTCGAAACAGAAGTTCAGGCAGAGGCTATGTCCCGTGTAAAGATCAAGGCATCCACTCCTCGCCTTATGTCTAACCCCGATGCAGGTGTAGCAACCGTAGCTGAAACCTACGTAGCTCAGGAGCTTACTGCTACCATTTTCCCCAATACTGCAAGTAACATTCTTGTGGATTGGTCTGTAGCTTGGGAATCTACTTCTCAGACTGCGGATATCAATCAGTATATCACTCTCAATCCCACCTATGCAGGCTCTCGTGTATGCGAGGTAAGATGTCATAAGGCTCTTCCCGGCAACGCAGTAATTACCGTAACCACAAGAGATGGCGGTCATACCGCTAAGTGTACTGTTAAGTTCGTAGGTATTCCTACCACTATGACAGTAACTAACTCTACTCTTGACAAAGATACCAGCGGTAATTACAAGGTTCCTATGTTCAAGCGTCAGACCTACAACTTCGATATTAACCTCGGTAATATCTTTAATTCTGTAGGTACAACTTACAAGAACTATTCCGTAGTTTCCGTAACACCTTTCGGTAACATTATGGCAGGTTCTCAGTGTGATTACGGTGACGGTACAATAGATTGGTCCAGCGTAGTTAAGACCCCTCTTACTACCTATAAGAGCGACTTTACTGCAACTATTACCGGTTCTACTCTTAAGGTAAATATCCCTAACGTTAGCGGTCTTTACACTAACTACAGCGAAACCTCTTCCGAGACAATGTATGACGATTACTTCTACAGTGCTATCGAGGGTGAGACCTGCGGCGTAACTGTTGTTGTAAAGAACACTTCCGGCCTTACTGCTACTGTAAAGATCGTCTTTGACTCTGATGCGGTTGTAAGTGTAAGCCTTGACGAGTCCAGCCTTACTTTCTAATTAAGGAGGGGAGCAAGAAATGAGTAGTAACGCAAAAACAATTATTGTCGCTATCATTTCTTTGCTTCTGCTCGTAGGCGCACTTGGACTCATAATTCACTTCACCGGGGGTGGTACCCACGACTTTGCCACGTTCTACCTTACTTATGGTGATCAGACAATAATGGATACCACTTCCGGCTTTGTTCTTAATCAGTACGAGGGCAATAGGTTTGACGTACACTATACCTTCGACGAGAGCAAGAAGAACGCTTACGACGTAGAAATTAAAGGAAATGATAAATACTCCTTTACCTATACCGTAGATGGTGAGGAATACGAGTTTAACGGCGACACAGACTACACAGGATTCTTTGACGTAGTAGAATACGAAGACTATTTCACAGTAAATGGCTTGTATTCAATCAAGACTATACTTGTTGAAAGACATAATGGAGCTGAGGTAGAAATACCCGAGAGTGTCCCGGAGCACGCAGAGTTCTTCATTATGACGGTTAAATCAACAACTCAGGATTCCAAGATCACAATCTATCTGAAGACTGCTCCGATCCTTGACGAGATAGTTCTTCCCGAAGAGATCCTGTTCTAAGGGGGAGATGCATATGAGAACAGTAATAACAAAAGCTTTATCGCTTCTCTCAATCGTATGCATCTTATTCTCTCTATTCACGTTAGGCGTTAGTGCCGAAACGGTAAAAAAAGAGGTCGTTACGGACTTTAGCAAAACTAACGTTCTTGACGACCTCGAGTCCTCAACTGTTAACGGTCAGTTATTTGATATAACAGATTATCCGTATTCAGAGCAGTTGGATATTAAGCTCATAACTATGGTTGAATATTGCTACTCCTTTGAGTCGGATAATCTCGACCATTACGGTCTATATCTTTACATCTACAATCCAAGAAACCTTACTATTGATACAAGCAGCGGTGCTAATAAAATACAAATGGCAACTGCTTACGATAGCAAGGGTGTACCTACAAGGTATGATAAGTTCAATCTTCAATTCTGTAACACCGTTGAGTCCGGCAACTACAAAAACCTTTTCTATAAGTTCAAAATAGTTGAAAAGGAGATCAACGGCACTACCTTTTACGATAGAGTTAATTCTAACGGCAGAAGGTACGATATCACAGGTATTGAGCTTAAGACTAAAGGTGCTACGAACGCTACCGAGTATTTTGTAGGCGGTACGTATATCTTCTCGGGATATGCTAAAGGCTTCGGTCCTGACAAAGAGGCAGAGTCCAATCTTACTTGTGTGGTAGAGGAGCTTGAAACCTTAAAGCTTTCGGTTCATCATACCAACTACAGAACGGGCGTATCCGACAAAGGCGAGGACTACTACAACGAGGTAAACACCGTATATTTCTCAGTACCCGAAAGAGTATTCGAGCAATACGGCAACTTGCAGAAGATCCGCGCCGAATGGTGGGAGTACAAGACTAAGATGGCTACTGTCACTTCAAACCAAGACTTCTATAATCAGCTTTTACAGTATGTAGGAACTGACGTAGGACAGTATAGTTCAAGCGTACCCGTCAAAATCTATTCGGGTTATGACGGAAGAGCATCCACAGGACCGGGCATTCCAACGTATCACGATTATCATTGGGTGTATAACGTAAATCTTGACACACAATATACATCCTTCGGTTCTATCTTTTCTGTTAGTAGTACAGATAAGCAATCAACAATTATGCCTTATGCTTTCTATGCACCTGTTACAGACGTGGGTGGAGTCTTTGACTTTCTATCCTCAGATCCGGTTGCAGGTAGTGTATCAAGCAGCGTAGTTAGAGATTGGATATATAACTATTCAAATAGTTTAGGACACGGCTACGTTGATTGCAACGGCAGACAGTTAAGCAAGGACTTGTTCGAGGATAGTGTTGACTCCGGTAGAACTATGGGCTACAACGATAAGACCATAGACATGGGGGACACCTTCGATTTACTTAGCTATGACAGTAATCACTCTTGGTGGGAAAAACTATGGGACTATGGATTTTCGTGGCCCACAACAGACGAACAACACAAGGGAGTAATGCCTATCCATATTCTTGAAGCAGGAGACCTTATTGGCACTAATGCTACCATTTCGCAAAGGCTATTGGTTAAAGAGGACGACGTGGCGGCATTGAAGGAGTTTTACAAAACCGAAACAGCCAACGGTAATAGGGTTGTAATATTCCGTTTTGCAAGCACCGAGTATTATTGCGCCCCGGCATTCACTTCGGCAGGCAGTAATATGGTAAGCTGCGATACATACGTAGCACAGCAGACGGTATTCTTCGACTTTGACATCATAGAGCTTACCTTCAACAATGACGGTGCATACAGAGTTATTCCCGTTGTTTCAAGCCCTATAGATATAGTCAATGAATTCCAGCCACCGCCCGAGGAAGAACTTTTCGGCAACACCTCAGCCTTTTGGATGATAATTATAGCCATCATTATGCTTGTAATTATTATCATCATAGGACAGCCGGCACTTAACCTTCTTGTAGAACTTCTTATATGGATAGTGATGCTACCCATAAGGCTTATACAAGCCATAATTGACCTAATAACAGGAGGTGGGGATATCCCACCTGACGTATAGAGGAGGAAAAATGAAAACGATTAAGAGAATTATTGCAGTATTTCTCCTATTCGTGCTTCTCTGGGTGGTCGGTTATCTGATCTTTACAGGTAACCGATTACCTTAAAGCAGAGAGGAGGAATGTTATGAAAGCAAAAATAGACGTTAAAAAGATGATTTGTATTATTGCTTCGGTGATTTTTACAATTTTCTTCATATACCTTGCCATATCCCACTTCAGTAATTCTTATCTAAGACTTGGAGAGACATTCGGTGACCTTTGGAACTCAATGAAATACTATTTCTTTGAGATATTCGAGATGGATCACGATACGGTCGCCACAGTCAAAGATTATTCAGAGATTATGAAGTGGGATGTTTCTATTCCCGAGACTCCCGAAGATGCAAAGGTTGATATAGATAACTATATGAATCTGCTTGTAGATAAAGAAAACCTTAACTATTACAACTACACCGTAGGAGTAAAGATAGGAGATTTTGCGAGGCTATTACTAATTTTGCTCCCGTTTGGAGTATTACTTGTAATTTTGATTAAGATGCTTTATCTGAGACCTAACCACAAGCATGGCAAGGAAACAATGCCGCTTATAGTGTTTAAGACTATAACAAAATATACATATCACCCGGTAAAACGAGTGATTTTAGGGTATTGGAGCTTCTTACAGGAAAACAGAAACATACTAAACCTATGGCTTATAATTTGGCTTATGAACCTGAACCTTATGAGCATTATTGTAGCCTTCGTTGCTTACTATCTCTACTTCTCGGTAAGCTGCGATATTTTAGGCTTATACGGTCAGTTGGTAAAGCTAATACTCGACCTTGAGGTAGCAGTTAAAACGGTGCCACTCTACATATTTCTTCCGTTCCTTTGGGTAATGTTTGAGAATTTCAGACGGACAATAGCCGCCGGTATTCTTAATCACTTTGAAATGAAGAATAGAGGCTTTATTAACTCACTCCCCATTGTGTCTATGACCTGCGGCAGTATGGGTAAGAAGAAAACAACGCTTATTACAGATATGGCTCTATCCCAAGAGGTAATGTTCAGACAAAAAGCGTACGAGCTACTAAAGGTAAACGATATGCGCTTTCCCAACTTCCCTTGGATATGCTTTGAGTTAGACCTTCGTACTGCTATGGATTACGGACAAGTCTATAATTTAGCCACCGTAAGAGAATGGGTTGAGAAGAAGCGAGCAAGATACGAAAAGCATGGTGATCCAAAGAAAAGACTCTACGGATATGACGTTCAGAGGTACGGTGAATGGTATGACGATAACCTCAAAATATGGCATATTTATGACGTGCTATATAACTATGCACAGTTATACTTTATCTACGTTATAGAATCCTCGCTTATTGTTTCAAACTATTCCATAAGGACGGATAACGAGCTAATTGATGCAGGTAATTTTCCCAAATGGGCTTGCGATTTCTTCCCGGAGTTCACCAACGATGAAGGACGCTATTCCCATATCCTTGACTTTGACGTTCTCAGGCTCGGCAAGAAGGTTATTGAGAACAACCCCAACGCAGGCAGCTTTGAGTTCGGTGTAGTAGTAATATCCGAGGTAGGTAAAGAGCGAGGTAATAACCTTGAGAATAGAGAGATTAAACGGAATACCGATCAGACAAATCAGAAAAACGACCTTTTCAACTCTTGGCTTAAGATGTGTAGGCATTCTGCGACCGTAGATAACTATCCCTTCATTAAGGTATTTACTGACGAGCAAAGACCTGAAAGCTGGGGTGCAGATGCAAGAGATCTCTGCGACATCCTCTACATAGAATCTAACGGCAAACAGAAGCTTGCCATGCCTTTCTATACCATAGAGGAAATGCTTGTGGAATGGGCTTTCAAGGGCTTTATTAACCTTTATTATATGATGCGTTATCTTCGTGGAGATACTACGCTTTTCATATACGTATTAAAGCTCATAACCTCTTGGCTCTACCAAAGGAACGCAGGACTTTACAACCGCTTTGGATACTGTCTTACACATATAGCAAAAGAGCGAGGAACGATGGATGGCGAGGCTGAAAAGAAGAAATATTACGTAATTAACAAGAAGATATACAGTAGAAGATTTACAACAGACTGCTTTAGCGATTACTTTAATGAACTTGCGAGAAAATCTCATATAGGACTTAACGATTATATTGAATACGAAACCGAACGAGCGAGTGTAGAGGAACTTAAAATGCAGAACAGCTATTTTATTAACGCACTATATTCAAACGCAGGCTCTAACTGACGGCGTTACGGTTAAATCCAAAGGTCTGCGTAAAAAGGAGGTATATGGCTTATGCCGAAGCGAAGGTCTATTTTGATGGGAGTCACTATATAGCGATACCCCACACAACAAGACCATCAAAAGCAAGATGCTCACCATTGGAAGAAAGAGTTGAGGTTAAAGCCGACACTCTTAAAGACAAATTTATTGAAAATGCGACAGAAAGCACGGCCCCTTTACCGGGGTACGTGCCTTTTGAGCTGGAAGAAATTGAAGTTGATGATATTGAAGATGTTTTTGGAGCATTTGAAAATAATGAAACTGATGAATCTGATAATAACGCCCCCGAATCCCCTTCACCAAGATTTGCTACTAAAAAAGAAATTTTTGAAGAGCATTACAAAGAGTGTTGTCATATGCGAAGGCACGAACGCAAAAAGGCTTTGATAGAAAGGATGCGTCCGTATTTTGATACGGAGGAAAAAACACGACTTTACGTTACTGTCAACATTGAGCGAAAACTGCGTAATCTTATTTGCAGAAGAATAAGGCTTTCAAGGAAGGCAAATCTACAAGAGTTCAATTATTTCTGCACGTTTACTTACAATGATAAACTCCACGACGAAGAAAGCTTTAAGAGAAAGCTAAGACATACCATCTCGAATTTCAGCAAAAGAAAAGCGTGGAAATACATAGGTGTATGGGAACGCTCTCCCGAAAAGAAACGCCTTCATTTTCACGGTCTATTTTATATTCCTGATGGCACGATGCCGGGCATTTTAATTCAAAAAGAAGATTATAATTTTAATACCAGAAGGCGACAGATAACCAATCAAAACACCTATTTTAACGAAAAGTTTGGTAGGTCAGACTTTGAGAGTATTGACGAACCGAGTCGAAAAGGTACAGCATTAGCGTATATAATCAAGTATATTGAAAAAACAGGAGAGAAAATCGTTTACTCTAAAGGACTGCCTCAATTTTTCATCTCAGATATTCTCGAAAGTGATGTTGTAACTACCATAGGATCAGAAGATACAAAGCTGTTATTATTTGATGATTTCAGCTGCATTGACGAGGGGTGCTATATAGGTGTCGTAAGCTCTGACGTGATAGAGCAACTTCGTAAAGCCAACTAAAAATCAAAAATTACATAAGGGCTCAAACAAAGGTTTTAACAACGCAACTTTTAACCGACAGAAGAAACAACGGGCGAGTCGGCAAGCGGTTTAGCGCCGCCGCCCGTTCTTTGTCGGTATTGCGTTTCCTTTGTTCCGTTTGTTTTTGTTTTTTGGGCGTGTGCTTGGCTCGGCGGAGCGCAGCGACTCCGACTTGTATCAAGACAAGCACACGCCCTGTAGTCACACACCTAACTTTACCCAAACTTTTCCCCAACTTTACCCAAACTGTAACTGACATAAAAAAAGGGAGAGCTTTTTACACTCTCCCTATCAAGTATTACGTTGTAAATAGACCATAGATTTTATCGTATAGCGTAATCGCTTTACAAGGTCGCTCTTGATATGTCATTTCCTGTATTTCGGGTTTACCTTTATCAATTGCACGAAGCATTATTTTGTTCGATAACTCTTTAAGTGTCGGGAAGGTGCTTTCGATAATGTTCTCATTAGCACCGACTTCAAGTATCTTGAAGCCTTTTTGCACGAGGTATGAGCTGAACTGCCAAAGCTTCTCAAACATACCGTTTGAGTCAAGTATCACCGATATATCTTTTTCTGGGTGATACGCTGTAATTCTAAAGTAATTTGCCATTTGTAAGTCCTCCTTATGCGGCTATTTTCTTTAACTGCCTTTTTGCGTATGGCAGCCATTTGGTGTTTATGTATGTAGTAATGTCATCTGCCGGCTTTGTATTGCCGTTTGCATAACATTGTAGTATCTTCTTTGATCTCAACGAGTATTCCATAGTAACAAGTGGAACGTCTGGTGCGTCTGCACTACGAATAAAGAATATAAGCGTTTCTTCACGAGCGAATTTTTGCTCATATCCCATTCTTCCGACACAGTGGTGTAATGCTTCACCTTCAGCCTTAAGCTCCGCCGGACTCTTTGCTATGATAACAAGATAAGCAGTATTTTTGTCCTTTTGCATAGGCAGATACTTTTCTGCAACAGCATTAAACTTTTCGTAAAACTCAGCACGTTCCTTTTTATCGTTTTCGATCCTTAATGCGTTGGCTTCATCAACACGAATGTCGTGCCAATGCATAAAATCATGTGGATAACGATTTTTAGGCTCGTCCATATTCAAGCCGAGATATATACAAGCCTTTGCGTAGTCAAGATATAATCTATGCGACAGTTTTTTACTGCGGATATATTCAAAGTATTTCTTGTAATCACCCTTAATGACGTCACGAATAGGCTTAAAATCTTTCTCTCGACAGAAGCATTTTTTCTCTTGCTCGAATTTTTGTGTTTCGTCAAGAGGTGTACCTCTGCGATAGGATGCGAGGATTGTGGAAACGTAATAGTAATTTCTTTTTAGTTCATCACGGTTACGGGCAATCCATTTTCTGAACTTCTTATCCTTGCCGAGCTTTTGGAGAAGTTGTATACTATCTGCATATCTTTCAAGACCGAGCTTAACAACATATTCAACCTGCGGATATTTATTATAGATGCGAAGATATTTGAGAATATCTAAGTATGGATACTGCTCCCAAGCGGCATATTTGTATTCCGGTAATTTTGCAAGGTATTCTTTATTTACTAAGGGAGCCCATGGATCAAAGTATTTATCATAGTTCCACCCCCATTCTTTATCTTCATACCATCTCGGAGTTTTTGAAAGTCCTTCTTCATACCAACCTACAGAAAGCGTCCCCATAAAGTGTCGGCACAGGTCTTTTACAAAGCATATATCCGAGTCAATGCCGTGTATAGCAACCTGTTTGTAATGCCAATCGTTTCTGTTGTTTCTGACAGCTACTGTAACTTTAACAAGCTCACCGTCATTTTTAGTAAGATATGAATAAAATCTTACTTGCTTTGTAGGTTTTTTTACTTGCTGATTATCCAGCTTTTTGATCTTTTCAACTATATATTTAGGAACGGGCTTAATCTTTTCCATCTTCATTACAATCTCACCTCCAAGTCATTACCAAACAATCCTGATATAGCAGCGATAAGCTCTTTTTCTTCACGCTTACGCTTTTCGTCAATGCTTTCATTTTTGCTTTCTTCTTCGGGCATTTCAATTACTTCTCCCGTTTCTATATTTACAGTACCTTTAACCGCGGATTTTACAGTAAGGTCATCGTTTTCTGCTATAATCAAGGTCAAGCCCTTATCGGTCAACTTATCGTAATAAACGTCTGCTCTATGATAGGGGAATCCAACCATCGGGACTCTGTGTTTTAGTCCCATATCACGACTTGTAAGAGTAAGCTCTATAAGTTCGCTTACTTGTACTGCGCCATAACCGAACACTTCATAAAAATCTCCAATACGCATACAAACCACGTAATCGGGATATTGATTCTGAATAGCCATATATTTTTGGAACAGCGGCGAGCCTTTTGGATCTTCTTCTACGACCACCTCTACCGGCTCTGCTATGGGTTCTTCAACTACCGTTTCAATAGTTTCTTCAACGACTTCTTTAACCGTTTCTTCCGTATCATTAACAACGGGAGTATCGTTTGAAAAATCAAAGAGCGATAACTGTTCCGACTCCGGCTTTTTAGCTACGGGCGGTGTATATGTAGTTGTAAGTGTTGTAGTTGTTTTCTTAACAACAGGCTTCGGTGCTTTATACTCGCTGCCGTCCTCGTTGTAGAGCATACCAATGATGCTTTCTTCCTCGAAATAGTGGATAGCCCAACCGAAAACAACGTCGCTTCTGACACAAGCCGCTGAAGCACCTTTTTCTGCTTGCTTTCTTGCTTCATCTGTTGCATATTTCATAAAGCCATCAAGCGTTTTTTTGTTGATAAGAGTTTTACCGTCTTTTTCAATATGGACACCGTTATTTATCTTTTCTGCAAGCGTTTCACTTGCATTTTCTTCAAGATATTTCTTAATAAGTTCTTGTTCTGTACCTTTTGCGGTGAGATTTAATGTAATCATTTATAAGTCCTCCTTTTTATTGTTTTTCGTAAAAGAACAAAAAGCCCCTTTCTGTTTCCAGAAGGGTACTTCATGCCAGATGCCATCTCTGAACTCTGACTTCTTTATTGGTATGATAACCCACTCGGGCTTTTTAAGCGGGCGATTAGATAAGGTTGCCAACGACGGAAAGCGTAAATACATTTCTTTCATCTCCTTAGCTTCTCTATAAGTGCGAGTAATAAACCGTCTTATGTAGTTTTTACAGCCTTTTTCTTTATAGCAGACCTTATAGCCATACGGATTATGTAAATTAGGCTTCATACAACACCGTATAACCTTTCTGCCACTCTTGGCAAAGCCGAGTAGAAGTTAGTATTCATAATCGTGTTATGCAGCTCTCGATCGTGAGCAAAGTAGTTTCTATCGGCAAACTCATAACCCTTTTTAGTAAGTTTTTTAAGCTCATAGCTGTCCGAACCGTCGTGATGATGTCCAGAAATGAAAAAATGACCGTTTTCATCATAGAACTTAACAAAGTCCAAATGACGAATACAGTCAAGCAGATCATCTATACTACGAATAAACTTACCACCACGAGAAGGACCGTCCCACCTACCACACGTTCCTGTAAGCAGGTAACAATCCTTTTCGAGTAAATACTCAAGATCGGCTCTGAAGTCATCCCAATCTCGGCGCTGCTGTTCTTCCATCTCGTGATAAACTACGCAGTCGGGAATCTCTTCTTCTGATATCCAGCCTTCTTCTTCGGCAAAAGTTTCAAACAGATAATTCTTAACCGAGTTAAAGCTTTGAACGTCGTTATCATCATAAAATACAGTGGTTTTAGTTTTCATTTTTATTCTCCTTTCTTATAAAATATCTTGCATAGCACTAAGGATTTCACCTTCTAAGTCAAATTCGTTAAGCTCTTCTTCGATAATTTCCTTAACATAATCTTCTAAGATAGGATCAATATCGACCTTATCAACTTTACTACGAATAGCATCGGTGACAAGTCCTTCAATATCAAGTCTATCCAGAGCATTGTCTATAGCTTCTTCAAAATCAAAGCTATCAACAGCTTCGTGTATTTTTCTGCTGAGTTTTTCTTTGAATGTCATTTTTAGTCCCATCCTTTCTCTTTGAATATCGGGAATATTTCTGCATAATTGTCTGTTGCCAAGGGAGAATTATCTTCAATGCTTATTTCATCCCACGCCCACATTCCAACAAGGTCTGAAGAAGAATCATCGCTGTGATAAGTGTAATCTCCACCACCGAGTCCGTTACCTACACAAGTAAGTAAAGGGAGTGGGTGTAAACACCAGCCTTCACCCATAACGCTGTCGTTATAGTAGTTTGAACAGGTTATGTATTCTTTCTTAGTATGATTTATGAGATATTTTCCCTCAAGCGTAAATTCGGTTGTAGGAATGGCTATTGACGTATCTGGTTCACACCAACATCTCGTGTGATAATGCTTTATTTTCTTTTTCGTGAGTCCATTGTGAGGCTCAACAAGGTTATCTGCAAATTGGTCTGCATAATCGCCCATCCAAATAATACGAGAGCGTTTTGCATTTTCGTATATACTCTGACAAACTGCATTGACAAAGGGGTTATACCACCACGAGTGTTCTGTGAGTTTTGCCATCATATATTCTTCTTTTCCGTCAACGATTATATTGCGGTTATAAACGGTAAGCTTTCCGTTACCTTCTTTTTTAAGTGCCTTGTAATATTGTCCCATTTTATATCTCCTTTCTGATTAAACAACTCTCATTATGCCTCCACCCATACTTCTAACACCTATTGTGCCGAACTCTGAGCAGTAGTCATCGTCTTTATTCCAAACGTAAGAAAAAGCGTAATGTATTCCACCTTCTGTATAGCAAAGTTTTTTCCATTCGCTCTTGTAATTAGTAACTATAAGGAAAGAGTAAAGCTCACCAAACTCTGTAAATTCGTGAGTAATGGCGTAAACGGTGCAGTTGTGTTCTTTTTCAATTTCCTTCATTTTGTTGTAAAGCTCGGGTTCCTGATCAACCCAAAAGCCGCCGAACATTTCAAAGAAGCATACTTGGTCTTTCTTCTCAAAGCCGATTATGTAGGGCTTATAAATATCCATCTGCTTCAAAATCTCAATACCTTTTACTTTTCTTTCTTCGTGTGTCATTTTTAATACTCCTTTTTTAATAAATTTCAATTAAACCTTCTGAATACTCGGTAATATCACCATCGTATTGGAACGATTCGCCGTATGCCTTGAAGTCGAAATAGTCAAGTATCCAATTTTCAACCTCATAACCCATATTTTCAAATGTTTCACGACCGTAATCTTCCCAATCGTAGTTTTTATATAGACGGATATCGTCATCCCATCTACTTCCGTATTTATCAACACGGTCTTTGAATTCGTTATAGCCTCTGACTTCGATAAAAGCCATCATAACGTCATATTTACCGGGATCGTCTAAAACGTCAGCTTCTTGCAGTAACTCAAAGAACTCCTGCGGATTAACGTAATCCCAATTAGCAGCTCCCGAGGGGAAGTTATCTACGTCCTGTATGAACAATTCTTCATCCATACCGTCAAGCTCAAAGCCTTCTGCTTTAAGTTCTTCTTCAATTTCATCCCAATCAGAGTAATCTGCAAGGTCAAGCCATTTAGAACCATAAGCTCTTTCGTTACATTCGTTATATGAGCCCCAAGAGCCGATAACGATTTTTATTTCATTACTTACTGTTGTAAGCATCAAAATCACCTCCTTCCAATTCCAATTTTTCTTCAATTCTGTCTTTTGCTTCTTCAAGCAATTCTTCTAAATCAATGATAGGCTTTGTCATTACTTTATCTCCTTAAAGTCGTTTATATTGATTTTTGTGTATTCACAACCATATTCGAAGTAATAACCGTTTTCGTCCTGGTAGAGATCGTATGTAATAACGGAAATCTTACCTCTATTTGTAACGGCTACGGATATTTCATTTTTAAGCTCGTTAAGGTCAACGATATTGAAGGTGATCCAAGCTTCACCGTCGTGAATCTTAAATTCGTGTAAATAGAACTTGTTTTTCATTTTTTATATCTCCTTTTCTTATTCTTCGATGATTTTATACCAGATTTTATAATCAAGTTGAACTTCACGTTTTTCGTAATTATCTTTACCGGTGTCGATATCGATTTCACGGATTTCGTAATATCCACCTTGATATTCGTTAGGTCTGTAGGGGATAGGATGACAATCTTTGACACAATCTTCAAAGACTCTGATATACGGTTTGTTATTTTGACTTATACAAGCGATAACTAAATCCGTATCGGTTATATAACCGACTCCTTTCTGTTCGATCATTTCATTTTTTTTGTACCTTTTTACTGAGTAATAAACTTTTTTCATTTTGGAATACCTCCTGATTTTTTTATTTTGCCTTTCGGCAGGGGCCAAGTAGCACTGTTCGGGTATTCATCTTGTCCCTTTGGATTCTTGTGTGAAAATGTCAACGAGCTGTATTCTGACTCATTTTAATGCTCGATTAAAGAAAAAATATTACGTTTGTATAAAGAAAAAAGCCAAGTATTGCTACTTGACTTGTAAGGTGATTTATATAGGTTTTCAGTCATATTTTTTCGCGTTGACTTTTTCGAGAACTGTGCTACGATTAGCCACCACGAAAGGCAAAAAAATCAGGCTTCGTATAAAGCCCGATAAAAGAAAAAAGCCCATAGCTCCTTGTAAAGAGGCTACGGGCTATATTGATTATTTTGGGTGAATTGTGATGCCGAAATACTCCGCATTAAAAAACAAAACGAACTCCGATTTCTCAAAGTTCGTTTTATTTCCTTTTGGCGGAGAGAAAGGGATTCGAACCCTTGAAACCGTATTAGGGTTTACACGATTTCCAGTCGTGCGCCTTAGACCAACTCGGCCATCTCTCCTCGCGACTCCTATATTATAGCAGATGATTTCCAAAAAGTCAATAGGAAATTTTAATAAATATTAATTTTTTTCAATTTTTTTAATAAAAAGTGATTTTTACTGCAACTTTTATGTTGACATTTTTCTACAAATTTCATATAATATAAGTAATCTTTGTTTTAGGAGATTTTTTATGAATCTGAAAGTGTTGAAATTTGGAGGTAGCTCTCTTGCTGACGCAGATCATTTCCGCCGAGTGGCGAAGATAATTGAAAGCGATCCCGACAGACGGTACGTCGTTGTATCCGCTCCGGGCAAGCGCTTTAGTGACGACAACAAGGTTACCGACCTTCTTTACAAATGCTATGATATAGCAACAAACGAGGGTGACATCTCCGACGTTTTTGAAGAGATCAAGGGGAGATTTAATTCCATTATCAAGGATCTCGGAGTTGATATTGATTTTACTCAGTATTACGAAAAGATAAAGACCTCACTTTTGCATAGCACTGGACGTGATTATATTGCTTCTCGCGGTGAATACCTGAATGCAATGCTTCTTGCTAAATATTTAGGCTATAGCTTCATCGATGCGAAAAAGGTTATTTTCTTTAACGAGGACGGTAGTTTTAACGCAGAGAAGACCGACAGTGTGATGCGCGAGTATCTTTCCGAGCATGAGCGCGCCGTTATACCCGGATTTTACGGCTCTATGCCTAACGGTACTGTTAAGACCTTTACACGCGGTGGCTCCGATATTACCGGCTCTATAGTAGCAAGAGCAGTTTCGGCATCCCTTTATGAGAACTGGACTGACGTTCCTGGTGTTTTGATGGCAGATCCTCGTGTGATTGATAATCCTAAGGTTATTGACATAATAACTTACAAGGAGCTGAGAGAACTGTCATATATGGGCGCAACTGTACTTCATGAGGATGCGATATTCCCGGTAAGATATTCTAAGATCCCAATCAACATTCGTAGCACCAATGATCCGGAAGGGAAGGGAACCTTCATCGTTCCGTTCACCGATAAGCCCAATAACAGCATCGTCACCGGTATAGCAGGCAAGACAGGCTTTTCTACAATTACAATAGAAAAGGATATGATGAAATCCGAGCTTGGCTTTGCAAGAAGAATTATGCAGGTTATCGAAGAAAACGGCATTCCATTCGAGCATTTTCCATCTGGGATTGATACTATGACTCTGGTTGTATCTACCGAACTTCTAGATAAAAAAAGAGGAGATGTTATCGCAGGAATATGCAGAAAGGTAAATCCCGACAACATATTCGTGGAGGATAACCTATCGCTTATCGCCGTAGTTGGACGAGGAATGATAAAAGCGAAGGGAACTGCCGCAAGGGTATTCACATCGTTGGCTAATGCTGATATAAACGTAAGGATGATCGATCAGGGCTCAAGCGAGCTTAATATCATAATCGGCGTAGATTCAAACGATTATGTCGCTGCGTTGAATGCAATTTACAACGAATTTGTAAAAGAGTAAAAAGAGAAGAGGAGAGAAAAGCTTTGTGTTGCTCTCTCCCCTTTTTGCAGAAATATCGGTTTTGTGGTTGTATAATAGTAACCGTGTTGATGAATGGTCGACGCGGGAAGGGAGCTTCTTGATAGCCGGAGTAAAATTCACTCAAAAATATCAGTAACATAGATATAATATAGGGCAGAGTAGATATTCCCTTGTGTTTTTGCATGTAAGGCTAAAACTTTCTCCTGTTTTTAATGATTAGAGAATAATAATATTTTCAGGACAGTAAAGTCACCCCATTTCTGCATTTTTAACGTTTATTCGACTCAAAAAGGTAACTAACAGGCATATTCGGGGATACTTACAATTATACAAAATGGAAATTTTGTATAATTTGGGGTAGTTAAAATGGGGTTTTGCTTTATTTTATGTCCATTTTTGTATAATTTTTATTATTTATGTATTTTTTGCTTTATATTTCTGCGATCCGTTTATTTTGGTTTGTTTTTTCTAAAATCATAATATCCGTATGTGAAAATCAAATTAAATAATTGCGCGATTATGATATGATCATAACATTTTTAAAATTATTAAAGATAATCTTATTATTATGATTATAATAATACATACCTTTAATTAAATAACTATTTGAGAGCAAAAACGACATAAATAAAGATAATCTATGTATCAATCATAAATTCTTCAAAATATCATAATAATAAAATGCTTTAGTTTTTACGTTATAAACGATGTGATATAAAAGTGATATAACTATTGAAAAAATATCAAACTGTGAAAAATTACGAAATAAGGAATAGGATGAGAAACAGCAGGGCAGTCCTCTTCCCTTCTAAAAATCGCGTTTTATTTACGGTACATTCGTTTGAGCATGTATTTTTGTCTTGTAGCCTCGCCGCCGCGTATATGTCGTTCCAGTTTATTCTGATCAAGTATCGTTCTTACGTTTTCATATAACGTGGGATTGGTGTATCTAAGCTTATAAGTCAGATCCTTATGTACGGTGCTTTTGCTGATGCAAAAATATGCAGCCGCGGCACGCACCGTGGCTCCTGTGTCAATAACGTATGCTGCTATCAGCTCAGCTCTGTCCTTTCCAAATTTATTTAACATAAAATTCCCTTTCCAAGTAATTAATGAACTATTAAACTATATGAAAGGTCTTAAACCAAAATGCAAAAAGAAGACATTAAATTTTTAGATTCTACAGTTTTTGAGGGAATGACCTCTATAAGAGCGATTATCAATGCAGGCAATGAAGGCATCAATGATCGCAAGATCGAGAAAATACTTTTTGACAAAGAAAGACTTCCTAAAATACATAAGGAGATTGGCTATCTTCGCGCTATTTCCGAGGAGAAAAAATTCGCGCTTATCCCAAGCACAAAGGAGGAGCTTGACGGTATAACTCTTGGCTCATCCCACGGCGGTATTGTGGCTATAACCGGCGATAGAACACTTCCCTTCTTGGATGAAAACATCGACATTGAGCCAGACGGTTTCTATGCTATGATACAAGGAATTGAGGATCCATATAACTTTGGTTACTCATTGAGATCTCTTTACGCTACGGGCTGCTCGGGCATAATTCTCCCCGAGCGAAATTGGATGAGCGCCGCGGGAGTTGTTGCAAGAAGCTCTGCAGGAGCATCTGAGATGTTCAAAATGTACAGAGCCGAGCCCTTGGAAGCGGCTAAGATATTCAAATCAAAGGGATACAAGATAGTATGCGCCGATGAAAGAACCGATAATATACTTGGCCAATGTGAGCTTAAAACTCCCCTGCTCCTCATCGTAGGCGGCGAAAAGCGCGGCATATCAAGAGCGCTGGTAGATAATGCGGATATATTGGTGAAAATCAATTATGCAAGGGAATTTAAGGCTTCCCTTTCCGCCGCTTCCGCTACTACGATGTTCGCTTATGAAATAATGCGCCAGAATAGCAACTGAGGTATTATAAAGGCTTTATCAGTTAGAATGAATAATATGTTATCAATGAAAAAGAGGCTATCTCACAGGAGATGGCCTCTTTGCAGTTAAAGCGACTCTTTCGCTTTAACTGCTTTAATTATTGTTTTTGCCTGTGCAACCGCATCCGCCGGATCTTGAGGGGATGTTCATATCGGGTCTGTTGTCCGTTCCTCTGAACTGAGAAATGGGGAAAGCCATTGTCCTGAAGAGGGTGCAGGGGTTATCGTCGTTGCCTCTGGGAGAGCATTCCTTATCAGGAACGCTGTAATCTGTTGCCTGAACCAAAAGCTGGGTAGGTCTTTGAAGTATGATCACCGAGAAGATGCCGAAGGATACGTATATTCTCGGGCCTGTTGTGTTAACAACAAAGTCGCAGCTGCCGAAAATATTTCTTATAGAATCGGGAAAATCAATATTTTCGGAGCAAGGGCAAGGACTGCACTCGCTTACGTTTGTGGAGAGAACGATGGGCTCTACGGCCTCTACTATAGCTACAGGATCGTTTGATCCTCTGTTTGCCGTTGTCATATCGCAGTAGCCGCCTGATGTGTCAGAGGCGAAGCTTAATGCTCTTCCCTCGCCGCCGTAAAGGATTACTTCCTTTTCAAGAACTGCAAGGCCCTTAAAGCTCTGGCTTCTGCCCATGCCCATACAAGCCTCAAATTCAAGCTCAACGTAATATCTTATAGCGATCTGATAAAATCCGTTATTAAAGGGAACCTCTTCGACGCCCACGTAGGCTGAGAGTATCTTTGCGCATCTCGTTCTCACGTTAGTAGAATTTGCAAGGATTTCCTGTCCGCAGGTAGTAAGGTATACTCTGGTATCCTGGAAGCAGTCTCTGTCGCGGCAACAATCAAGAACTCGGTTCGTGTTAATACAAACCGTGCCTCTGCTGTCACCACTTGAAAGCGAAAACGGTGTATTTCTGTTTTCTTGCATTGTTATAACCATTCCTTATGCATAATTGAAGTATAGGTCCTCTATACTTACTAGCATTATATGTTAAAGCACAAAAAATGACAATGATATGCGCTAAATTCAGGAAACGGATGTTAAAACAAGGCAAAAACAAAAGAGTACAGTATTTTTTCGATAATGTACTCTTTTTTCAATATCTTCTTTAATGTTTCTTGATGGCGAGATACTCTTTTGCATTAACGCTTAATAATACTACATCTCCTTTGTTGACGTAACCCTTTTTTTGCGAAGCTTTTCGTATGTGTGCCAAGGCATTTTTCTTGAATGGATCGAAATAATATCTTAATAGCTTTTTCAGCTTTTTGGTATAATATTCTTCCGTCCATTCTTTATAGCGAATTTCTCGCCTGCAAATTCCTTTTTTGTATTTATTAAATTCGATATCATTTTCGCATGAATCATACCCGTCGAACATGTTGTTGAGTTTTCTTTCCTCATCATTATGTATTGCTTTTATGCAGAAGTTATACATCAAAAAGGTTATATCATATACGGACGCAAAGCCGGAGCATACGATCACGTCGTCTAAATCTAAATAGTAATACTTCCCCACTTTTACAAAGCCGTATTCTTCATATACTTTGGTGGTCACTTGTTTTAACTGTTTTTTATCCATTTGTTTATTTCTAAAATCTTATAAGTATATTAATTCCTCGACAGTTTTGATTCCTTCGGGAAATCTGAAATAGTTATTGTCGAGCTTTAGTATTTTTATTTTTACACCTTAGAGTATTTCCATATCGAGCAAAATCTTTTTTGCTTTTGTTTTTATATTTTGTGCTTTAATCATAATCCAGCCGAAAGAGTTAGAATAGGTTTCTGCGTCTGTTTCGTATGCGTTTTCTACAAATTCTTCAAGGCTATCGTCGTTTTTAATTTTAACCGTAAATGTGGCAAGACCATCCGTATCCTTTTTCCAAACTATAGGGGCAAAGTCATATACCACGACGTCATACTCGCTTTCTCTTTCGGGAGTAACGGCATCGTAGCCGTGAAAACGAGAGTCGAATAGTATATATTCTTTGCCACATACGGCGCATTTTACCTTAACGATCTCAGTGTAATCAAGCTGCTTGTATTCAAGCTTTTCAAGAATTTTTTCGCCAAACAAGCCCTTTATTCCGTATAGATAGGAAGCGCCATTTTCATCGCCGAAGCGTATGCGACTATATTTTTTATTAAAGGCATTGTATGCTGACTCGTATGCTGCTTCTTCTGCGGAACGCACGATAACGTTTTTATATCCAATAAAATACCTTGCGCCACATTCGCAAACAACGTCACATTCAATCTCTCCGTGCTTGTCCTTTGTTATGGAGAGTATATTTTCTATGTATTTTGGTTTCAACATATTTAGTCCTCGAAATAAAATAGGCTACCCCTAGGATAGCCTATAATTATATTTGTTATTAGATATAAGCCTTGATTCCTTCAGGGCACTCTTCTACTGTGATAGAAGATGTCATAACGAGATTGATATCGTTTGTGATACCCTTAAGTCTGCCGAGCAATGCCTCGAAAGCAACAGTATCGTTGCCGCAGATCTTAAGAGCGGAATCAACGAAGATATCAGTAATATCAGAGTTAGATGCAAGGATACCTGCGATAAAGCCGTAAAGGTCTTCAGCATCGTTTACAGCATAAGCATCGGTATTGATGAGTCTTGCATTATATGTAACGTTGTGGCGGAGCTTTTCGCCCTTCTCAATGCAAATAACGTTACCGTTAGAAGTTGTTACTGCACTGTTAACCATATCAATGAGTGTCTTGGTTTTGCCGGAGCCTTTGCCGCCAATAAATAATTTTATCATGATTGAAATCCTCCTATGTTTTGAGATAAAATTCTCTTACATATATATTACACTAAATTTTCAAAAAATGCAATAGTTTTTTTGAAAAAATATTAAGAAAATATATATTTTACAGTATATTAACAATATTAATTGCCAAGTCTTGCTTCAAGCTCGCGGCGAAGCTCCTCATAACCGGGCTTTCCGAGAAGTGCAAACATATTTTTCTTATACGCCTCAACACCGGGCTGGTCGAAGGGGTTAACACCCATCAGGTAACCGGACATTGCGCAAGCAAACTCGAAGAAGTAAACGATATAGCCAAAGGAATACGCGCTTCTGTCGTCAAGCTCGATAAGAATATTGGGAACGCCGCCGTCCTTGTGCGCCATAAGAGTTGCAAGCATAGCAGTCTTGTTTACGTGATCAAGCTGCTGACCTGCGATGAAGTTAAGTCCGTCAACGTTGAGAGGATCGTGAGGAATTTCAAATTTTGCGCCGCTATCCTTTACGTTAAGAACCGTCTCAAAGAGAACTCTTTGGCCCTCTTGAATGTACTGACCGAGAGAATGAAGGTCTGTAGAGAAAATAACAGATGCCGGGAAGAGCCCCTTGTTGTCCTTTCCGTCGCTCTCGCCGTAAAGCTGCTTCCACCACTCGTTGAACATAAGAAGGAAGGGCTCGTAGCCAACGAGAATTTCGGTAGTCTTCCCTTTTCTCATAAGGATATTTCTGATAACCGCATACTTGAGGGCATCGTTGTTATCAATAGAGCTGTTGGAATATGCCGCTCTTGCATCGCGAGCGCCCTGCATCATCTGGTCGATGTCAATACCTGCGCAAGCGATAGGAAGAAGACCAACTGCTGTAAGCACAGAATATCTTCCGCCTACATCATCGGGAACAACGAAGGTCTCATATCCTGCCTCATCGGAGAACTTCTTAAGAGTTCCGCGTGCCTTGTCGGTAGTAACAAAGATACGCTCGCGAGCGCCTTCCTCGCCGTACTTTTCAATAAGAAGAGACTTGAATACTCTGAATGCGATAGCGGGTTCTGTGGTGGTTCCGGATTTGGAAATAACGTTTACAGAGATATCCTTGCCTTCGCAGATAGAGAGAAGCTCGACCAAAGCTGTAGGAGAAATATTATTACCCGCGAAATAGATATCGGGGGTATCCTTCTTAAGATTGTTATAAAGAGGGCTCTTAACAAATTCAATTGCCGCTCTCGCGCCAAGGTAAGATCCGCCGATACCGATAACTACAAGAATATCGGAGTTCTTCTTGATCTTTTCTGCCGCAACCTTGATTCTTGCGAATTCTTCCTTATCATAGTTTTCGGGAAGATCTACCCATCCGTGGAAGTCATTTCCGGGGCTTACTCCGGTCTTAAGCAGATCGTAGGCAACCTTAGCTGCAGGCTGCATATATTCGACTTCGTGGTCAGATACAAAGCCTGACAAAAAGTCTGTTTTAAGCTTTAAGCTCATATTTTTAATTCCTTTCAAAAAAGATTCTTTAATAACGGTTATATTATACAATAAATTCAAGGATTTTTCAAGAGCATTTTAAATATATTTACACCCCTGAAATAATTTTTTTTATTATCCTGCCGACTACGTCAAAAAGATTGATTTTTTCCACAGGGGATTCTACGTAAATTTCAGCTTCGCCTATCACAGTGTCGCCAATCTTATATGTGATCTTCCCTACCCTCTGCTCCGATTCCAAGGGAGCGATCAGACATTCGGGAATTTCATAAATTTCTTCCACCTTGCCTCCGCTCGATTTGTCTATAACAGCAGAAAATCCGGTGCTATATAGCATGGCGGTGTCTGTTTTCCCACCTTTTACGTAAGCATTTTCAAGGAATCCTGCCTTTGATTCAAACAGAGTGTAATTTGCAAAACCGTAGTCTAAAAGCTCTCTTGCAGCCAAGTTACGCTCATCCTTTGTTTTAGCACCTAAAACAACTGCGATAAGCTGCATATCACCGCGCTTTGCAGTAACGCTGATGCAGAAGCCCGCTTTATCGGTAGAGCCCGTTTTCAAGCCGTTACAGCCATCGTAATATCTGATTAGCCTATTTGTATTGGTGAGAGTCATCTCACCGCCTCTGATGGAATCCTGCCAGGTGGAGCTATACTTCAGGATAAGATCGTATTTTATAAGCTCTCTTGAGATAGTTGCCACATCCTTCGCGCAGCTATGGTGTTTTTCCGTTGTATCGTCAAGTCCGGTCGTATTTTCAAAATATGTATTAACAAGATTTAACTGCCCTGCTTTTTCATTCATTTTCTTGACAAACAGCTTTTCGCTACCCGAAACTAGTTCAGCTAATGCAACCGATGCATCATTTGCGCTGGCGATAACTGCGCACTTTATAAGCTCTTCAACAGTAATAGCCTCGCCTTCCTCAAGAAAGACCTGGCTCCCACCCATAGATGCTGCATTTTTGCTGACATATACAATGTCATTGAGCTCAAATCTTCCCTCCTCAAGTGCCTCCATAACCAAAAGCAGAGTCATAACCTTTGTAACCGATGCTATCTCGCAGCCCTCGCTTGCATTCATTTCAAATAGCTCTGTGTTTGTGCTTGCCTCTATCAAATACGCACTTTTTACGTCATGATCATTGCCTCTTAAAACTGAGCTATGATCAACCTCTGGAAGTTCGCAAGCGGGAGTATTGAACCCGGGAAACAAGGTTGTAGCTGTTAACACCAAAGCGACAAGTGTTCGTAGAATTTGCATAAAATCTTCTCCAATCATTGTTTTAGTAGATTCTATGCGGCTGTATGTAAATTATGAAAATGATATTGCATTTTGTCGGGAAAAAGTAGCTATGAATATAAAAAGGGCTATCACGCTTTCATTGTAATAGCCCCAAAAAACTAATTCAGTTCATCAAGTGTTCCAAATTCATATCCCATCTCCCGCCACTTCGTAATCAGTGACGGAAGAATATCCGCGTTGGTTTTCGAGGTGGGATGAAGAAGAATTATTGCACCGTTATGAGTATTGTCCAGTATTTTTTTCATTGCCGCTTCGGCAGATGGTTGCCTTGAATTATCCCAGTCTGCATAAGCGAAGCTCCAAAAAACGGTTTTGTAGCCCATGTCGTTTACACACCGAAGGGCATTCTCACTGTATTTACCCTCGGGAAATCTGAAGTATTTTGCCATTTCATATCCCGTATATTCGCGATAAATATCCTCCAGCTTCGTCAGATCGGCTATGATGACTTCTCTACTGGCCCCGGCAAGATTTTTATGATTTTTCGTGTGGTTGCAAACATAATGACCGCCCTCTGCAATTCTCTTTACAAGATCCGTATTATCGATTATCAGGTGATCAAGAACAAAAAATGCGCCCTTTATATTTTCAGCATCCAGGGTATTCAAAATTCTTTCAATGTTTCCGTTTTCATATCCTGCATCAAAGGTCAGATATAATTTCTTTTCTCCGTCGCACAAATTATCGTTAATATAATAGGTATTATATTTTTTTAGCATCTGATAATCGGGTGGCGGCGCGGGCGGCAGGTTGCCATTTCTTTTAATATACCATGATTTGCATTCCGAGCTTGCGTAGCATACGGAGGATGTAACGGTTGCGCATAGTAAGAAAAAGATTGTTATTTTATTTATAAATTTTATCATCGCATAAATTCCTTTGAAAAAAGATTTGTCACATATATTTTTTCCATAGCGATAATAAAAATTCGAAAAACTAAATATTTCGCGTCTGCAGTTTTTTGGCAGAAATCTTATTTGTCGTATTGGTTAAATCCGTATAAAAGGCGGAAACTTTACCGAAAAAGCTCCCGCCGATTTTTATATAAACAAATTAATTACCAATAGGTGTGTTGATCCAGCGGAAAAGGCGTATATTTATCCTTATAGGCAATACCGAGCGCCGCACCCATTATCTTCTTTGCGCCGAGCGAGCGGATAAGCATTGCCGCTTCTCCCATAGAGGCACCGCTTGTCACAATATCGTCGATTATCAATACTGTCTTTCCTGAAAGATCGATTTCTTGGATCACGGAAAACTTTGCATTTTGCTTTCTTGATTCTCCGTGTAGCTTTTTCTGCTCCACTTTAATATCTGATTTTAAAATCTTTTCGTACTTTGCTCCGATCCTTTTTGCTACTTCTTTGGCTAGCATTTCTGCATGATCATAGCCGTATTTAACTATGGAGTTATTGCTTCTGGGAACGTTTGTGACTATGTAGCGCTCAGCTTTTGGAAAAGCATTATTGATCGATTTTACCATCTCCGACGCGCAAAACTCAAGAACATCCTTTCTGTTATGTCGCTTCAGACTGTATATAGGAGCATTCAGCGGCAGCATATCCTCTCTTTGCATATAGCGGAATGACTTCGCCAGACGTCTTACATAATGCCCCTCGAGATATTCATTAGAGCAAATGCATTTATCAAGCTTTTTGTTACACCTTGCGCAGCTGCGGAATTTCATCTTTTCTCGCTTATCGATACATTTTTCGCATAAAGCGGATTCGGATATTTTCAGCCTTGTTTTGCAGCATACACAGGTGGGAACAGATACGTAAAAAAGTATCCGTTCCCATAACTCTGCTATATTAATTTTCATTTTGTGTTTTTCGGGAAGCTGTCCTTAAGGCCAACTATTCTGTTAAATACACCCTCGTGCTTTGTGTCCTTAACAAAGTATCCGCATCTTACAAACTGGAATCTGTCTCCGCCTTTTGCACTGTTGAGAGATTCCTCTATCTTACAGCCGGAAAGCCTGATTGCGGAATTGTGATTAAGATAATCGTCGTAGGTCTTTCCCTCGGGAATATCGCCTGTGTTTTCGATATCGAAGAGGAAGTCGTAGAGCATAATATCGGTATCCTTCGCGTAAGCGGAGGAGAGCCAATGAATAGTTCCCTTCACCTTTCTACCGTCGATTGGCATACCGTTTCCGGTCTCCAGATCGGCAGTACAATGGATCTCGACAATGTTTCCTTCGTTATCTTTGATTATTTCGTTGCACTTAACGATGTATGCGCCCATAAGACGAACCTCTCCGCCGGGCTTCATTCTGAAGAACTTTGGAGGAGGTACCTCGGCAAAGTCATCGCTGTCAATATAAAGCTCTCTTGTGAAGGGGAGCTTTCTTGTGCCTACATCGGGATGGTTAGGATTATTAGATACCTCGAAGTATTCGAGCCTATCCTCGGGATAGTTTGTGATAACTACCTTTATAGGATGAAGTATGGCAATTCTTCTTTCTGCGGTATCATTAAGCTCCTCTCTTATGCAATGCTCCAGAAGCTCGTAATCAACTACGCTATAAGACTTAGCAACGCCTGCTCTTGCAACAAAATCAAAGATTGCCGCGGGAGTATATCCTCTTCTGCGCAAACCGCAGAGAGTGGGCATTCTGGGATCATCCCAGCCGTCAACAAGCTTTTCTTCAACAAGGCGTCGAAGATATCTCTTTGACATTACAGTGTGAGTCACGTTAAGTCTTGCGAACTCTCTCTGCTTGGGAGCAACTGCGAGAGGAGGATTAAACCTTACGTTCTCGATAACCCAATCGTAAAGAGGTCTGTGGTTTTCAAACTCTATGGAGCAAAGGGAATGTGTTATTCTCTCCGTAGCATCCTGGATAGGATGAGCATAATCGTAAAGAGGATAAATGCACCACTTATTACCCTGTCTATGATGGCTTGTGTGGACTATACGGTAGATGGCAGGATCTCGCATATTCATATTAGATGAAGCCATATCGATCTTTGCGCGGAGTGTCTTTGCACCGTCGGGGAATTCACCATTCTTCATTCTCTCGAAAAGATCAAGGTTCTCTTCAACGCTTCTGTTGCGATAGGGGCTGTTCTTTCCGGGCTCTGTAAGAGTTCCGCGGTATTCTCTCATCTCATCGGCATTAAGGTCACAAACATATGCTTTGCCGTCCTTGATTAGTCCTACTGCGTATTCGTAGCACATATCAAAGTAATCAGAGCCGTAGAATATTCCTCCCGTAGGCTCACATCCAAGCCACATAAGATCCTCATAAATACTCTCTACGTACTCGTTATCCTCCTTGGAGGGGTTGGTATCGTCATATCTGAGATTAAAGCTTCCGCCATACTTTTTAGCAGTCATAGCATTGATCCAGATAGCCTTGGCAGAGCCTATATGGAGGTATCCGTTAGGCTCGGGTGGGAAACGGGTATGGATCTTAAGCTCGGGATTTTTTTCAAGATCCTCGTCGATAAGATCGTGTATGAAATTACTTCTTAATTCTTCCATTTTGTATGTCCTCTTAAATGTATAAGTGTTTTTTGTATTCTGAAATTGTCGTACTGTCTCCGTGTCCCGGATATAATACGGTGTCATCATCTAAGGCAATGATTTTTTTCAGGGATAAACGCATCGAATTTGTATTTCCGCTCGGAAGATCGCATCGTCCGTATCCGCCACCTGCAAAGGCAACGTCCCCGACGAAGGCCGATTTACCTACCGTATATACTACAGATCCTGCTGTATGACCGGGATATTCCTCCACCAATATAGATTCATTTCCCAAAGTTAGAGTGTCGCCCGACTTCACTACTCTTACATCGCCCTCGTATCCTTTGTTCTGATAGAGGAAGATTGAATAACAATTCTTATATGAATCGGAAAGCGCATCAGCATCTTTCACGGAGATTATAACCTTCGCGCTTGTGGCAGATACCCAGGAGTCTATTTCAAGAAAATGGTCAAAATGACCGTGTGTAAGAAGAATATACTTGAGGACTCTTCCTTCGAGGATATCATCCGAATACGGTGCTGAGGGATCTATTACAGCACATTCATCGCCGGAAGAGATGAGATACGTGTTTGATGCGTATGGAACTGTAGCCTTAAGCTTTTTTATTTCGATCATAGCTGCTCCGCAAAAAAATCGTTTCTATAAGTATACCACATATAAAGGAAAAAGTCTAGCATTTTTTGCATAAAAATTTAACTTTTTTATATTTTTAGCATAAAATAATAGTATCATCGAAAGAAAAGCAGGCTATGCTTGCTTTGATTATTCCCTTATGTGAGCGAGGTGTTCGGGCATAAAATACGTTTTAATATCTGTCAGTACTCCCACCTATGCAATGAAGGTCAAAAGAATACTGCGTAACATAGGAATAAACGGAGAAATAATAAAAATAAATTCGGATATGGGTAAGGGCTGTACTCACGCCGTTAAAATCAACCGTGATTTTCTTTACAAGGCGGCACAGATGCTGCGCCAAAATAATATCCCGTATTCCGTATTTGAGGGATAACAAATGATTTACTTTGATAATGGAGCGACCACCTATCCTAAGCCAAAATGCGTGATAAATGGCGTTAATTCCTGCATAAGACACAGAGGTGGAAATCCTTCTCGCAGCTCTCATAAGCTTTCGCTGTTGGCAGGCGAGGAGGTATATAAAACAAGAGAGGCAGTCGCTAAGCTGATCAATGCTCCTTTTGCGGAAAACGTAGTATTTACCTACAATGCCACATATGCTCTTAATATGGCGATAAAAACCATGATAACCGAAAAATGCCACGTAATTACATCGGATATTGAGCATAATTCTGTTATCAGGCCGTTGAAGATTCTTGAAAAAAAGGTAGGCATCGATATAAGTGAATACAACAGTGATCTGCCACTAAATGAAGCAATAATACCCATGATAAAACCTGACACGAGAGTGATTGTTTCAACACTTGCATCAAACGTAACGGGTAAGGAAATTGATTTTTTCATATTATCCGATATCGCAAGAAAGTATTCGCTGAAGCTGATAATTGATGCATCTCAGGCGGCAGGACACAAGATGATCGATATTTCCAAATGCGACTGCGATGTAATATGCGCACCTGCTCATAAGGCATTATTCGGCATACAGGGCGCGGGTTTCGCATACTTTAAGGATAGATATCGCAATGGTGATTTTATAGAGGGAGGAAGCGGGACCAATAGTCTCGAGCCAGCCATGCCAATGTTACTCCCGGAGGGATACGAGGCGGGAACCTTAGGGACACCGAGTATAGCTGCGCTGAGATATGGGATTGAATTTATAAATGATATCGGTATTGAAAATATCGAGCATCATCTGAATAAGCTCAGAATGCTTACAACAGAAGGTCTGAGAGGGATAGAGGGGGTAGCGCTCTACAAATCCTACGGAGGAAACGTAATATTCAACCTGTGGGATATGTCGTCACATACCTTGGCGGAAATTTTAAATGAAAATGATATTTATACCCGCGGGGGGCTTCAGTGCGCGCCGTCTGCCCATATCAAGCTGGGAACTTTGAATCGCGGTGCTGTCAGAGTATCCTTCTCGATCATGAACACCGGTGACGAGGTTGAGCATTTCTTGAAGATAATAAAGCGAATATCCGAAAAATACCAAGCTATTATCTAAAGATGCTATGCATAGAAATTAAAGAAATCATTAATAACAAGAAAGCGAGCATAAGGACGGAAGATGATTAAATCGGAGCAAACCCGAGATAACTCATCGTCCGTCAAAATGCTCGTTTTTTATGTTTTACTCAAGTAGCTTACCTTATTCAGTGCTACTATTTATCAGCTCCTCGATTTTGGAGAGAGTCATATGTTGGTATTTCATAAAGCTGTTGCCGTTACAGTTTATCTTAATGTCGGCGTATTTTTCTAAAAGCGGGATCCTCTCATCAAACATATCCTTGATTGTTTTGCCGTTTTGGAGAACGACACCGCGTGAAGAAAAATCTCCCAAGCGCTCTGTTATGACAGGGATTCCGGCATACAGATAAATAACCTTGCCAAGAGACTTGAAGTGAGCCATTACGTCATCGTAGTATATGGCGCTTCCGCCGGGAGTTACAATAGCATTATCATCGTTTATTGAAAGAAGCGCACTGCGCTCAATTTCCTTGAAGGCATCGAGCCCTTCGGTATTAATGATGTCCTGAAGCTTTTGTCCGGTTTTCTGTATTATCAGCTTATCTCCGTCTATATGCTTCATATGGAGCTTCTTGGCAAGTATTTTGCCCATGCAGCTTTTGCCCACACCGGGCATTCCGATTATAGTAAAGGTCATAAGATTTCCCATTCAATAGCATAAACTGCTGAAAAATATCAAATGAATTTTGAGAGTTTTTCTGTTTTTTATAATAAAATGATCGCCTTGATTTATATTCACCTTCAATGAATACAAAAATCCAAGGCGATCCTTTTATATTAAATCTTTATCTTATTTATAGGAATTGCGTGCCAGATCTCGTCTGCATATTTGTTGATGCTGTTATCGGATGCAAACACACCGCTGGTAGCAGTATTCATAAGCGACATTCTGGACCAACGCTCGGTATCTGCGTAGTCAAGAAGCGCGCGTCTGTATGTGTTATAGTATGCATCGAAATCAGCAAGACACATATAAGGATCGGCAACGCCGTATCCTCCACCGATGAGGTAGTCCGCAATGTGAGCAAAATTCTGTCCTCCGATAGGAGAATAGAATCTGTCGATAACTCTACGCAGTCTTTCTGATCTGTGGCAGTAATCTCTGGCGATGTATCCGTTTCTCCAAAGCTCCTCGGCTTCGTTGGTATTGAGACCGAAGATGTAGATGTTATCCTTACCGCATGCTTCAAGAATCTCAACGTTAGCGCCGTCAAGAGTACCCATGGTAATAGCGCCGTTCATCATAAGCTTCATACAGCCTGTTCCGCTGGCTTCCTTACCTGCAAGAGAGATCTGCTCGGAAATATCTGCCGAAGGAATGAGATTTTCCGCAACTGTTACGTTATATTCTTCCATAAATACGATCTTGAGCCTATCTCTGGTGAGAGGATTGGATTCTAGCTCCTTTGCGAGGAACCATATGAGCTTGATAATCTTCTTTGCCATTACATATCCGGGAGCGGCCTTACATCCAAAGATAAAGGTCTGGGGAGGAATGTTGCAGTTAGGATTATCAATGATATCATTGTAAAGGGCGATGATCTTCAGAACGTTCAGAAGCTGACGTTTATACTCATGCATTCTCTTTATCTGCACGTCGAATACAGAGCTTGTATCAATTCTCTTGCCTGTTCTGTTATAAGCATAATAAGCAAAGTGCTCTTTATTATGATGCTTGATATCCTTGATCTTCTCGAGCACCGTAAGATCGTCCTTGTAATCTACCAGCTTGATAAGATGAGATGCATCTTCCCTAAATTCGCTGCCGATAAGATCGTCGAGCAACGAAGCAAG
Source organism: Eubacteriales bacterium (assembly GCA_045636465.1). Lineage (GTDB taxonomy): Bacteria > Bacillota > Clostridia > Oscillospirales > CAG-272 > UBA1740. The sequence goes on from JAZTXP010000044.1 coordinate 34,445, forward strand.
GGCAGGGTTGGAATTATTAAGCCATCTGCGATGCACAACGCCGTTAGTTACGTTCGTGAATTTCCAGGGGGTCATCTTATAGAAGTCCTTAAATATAGTCTTCTTAAGAATATCGCTGTGAAGCTTGGAAACTCCGTTTACGGTATGAGAACCAACGATGGAGAGGTTAGCCATTCTAACCTGGTTGTATGCAACGATAGACATACGGGAAATTCTGTCCCAATCTCCGGGATAAAGCTTCCAGAGATCTGCTGTAAATCTGCGGTTGATCTCGTTTACTATCATGAAGATTCGGGGGAGCTTCATACTGAAGAGGTCAACTCTCCAGCACTCCAGCGCCTCGGGAAGAACCGTATGGTTAGTGTAGGATACGGTCCTGCAAACGATCGCCCAGGCATCATCCCAGGAATATGAATATACGTCCATAAGGATTCGCATAAGCTCAGGGATGCAAAGCGCAGGGTGAGTATCATTGATATGGATCGCTACCTTATCTTCAAATCCCTTGAGAGATCCGTGCTCAGAGAGATAATCGTTAATGATGCTCTGCAGAGATGCGGAAACAAGGAAATACTGCTGTGTAAGTCTTAATAGCTTACCCTCGTCATAGTTATCCGGCGGATAAAGCTGCTTTGTTATAGACTCCGCCAAAATACTGTCGGAGAGCTTCTTGAAGTAGTTGGACTGAGTTGAGAAGGTAGAGATAGAGGGAGATGTTTCTCTCGCTCTCCAGAGTCTGATGTAGTTTACAGAGTCGGTGGTTGTTCCGGGGATCATAAGATCGTAAGGAACGGCATTTACCTCATCGTATTCGTAATTAGCGACAGTATATCTGCCATTCTCCCACTTCTCTTCTATACGGCCGCCAAAGCGCACGTTGATGCTCTTATCATTTCTTGGAACGAGCCAAACGCCGCCGCTTGCAAGCCATTCGTCTGTAAGCTCAACCTGTTCACCATCAACGATTTTTTGCTTGAACAATCCGTTTTCATAAAGAAGTGAGTATCCGCTGGCATAATAATCCTGTGCGGTGAGAGAATCCATAAAGCAAGCGGCAAGTCTTCCAAGACCACCGTTGCCAAGGCCGGGATCTACTTCACATTCATAAATTTTTTCAAATGAAGTTCCATAGGTTTTAAGTATTTCGCAAAGATCATCGTAGATTCCAAGATTTTTGGTATCGTTCTTCAGAGAACGTCCTACAAGGAATTCCATGCAAAGATAGCAGATCTTTTTGCCGTCCGTTGCCTTGATTCGCTTTTTGAATTTCGATCTGTACTCAAGCATTAGCTCCTTTATGATTGAAACGGTTGCCTGATATATTTGATCATTGGTTGCAGATGCAGGATTTGCGATTCCGCGAGTAAGAAGCTTAGACTCTATTCTTTCGGCAAGCTCTTCTTTGCTGATGATCGTTTTAAGTCCTGACGTGGTTGAGTTTTGATTTATCATCGGTTTAATTTCCTATTGTGTATTATTGAGTTAATTTGTTGTAAATCTTGATATATTTTAAGGCAGAATTCTTCCAAGTGAAGTCCGACTTCTTAGCAGCAACTACAAGCTTTGCCCATTCCTTTTTATCTCTGTAAAGGCTTACGGCATTTTTGATGGAATAAAGAAGGTCGTGAGCATTGTAGTTATCGAATCTGAAGCCGTTTCCGCCTTCTGTGCCCCAAGGCTTGATAGAGTCGTAAAGTCCGCCTACAGATCTTACGATCGGAACGGTTCCGTATGAGCAAGCGATCATCTGTGCAAGACCGCAGGGCTCGCTCTTGGAGGGCATAACGAATATATCGGCAGATGCGTACATCTTCTTAGAGATAACGCGGTCGAACTTAATAAGAGCTGCGAGATTATTATGGCGCTCTGCCATTTCTGCAATTCTTATCTCATATTCCTTATCGCCTGTTCCGAGAATAGCAACCTGAACGTCCTCGCGAAGAACCTCCTCGAGAATATGGAGAACAAGGTCTATTCCCTTGCCTGCTGTAAGACGGGTGATCATGACAAGGAGAGGAACGTCGGGGCGAACCTCAAGTCCAAGCTCCTCCTGAAGTGCCTTTTTGTTGGCTGCCTTGCCGCTTTTTACTGTTCTTAAGTTGTATTTTTTTACTATATCACCGCCGGTTTCTGGAGAGAAATAATTATAGTCAATACCGTTGATTACGCCGGCGATCTTATATTTTGCCGCCTTTATCATTGGCGAGAGACCGAATGAGAAGAAATCGTATTCCAGCTCATTTGCATAGTTCGGGCTTACGGTAGTGATATAATCGGATACTACGATAGCGCCCTTCATAAGGTTAACGCATCCGTCATATTCGAGAACGCCCATATATTTTCCGTTGATACCGAATACATCGCCAAGAACATCATATCCAAACTTTCCCTGGTATTCAATATTATGGATTGTAAATACTGTTTTTATACCGGAAAGGGCGGGATGCTCCGAAAATTCTGTTTTCAGATAAACAACGGTAAGAGCTGTCTGCCAGTCGTTTGCATGGAGAACATCGGGAACGTTGCCGCTCTGAAGCATAAATTCAATTACAGCCTTAGAGAAGAATGCAAAGCGCTCTGCATCGTCCTGCTCGCCGTAAAGACGTCCTCTTGTGAAATATCTGTGGTTTTCTACAAAGTAGTAGGTTACGCCGTTATGGTCTATTTTGAAAACGGATGCACCAGTTTCTCTCCAGGAGAGCTTGAAGCTTATATCGATAACCTTTTCAAGCTTGCATCTATGCTCCTCCCTAACGGCATCGTAAAGGGGCATAATAACGCTAGCTTCAACTCCCTCCTCGCGTACTGATAAGGGAAGCGCGCCCATTACGTCGCCAAGTCCGCCGCTGGCGGCGAAGGGATTGGCTTCACTTGTTACGTAAAGTATTTTCATAATTTATTACCCTTACAAATTATACTTTTCTGCCCTTTTGAACATAGAAAGGCATATTTTCATTACCGGAAAGTGTTACGCCGTCTGTGATCTGAACGTCCTTGTCGGTAACGATGCAATTAAGATTAGCATTCTTGCCAACGGTAGTACCGTGGAAAAGAACCGAGTTCTTTACAACTGCGCCCTTTTCAATCTTAACATCTCTGAAGATGATAGAATTGATAACTGTACCCTCGATCTCGCACTCGTCAGCAATAAGAGAATTCTCTACGTGAGCCGCAGTTCTGTGAGCCGTAGGAGAGGAGTTATGAACTCTTGTGAAGATGGGGGCTTCTCTTTTCCAAAGAAGAGATTTTCTTGCTTCCTCGCTATGTGCAAGCTCCATAGAATACTTGTAGTAATCAAGGAAGCTGGATACGGAGGCTGCAAAGCCTGTGAAGTTATATACACCGTAGTGAGATGTTTTGCAATTCTGAAGAAGAATGCCGGTGAAGCTATTAAGATTATATGCTACCGCCTGCTCGATGAGTGTACGGAGATAATCCGTTCTCATAACGAATATACCAAGAGAAAGCTCGGGTACGCCTGCGCTGTACTTTGCGTTCATCGCCATATCGGTAACCTTGCCATCCTTGGAGGAAAGCATGAGTTTGGGAGTCTTGGAGGAGAAATCCTCGCCGATAGTTCTTGTAACTACTGTTACGGATGCTCCGGACTTCTCGTGAGTTCTTATAACGTCGGCGATATCAATATTAAGAGCTGTATCGGAGTCCATCATTACAACGTAATCTTCCTTGAACTCTCTGATATATTCCTTCATGCTCTTAAGAGCTTCCATGTGTGTAGAATACATCTTTGCTTCGTTCTGATTCATAGCTGTAAGGAAGGGGGAGATGAAGTTTACACCGTTTTCTCTGCGGGCAAGATCCCAGTCCTTACCGCTACCGATATGCTCAAGAAGCGAACGGTAGTTGTAGTTAGCGATAATGCTGATGTTTGAAATATTTGCATTTACCATATTGGAGAGGCAGAAATCGATAAGTCTGTATCTGCATGCGAAGGGGATCGCAGCGACTGTTCTGTCGCTTGTAAGTCTTGATAATGTGCTTGTGTTAAGACTGGAGAAAATAATACCTGCTGCACTGATAGCCATATTTCACTACCTCCTTATATTTCCTTGGAAGCAGAAACTACGCTTCCGTGTGCAATAACTGCTATGCTGTCCTTGCCGGCGCCGTCCTTACCAACGGTAACGCTCTCTTCAACAATGGAGTCAGCATCAATAATGGATGTGAATACTCTAGCATCCTTTTTGACATGAACGTCATCCATGATAACGGAATCCTTAACTATAGCGCCCTCTTCAACTATTACGCCACCGGAAAGAACGGAGTTCTCTACCGTACCGTAAATTCTGCAGCCCTCGGAAACAAGAGAGTTGGTTATCTTGCTGTTAGGACCAAGATACTGAGGAGCGCGAGCATTGTTTTTGGAATAGATCTTGAAGTTCTTGTCAACGGGGTTGAGGATGGGATCATCGCCTATAAGGTCCATATTAGCTTCCCAAAGAGAAGAAATAGTTCCAACGTCCTTCCAATAACCTTCAAATCTATAGGAGAAGAGCTTTTCTCCGTTGTTAAGGAAGTTGGGGATGATGTTCTTACCAAAGTCATTGGAGGACTTAGGATCTGCCTCATCGTCCTCAAGATATTTGATGAGAAGCTTGGTATTGAAGATATAAATACCCATAGATGCCTGGTTATTCTTAGGCTGCTTTGGCTTCTCTTCAAATTCATAAATAGAGCCGTCGGGATTGGTGTTACAGATACCGAATCTGCTCGCCTCCTCCATGGGAACGGTTATCGTTGCAACAGTGCAAGCTGCACCTGTAGCCTTATGAGCATCGAGCATCTTTCTGTAATCCATACGGTATATATGGTCACCCGAAAGGATGAGCACGTAATCGGGATCATACTGCTTAATAAAGTTTATGTTCTGGTAAATAGCATTAGCTGTGCCCTTGTACCAATCAGAGCTTTTGCTTCCCTGATAAGGAGGAAGAACTGAAAGGCCGCCTCTCATGCGGTCGAGATCCCAAGGAGCGCCGTTGCAAACATATTCGTTAAGCGCTAAGGGCTGATACTGTGTGAGAACACCTACGGTATCAATACCGGAATTGATGCAGTTTGAGAGAGGGAAATCGATGATTTTGTACTTACCTCCAAAGGAAACTGCGGGTTTTGCGATTTTCTTGGTTAAGTCGTATAAGCGGGAGCCCTGTCCACCGGCAAGAAGCATCGCTATACATTCTTTTTTACAATACATGGCCTGTCTCTCCTTTTATATATTAATAATTAATTTGTTTGATAATGATTCCGCTGTATTTTGCCATTGTGATATTAGCAAAATAACAATTGTCTGAGTGATAAATATCTATATTTCTTCCGCCGACAAGGTTGCCGGTGTCAAATATAACTTGATAAGTGCCGTTCGAATCTGCGGGAACGGTAACCGCTTGATCTGTGCCAGAAAAGTTGAGAATGACTGCGATCTCACTGCCACACAATGATCTTCTCTTGAATGCAACCAGATTTTTCTCTGCTTCGTCGGGATATAGCCAGGAAAATCCATCTTCCCTGAAATCAATTTGCCATAGCTCCGGTGTCTGCAAATAAAAGTGATTAAGTGCGGACGTGTAGTTCTTGAAATCGCTGTGTTTTGGAAATTTCAGCATAAACCATTCAAGCTCATGATCATAGTCCCATTCTCTGAACTGCGCAAACTCAGTTCCCATGAATAAAAGCTTCTTTCCGGGATAGGTCATCATAAGCATAAGTGACAGCCGCGCCATAGCTAGCTTGTCCTCAAGGCTTCCGTACATTTTGTCCGTAAATGATCGTTTTCCACGTGAAACATCATCGTGGGAAATAGGCAAGCAATACCGCTCGTTAAATGCATAGACGAGAGGGAAATTCAAAGCGCTATGCTTATATTTTCGGAAAACGGGATCTGTAGCAACATAATCGTAAAAATCGTGAGCCCAGCCCATATTCCATTTCATACTGAAGCCGAGACCTCCCTCGCAGATTGGTGCAGTTATTCCATTGTAAGCAGTGGATTCTTCTGCTATGATCATTACGTCGGGAAATTCCTCAGAGATGGCAAGATTCAATTTTTTGAAGAACTTTATACCGTCGAGATTTTCTTTTTCTTCACCTCTTAGATATAGCATAGACGAAACTGCATCAACTCGTAATCCGTCGATATGAAATTCTCTCAAAAAATACAGAGCATTGGAAATGAGGAAGGACTGTACCTCAGGCTTTGAAATATCGAAAAGACTTGTTTCCCAATAGGACGCTTCCCTTTTATCCGAATCTGTATATTCGTATAGATAGCTTCCGTCAAATCTTGAAAGCCCCCAGTCATCCTCCGGAAAATGCGCGCAAACCCAATCAAGAATTACGCCTATTCCTGCGGAGTGTAATGCATCAATGAGATGCCTGAATTCATCGGGATCGCCAAATCTTGAGGTCGGCGCAAAAAATCCGCAAGCCTGATATCCCCAAGAGCCGTCATACGGATACTCCTGGATCGGTAAAAATTCTACATGGGTATACCCCATCTCCTTAAGGTATGAAGGGAGAATTTCTGCAAGCTGAGTGTAAGAATAGTATTTGTTGTCAAAATGTCGTATAAAGCTGCCAAGGTGAATTTCGTAAATGTTGATTGGGACGGATAAATATTCTCTATCTCCAAACAATTTCTGCCGTCTTTGGGTAAGCCATGCCTCATCAGACCAAGCAAAGCGCCTTTCTGCAAAGATCAATGAAGCACCATCCCATCCGCCTCTTGAAAAAGCGGCATAGGGATCTCCTTTATCGAAAACACTGACGCCGGTGAAAATTCTGAATTTATATGACTTTCTCTCTAAGGAATAATTAGATTTGTAGATTAACTCAAAAACTCCGTTTTGAGTGACTCTGGTCATATACACAGGGTGTTCCCATCCCGAAAAATCCGAAATAAGCCCTACTGCATGCGCATTCGGCGCCCATGCGCGAAACGTGTATGTATAGATCCCATCTGATATGTCAAGGTTAACACCGAGGTATTCATATGAGCGATAATTAGTTCCTTCGTGAAACAGATACGAAGGATAGCTTATATCTGTCATATTACACCTCCCGAATAATGTCACCTTAAATATTATAATACTAATATTTTATTTTGTCAAGGGGGGCGATGACCATTTATTTGAGCATTTTTCGTACTTTTTCTCAACATTGCTTTCTTTTTTGTTTCTCTAACCGCTTTTTCGAGTAATTTCCACATACCAAAGCAAATCTTATAAGCGTAACCTAAAATCATAACATGCAATTTACTTATTACGAATTTGTCGACTATTCTAAAACTGAAAATTGATAACAGTAAGGGATACAGTCTAAGATTTCCGTCAAGGGTAGCATATGAGAAAATCGAAAAACCGATGCCGAAAATCAGTATTCCAAATGCAGTATAGATCGGAGACTTCCATTCAGAGGATGACTGCGCAACGTCCACTTTTTTATCTGTCATACACCCTTGCTTTTTGGCAGTAAAACCGAAGAACGGAATTTTGATTAAATCAAAGAAAAGCGATACCAAACCTGCAATTACTGAAAAATACACCCCATATAATAAGGCAGAAATTATAACAGTCAACGTACTAAGTATGCCGTGATTTACCATTTGAAAAGCTTCTTAAGTGCGGTTTCTCCCTTTTTCTCTTCCGACAGGAATACCCCTTTGCATTTACCGTTTATACATATTTCTCCGCCATCCTTCGTCAGGCTTTCAATCTTCATGCCCTCGCCTTCTATGACCACTCTGCCAAAATCACACGAGAGGATCACACATCTCTCATCAAATCCTACGATATGATCGACGCCGTTTAGAGTGACAGTCTCGCAGTTCATAATTGATATAAGTCTTTCTTTCTTCTTTTCTTCCATATACCCTCCATAAAAAACGCATACTCCTAGTTCAAGAGTATGCGCAAAATTATTTTTTTATGAATTGGTTTCTGCTATGACCTCATACATACCGACAGCTTCGGTCTTTTTTGTTGTCTCTTTTATCTCCAAAACTCTTACGGTAACCGCTTTAGTACCAAAGGCTATTGTGATCTCATCGCCTATCTTAACGTTATAAGATGCCTTCTGAACTTTGCCGTTTACCGTGATTCTTTCAGAATCGCACACCTCGTTAGCTACGGTGCGGCGCTTAATGAGCCTTGAGACCTTCAAATATTTATCGAGCCTCATATTATCCGTTTATATGATCCTTGAGTGCCTGCGCAGATGTGAAGTGCGCCTTCTTGTGCGCATCGATTTTGATGGCTTCTCCGGTCTTGGGATTACGTCCGTCACGAGCTTCTACAGCCTTTGTCTCGAATGTTCCAAAGCCAAGAAGTTGAACCTTATCGCCCTCCTTAAGAGCATTGGATACTGCTGCCAAGGTAGCATTGATAACAGCCTTAACATCCTTTTCGGAGAGGCTTGTTTCTGCCATTACAACATTTACAAGATCAGTTTTATTCATAGTAAAATTCCTTTCGTGTGTTTTTGATACACTTAATTATAGCATTTTTCGAAACAAAATGCAATATATCTTTGAATTTACTTGATAAAAAGATTATTTTTAGCTATTTTTCATAATTTCGAACCATCATATTTGTGCATTTTGCTTCTTAAGGTAAGATTTCAGTTTTAAGTTCCCTTCAAGAGCATTAATTGCAATATATATCATGATACTCAGAATAACCGATATCATGAATGCTATTATCCAATTCATCTTTGTGATTACGTAAGAATATAGCGGGTAAATCAGATATATTGAAATGAAGGAATTAATAAGCGGTAAAAACGCCGGCTTAACGATTGACATAACAATTCCACGCTTTTTATAAGCAATTATCAAAGATGTTATTAGTGCCGAACCGTAAAATATAAGCGTACTGATTGGCGCGCCCAGTATTCCAAATTCCCTATTGCCGATCAATACGTATCCCGAAATGATCTTGAATATTCCGCCCACAAGCATAGATATCATAGGAACCTTTACATCTCCTATCGCCTCTAGTGTGCAGTTTGTTACAGTTAACGGTATAAGAAAAAAGATGGACAACATCAAATATATCAATAACCTGCTTCCAACAAACACGCCGCGATCGTCAAAAAGCAATAACAATATTTCTTCGGAATATATGCAAAGCCCAACGGTAAACGGTATAAAGATAAGGAATGAGACATTTAGCTCCTCTTTCATAACATCCATGAGCTTATTCTTATCTGCTCTCGCCTTTATGAGGGATGGCATAAATGCTACGGTTATTGATGTGAATAATGAAATAACTGAATTGAAGATCGGCGTTGCGAAGGTGGTGTAATTACCGTACAAGGAGGTGGCAGCAGATGATGAATAGCCAAGTGAAATCAGCCTTCTCATAACTATTCCTAAATCGATAATGTTGGTTATACTCATGATCATAGCACCCATAGCTATTGGAAGTGATATTTTTATTATTCGTGAAATTATCAACATTTTTTCATCAATAGTCGATTTCTGCCTGTTAATTTTATCTTTTTTTGAGGTTTTTGCTGAGATATGAAGATATAAAAGGCTGCAAAGGCTCCCCAAGGTAGTGCCAAGTATTGCGAAGGCAGAAACGATATTTAATGCGGCTTTAGCATAAGAAGAAACCATGGCAAGTATAAGGCCGAATATCAGTTTGCCTGCTCCTTCTATAATTTGTGATAGCGCAACATGAACAAATCTTACCTTAGCACTGAAGTACCCTCTGAATACGCCGGATACGGCAGAAAATAGTATAGATGGCGCTATGAATATCATTGAAACATACGCATTTAAGCTTCCGATCAATTTTGATATAGGCATAGATAAAAATGAAAATACTATGCTGAGGGATATGCCGACAATCACAAAAAATGCTAATGCAGAGTTGATTATTTTCTGCTCTTCTTTTTTATCACCGTCCGCATCTGCACATAATAGCATAATAGCCTTTGGAACTCCTGCGGTACATAGCAAAAAGAAAAATGAATAGACTGTATATGCCGAGTTGAAGTATCCCATTCCCTCCTCGCCTAAAACGTGAGAAATCGGAACCTTGTATATTGCGCCCAGTATTTTTACTATTATTGTAGCAATAGTTAACGATAGCGCGCCTTCCAGTACCTTGCTTTTTCCATTTGCATTATCTTGCATTATTAACCTCCAAATTAAAAGACTCGCTACATCTTATTAGCGAGTCTTTATTAATATAAATATTAAATTAATTTTCTTCGAAAAATTCCATAATTTCTTTATTACGTTTTTCTTTCTTTATGTGTGCCTCTTCGCTTTCGTCGGTGGCATCTCTTAAATACTCATAAGGGTACTTGGGCTTGAAAAGCCTTTTGATTATGGTTTCGGTATCTTTATCCTTATGGTGTTTATGCTTTACCAGCTTTGTCACCGCCCCTGCGCCAACTGCGAATATCGTTTGTATTTCTTCCATCATATATATGTTGTAAAGTCCTTCATGACCTTCGACAGAAAAACCTACATTTTCAAGATTTCCTACGGTATTCTTTTGTCTGTACATATAATAAGGCTTATATCCTGCAAATTTAGTTTTCAACTGGGAATAAGAAATGCTCTTCGCGGCATCACCACCGCTAAGCGAGTAAACATCCGAATTTTTTCTCAAAGCATCCGATGCTTTTTTTACACAGAAGGTGTGAACGGTAATATTGGTCGGGGCAAGATCTATTATAGAATCGATTGTCTCGGAAAAGTTCTTGAAATCATCCCCCGGAAGTCCGGCGATCAGATCCACGTTAATATCTCGAATGCCACTTTTAAGCGCTAAATCATATGCTCTGTAAAAGTCTTCTGTAGTGTGACGTCTGCCAATATCCTTGAGAATGCTATCGTTAAGAGTCTGGGGATTTACGCTTATTCTGGTAATACCGTATTTTTTAGCTACGGCAAGTTTCTCCTCGGTAATAGTGTCGGGTCTGCCTGCTTCAAGGGTAAATTCCGCCAGTGAATCGGTGTCTATATGCTCACTAACAACCGAAAGCAAACGCTCCATCTGCTCCGGAGATAAGGTTGTGGGGGTGCCGCCGCCTATGTAGATGGTGCTGATGCTCATGTTTAATCTTTTTATGGTTTCGAAAGTTTCCCGAAGATCGATAATAAGAGCATCTAGATAATCACCTATCATCGATAAAAGTCTTGGCGTAGTATATGAAACAAAGCTGCAGTATGCGCATCTGGTCGGGCAAAACGGTATGGAAATATAAAGCGAGCAGCTATTTTGCGGTACTTTTTTTGTAATTTTTCTCTCTACATTGGCAACATTTACTGCAAGAGATGCCTTTTGAGGATTGAGCATATACTCATCTCTCAGTATCTTCTTGGTTTTCAAAACACCTCTGCCGGATGATAAGAGAGCACCCGCTACCTTAGCAGGTCTAACACCGGTTAAAATACCCCACGGCGGAATATGGCCGAGAAGTTCCTTTCCTGCGGCAAATAAAGCTCTTCCTACTGCAAGGGATGCATGAGTTGCAATAGTAATTTCTTCTGAATACCATACCGTACTGGTGGACATGCATGAGCTATCGTTGAGCTTGATCTCAACCTCAGCCCTGACCGATTCCGCAAGGGGCACTATATCTACCGTAACCTCGGGAACTCCGTCACCGGGAACTTCATTTTCTCCGAACGTAGATCCCGGAAAGAAAATCATGCAAAGGGTTTGCACATAATATCGGTTTATATCACCGTTGATTTTTAAGATCATATAGCACCTCTTTCCTTTTTCAAAAGAACATAGGAATCCATCATAACGGTAACGGGGCCATCCGTTGACATAATAGTTTGCATATCAGCACCAAAAATTCCTGCCTCGCATTTTCCTATTCTTTTTGCAATTTCTTGATTAAAGAATCGGTATAATTCCTTTGCTCTTTCAGGCGTTTCGGCATTGAAATAATCAGGTCTGTTGCCATGGGCATAGTTAGCACAAAGCGTAAAATTGGAAACGGAAAGCACCTCTCCGCAAACGTCGGTAACTGAAAGATTCATCTTACCGTTCTCATCGCTGAATATTCGTAACTTTGATATTTTTTCGGCCAGTGAGGTGGCATCGCTTTCGGCATCGCCCTTTTCTACCCCAAGGAGAATATAAAGTCCTTTGTCAATCTTTCCCGACGGTATACCGTCAGCAATCACCTCTGCAGAATTTACACGTTGAATAACGGCAATCATAATTTTCCTCGCGTATATAATACTTAATGTAACTTGTTTGATAAAAATTAATAAGAAAATCCTCTTGAAACGGAGATTACCTTTGGGACTCCTCTCAGGCGTGAGACGATTGAGTCAAAATGGGATGTATTCTTGCACTGAATTACGATATTGATAGCCACGTCGCCGCTCTTGAGGGGAGACGTATTGATCTGTGAGATCGATACGCGCATATCAAGAAGAACGGCGGAGAGACCTGCGATAATGCCGATTCCATCCTCGGTAATGACCTGGATTGCCGCTTCGTAAACGTCCTGACGGGATTCTTCCGCGGTCTTTTCCCATTCCGCTCTTACCCAACGGGCGAGATTTTCTTCATTTCTTCTGGACTGTGCCACATTTGGACAATCCGACTGGTGGATGGAAACACCGAAGCCTCTGGTGATAAAACCAACAATTTTATCTCCGGGAAGCGGGTTACAGCATCTTGCAAATTTGACCTGACAACCGGGCTCTCCGTCGATAATAATACCGTTTGAGGATTTTGTTCTCTTATTTGTAGCAAGCTTGATCTTTGAGATCTCGTCCTCATGTGTAGTTGGCTCGTCATTTGCGTGGAGCTTTTCTATTTCCTCTTTTATCTTGGGGATGAAGCGCTGCAGTGATACACCGCCAAAGCCTAAAGTATTATAGAAGTCCTCGGCAGTGTTTACCCCTATCCGCTTTGCAATAGTTGTGATGATCTCGTTCATCTCGGCATCGGTACAATTTTTATTTATGCGCTTAAATTCACGCTCTACCTCCGCTTTACCGACCTGAATATTCTCCGGACGCTTTTCCTTTTTGAACCATTGTCTGATTTTACTTCTAGCCTGACCGGTTTTTACAATTTTTAGCCAATCACGGCTGGGGCCCTTTGATGCCTGGGAAGTGATGATCTCGATAATATCACCATTTTTAGGCGTTTTATCAATTGGAACGATCACGCCGTTGATCTTCGCACCCATCATCTTGTTTCCTACCTCGGAATGGATGGCATAGGCAAAGTCAATTGTGGTAGAGCCCTGGGGAAGAGATATTACATCTCCCTTAGGCGTAAATACAAAGGTCTCATCGTGGAAAATATCGGTTTTGAATGAATGGATAAATTCATCGGGATCGCGAGTGCTTTCATCCGATTCCAAAAGCTGAGCTATCCACTTAAGCTTATCGTCAATATTTTTAGCGGCTCTCTCTCCGGATTTATATTTCCAGTGAGCAGCAATACCGAATTCAGCCTCCTCGTGCATCTCACGCGTTCTGATTTGCACCTCGAACGGGATACCGGAGTTTCCTATTACTGTGGTATGGAGAGAACGGTAAAGGTTGGGCTTGGGAGTAGAAATATAATCCTTGAATCGGCCGGGAACCGATTTGAACATTTCGTGAACGTATGCAAGCGCGGTATAACATTCTACCTCGCTTTCAACGATTATTCTAACGGCATAAAAGTCATATATTTCATCGAAGGATTTATTAAAGGAATACATCTTTCTATAAAGGCTGTATACTGACTTTACGCGTCCCTCGAGCTTGAAATGAATGTTATGCTCCCTAAGCTTTTCGGAAAGCATTTTTTTTGCTTCCTCCATAAAGCCGCCGCTTTGACCGTACTTTCTTTCGATAGCCTCGTGAACTTCTTGATAACCGACGTTGTCAAGATAATAGAGACTTATATTCTCAAGCTCCTGCTTGATCCTCTGGATACCAAGACGGTGTGCCAGAGGAGCATAAATATACATGGTTTCAAGAGCGATCGCTCTCTGGCGATCCTCCTTCTTTGCAGAAAGAGTTCTCATATTATGAAGTCTGTCACATAGCTTGATGAATATTACTCTGATATCACGGTTCATGGCGAGAAGCATTTTTCTGATATTCTCAATATGGGCTTCCTCTTTATCTGCTACCTGAACCTGGATTATCTTCGTAAGTCCGTCAACAAGCATAGATATATCGCTGCCGAACATTTTGGATATGGTCTCAAGGTTTGTCTTGTCGGAGCAATCCTCTACCGTATCGTGAAGTAGCGCAGCACATATCGAATCCGTATCAAGGCCAAGCTCTGATACGATCTTGGCAACCTGAACCGGATGGCTGATATAGGGCTCGCCGCTTAATCTGTACTGTCCCTCGTGAAGCTTGGCAGCGTACAGATAAGCATTTTTTATTTTTTCTATGTCATAGTTTCTCTCGTTATTTTCAATAACGTCGAGAAGTGGTTGTAAATTCTTATACATAACTTAAATTCCAAAATTAATCTCTTGAAAGCTGCGAGCGCAATCTCCTGAGAAGATTTGATTTATCAAGATCGGTTTTGCTTGAAGTATAGTGAATGTTAAAGGTATATACCTCGTCCTCCGGTTCATCCAGAGTAACTAAATTCAGTTCTCTCATTACCATAATAATGAATTTGAGCTTTATATATCCAATCCTTTTGCTCGAATGCACATGGTTGATTCGGGAAAGAATGTCTCTGTGCGAGAGTCTGTTTACTCCCGATCTCAGGTTAGATAAAAGAAGCTTGTAAACTACAGCGAAGTCATCTCTGCTTGGAATTACATCCTCGTTTCTCAAAATCGGTGCACCGCCCTTTATCAGTTCAAATCTTTCGCGATCAGAAATAGCTTCGTTTTTCTGAGAAACAGAGGTTTTGATATCCCTTATGATGAGCTGTACACTTCTTCTTCCGCCCCATTCGTTTACATCAATGTTAAACAGAACATCCACCTTATCGCCAACGTAAATATCCAGCGAGTCGGGAGAATTTGAGAAGTACATTGCAGAAATAGTATGTTTGCCATCACCAAAAACAAGCTTCGTGTGCTTGGATTCGCTGATTCCGGTAAGTTCGTTTACATTAACACCCTTCATAGCAAATACAGGAATAGGGTTACCTACTCCGTACGGCTCAAGGATCTGCAGGCTCTCTGCCAGGGAAAGAGAAACGTCCGAGAAATTAATGACGGAATCAATTTCCATCGTGGGAATCATATCATCTTCTGAAAGATTCTTTCTGGCATATTCGTTGATCAGCTCTCTGAACTTGTCCAGCTCGCATCTTTTTACGGACAAGCCCGCCGCAAGCTCGTGGCCGCCGAATTTGACCAGATGGTCACTGCAATAGCAAAGGGCATCGACAAGGTTCATCCCCTTCACACTTCGGCCTGATCCCTTTCCCACGTTTTCTTCAAAGGGTACGTCAGGCTCGTTGCCTTCGAATGAAACTAAAATAGATGGGCGGCAGTACTTCTCTGTTATTCTGGAGGATACGATACCTATTACGCCGTGATGCCAATGATCGGCATCAAGAACGATAACGGGATTGGTTTCCACGTCATACTTCTCTATCATGCCATATGCTTCCTGCATAATACTATTCTCTTCGTTCTGGCGCTCTTTATTCGTTCTGCAGAGTTCCTCGGCGATTCTCATTGCTTCTTCCTTATCTTCGGATAAGAAGAGCTCTACTGCCATAGAAGCGGTCTTAATTCGTCCTGCAGCATTTATTCTGGGGGCGATGGTGTAGCCAATATAGCCTGAGGTTATCTTGGTCTTTTTTCTTCTGCGATCGTTTCTCTGAGCATCGGTTTTCGCATAGGAGGCTTCAATTAACGCAGAAAGTCCGATGCGGTGGGTGTTCTCTATCATCTTCAAGCCGTAGCTTACAATGATGCGGTTTTCATTCTTGATAGGCATAACATCTGCTATTGTACCGATAGCAACAAAGTCTGCATATTCCGAGAATATCTTCATGGCAACCTCGCTGCGCTTCACACGAGTGGTATATTCCTCGTACGCACAAACGAATTTGAATACAACGCCTACTCCTGCCAGCTCTTTGAACGGATATTCGCAATCAGGACGATGGGGATTAATAACCGCAACTGCATCCGGAAGCTCAGAGCGGCATTCGTGGTGGTCTGTCACAATGACGTCAATTCCAAGAGTTTTAGCATATTCTACCTCTTCATTAGCGGTAATTCCCGTATCAACGGTAATTATAAGTTTAGTTCCGCCATCACTTATGCTATCGATAGCAGCGCAAGAAACACCGTAGCCTTCACCGGCGCGATTGGGAATATAGTAGTCTACATTTGCCCCTTTAGACTTAAGATAGAGATAAATTGTGCAAACGGAAGTTACACCGTCCACGTCGTAGTCACCGTAAATGGTGATCTTCTCCTTGTTTTCAATGGCAGACATAACTCTTTTTATTCCGAGCTCCATATCCTTCATCAAAAACGGACTGGAAAGCATCTCGCTTTCCATATAGATGAATGATTTTGCGGACATAACATCGGTATACCCGCGGTTGTAAAGAAGTTTGGCAATAATCGGGTTTATACCAAGCTCATCGGCTATTTCTTTGACCTTGATCAAGCCTTCCTTGGTATCTTTTGATTTTAAGATCCAATTCTTCTCCTTTGTTTCTTTGAATTTTTTCATTATATAAACCGTTAGTGGGACAAAAGTCCCCCTTCCATAATAATATGCAAATTCGGGTCGCAGTCTGAATTTCACCTGCGAATAATAGGTTTGAACTCGGACATGAGTGCGATAGCACATTTGAGTCCATCAATGGCGGCACTTGTTATTCCGCCTGCATATCCTGCGCCTTCACCCGCCGGATAAAGATTTTCATATCCCAAGGCAAGCTTGGTTTCGTTATTTCGGAGTATTCTCACCGGAGCACTGGTTCTTGTTTCCGCGCCAGTCAAAATGGCCTCTTTTCGTGCAAATCCATTTATTTTTCTGTCGAATGCTACCAGAGCCGTTTTTATGGACTCGGTAACAAAATTAGGTAAATATTTATCGGGAGATGCCAGTGATACATTGTTCCCGTTCATATATGTGGGAGTTATGGCTGTAGGTGAAGTTTTACATTCACCGTTAAGGAAATCGCCGACTGTAATAATTGGAGCTTTGTAATCTCCTCCTGCCGCAATGAAGGCGCGGCGCTCGATATTCCTTTGAAATTCTATAGCTTTTTCGGGAGAGGCTCCGTAGTCATCCTTGAAAACTGAACAAACCACGGCACAATTCGAATTCGGTCCGTCACGCTTACTGTAGCTCATACCGTTTACTACAGTTCCGTACTCTTCACTGGTAGCTGCAACCACCTCGCCGCCGGGGCACATACAAAATGTGTAAACGCCGCGAACCTTGGTGTTGTGAGAAAGGTTGTATTCCGCGTGACCAAGCAAGGGGTGACCGGCAAAATCACCGTAAAGAGATTTATCTATGTCGCTTGCCAAATGCTCGATTCTCATTCCTACGGAAAAATCTTTGGGTTCTATAAACATATTTTTTCGCAAAAGCATCTGATAGGTGTCTCTTGCGCTATGGCCTATTGCCAATATCATTGCTCCGGCTTCAATCCGACATTTATCGGTAATAACCGCCTTAACATGACCTCCATCACATTCGAAATCGGTCATTTTTGTGTTGTACATAACCTTTCCGCCCAGTTCGGTGATACGGTTAAGGATATTATCTACAACCTTTGCCAGAACGTCTGTGCCAACGTGAGGCTTTGCGATGTATTTTATTTCTTTCTGCGCTCCAAATTCGACTAGGCGATCGAGAACGTAGGATGAAAGCGGATCATTGGTTCTGGTTACAAGCTTGCCGTCGGAAAAAGTACCCGCCCCTCCGGCACCAAACTGAATATTAGTGTCTTTATCTAAGACGTGTGTCAAATTGAATTTATTTACAGCGGCAACCCGATCCTTGATACAAGAGCCGCGCTCAATTAAAATTGGAGCATATCCCATTTCTGCCAGGATAAGTCCGGCATACATACCTGCCGGGCCGGATCCTACGATAATCGGGGGGGCTGACATTGGCATCGTGCCGATGCTGAACTCGTTTGATCGATCTGAGATCAAAATCGCTCCATATCTTGCAAGAACGGCAGCATCCGGCTTATTCACACCACATCTTATCGCAATTGAGTAAACAAACTGTATGCTATTTTTGTTTCTGGCATCAATGCTGCGCTTGTAAACATACGGTTTATTCTCGCCGCAGCTCAGCCCTAAAGCTTTTAGCTTCTTCCTTGCAACCGAAAACGCCTCTTGTACAGAGGCGTCGAACGGTAATTTTATATTGTTAAAAACAATAATGGGATTTTGACTACTCATATAAGCCCCTCGGAGATCAACTCAAAAAGCATAGCTGCCGATTCTCCGCTGATCTTCAAATTATATTTGGCCAAAACCCAAACTGCGATTGCGGCAATCATGCATAAGATCACCGTCACAACCGTACCGATTCTTATTCCAAAGTTTTTCTTATTCATATTTGCTCCGATAAAAATTATTCAATATCAGAATCCTGTAAAATATTAGTTACCAAGAATTTTCTCAAGGTATCCGGTGTATAATCACGTGTAAGAGAATAATCCATTGCCACAGAGATCGTTCCCGTCTCCTCGGAAACAACAATGATGATAGCATCGCTGATCTCACTGAGTCCGATCGCAGCCTTATGCCTTGTTCCGAGATCGCCGTCAAATTCTTTACGGCGTGTCATGGGGAGAATACAGCCAGCAGATACTATTCTTCCCTCATCTATAACGATTGCGCCGTCGTGAAGAGGAGCTTTATTGTAGAAAAGATTCCTCAAAAGATAGGAATTTACATCCGCATTGATTTTTACACCTGTGCTTGTAACGTCGTCAAGCTGAGTTGTTCGTGCTATAACAATGAGCGCGCCGGTCTTAGTAGCCGAAAGCTCACGTACAGCCGAGCATACATTATCAACTATCTGGTAATTCAGCTTGCTTGTAGCCTCGGACTTAAAAAGCTTCAGCTTGGGATTTGATCCAATCTTTTCAAATAAGTCACGTATTTCAGTGTGGAAAAGCACCACAAAAGAGAGTGTACCTATGCGGAGCATGGATGATGCAATCAA
The DNA here is from genome assembly GCA_045636465.1 of Eubacteriales bacterium. GTDB lineage: Bacteria > Bacillota > Clostridia > Oscillospirales > CAG-272 > UBA1740. The sequence goes on from JAZTXP010000044.1 coordinate 53,592, forward strand.
CGATACACCGGGAAGCGGAAGGATTGAAGCAATAGCAAAGAAGAGATAAAACAACCCCATCCCCATCATTGCTGAGTTTATCATCTTTCTTCTTGCAAAGGTTACAAACAAAGAAAAAGCAACTGTAAGGAGAAGGATATCTATAATATCGTATATCCCAAGCTCCATGTTTTTCAAAAAATCTATGAAATCTTTGATTCTATCAAATATATTGCCATAATTTGCGTATAACAGCTGTGACATATTATACCTCACAAACAAAAAAGTAGCCTAAAACCATAAAAATATAATTTTACTTTTATAGTATAGCATAATTTTTTTAAAAATGCAATGGTTTTGCAATAGTTTTTTTGCGAAATTTGTTTGTATTTTTCCAAAAAAGGTCTTGAAAAGGTTGAAATTTTATGGTATCATAAATTAGTATGCAATATTGGCGGAGGTATCAAATGGCTATAGGCATTTCAGTAAGAATCCGTAACATTTATCATGATCTTTCTAAGGGGCATAAGCGAGTTGCCAATATCGTTTTGCGCGAGCCATCAAAGGCCAAAGAGTATTCCTCTTTAAGACTTGCAAATGCTGCAGGTGTATCAGAATCAACAGTGCTGAGATTCATAAAAAAAGTTGGTTTTGAGAGCTATGTTGAATTTAGGCAAGCAATTCTGAATGAAATACAAGCCAGGATGGATCCAAACGAAAAATTAGTTACCCCTGCGCCCGGTGTTATGCGAGTGGATATCTTGAAGAAAACTCTTGCAATGGATATGAGTAATATAAAGTATACCATTGATCATCTCGACTCCCGCATATTTAGTGACGTGGTAGACTTATCCATCAGATCAAAAAGAAAATACATTGTTGCCTTTGGCAGTGATGCGTTGCCGGCCAAGTTGTTATATGATAATTTTGTTACGATCTTCGAAAACGTAACTCTGCTTACATCTTCGGACGATTATTTTGCTCATTTATTATCCCTTGTCAAGAATGATCAGGTGATTATTTTCTCTGTATCTGACAAATCTAAGAGCTTGCTGGGGCTGACAAAATACATAAAAAGCAAAAAGCCTGATATTGTTGTTATTGCAGGGCATGCTTCTTCCCCACTTGCGGAATATGCCGATTATCTTATGGTTGCACGGTCAGAAACACCTTCGTTCATTGAATCATTTGCATCTGTGTCCGGCATAATCAATGCTCTTACCTTGGAAATTATAAGAAAAGATAGAATAAGGGTTACGGCAAGATATAAACAAATTGAAAAATTACGTACCGATTTTGCAAAATAAAGTTTAAGGTCAATATGAAAGATATAAAATTATGTGTAATTGGCGGCGGCGCTGCAGGTATGATGGCAGCCGGTACTGCCGCACTGTACGGTGCTGATGTCACGATATTTGAATCTACGAACCGGCTCGGCAAAAAGCTCGCGATAACCGGAAAAGGACGCTGCAACGTGACTAACGCCTGTACAACTAACGAATTCCTTGAAAATGTTACAAAAAATCCCAGATTCCTTTATGGCGCACTCAATGCTTTTTCTACCGAGGATACAATGAGCTTCTTTGAATCGTTGGGGGTGAAACTAAAGACCGAAAGAGGAAAAAGGGTATATCCTACAACAGATAAGGCGAAGGATATAGTAGATGCAATGAAAAAATATGCATCATCTGCCGCCATTATCTACAAAAAAATAACCTCAGTCCAATACCGAGACGGAATTTTTACGGTTATTGCCGGAGGCGAAGCTCATGATTTTGATAAGGTCATCTTAGCTACCGGAGGTAAATCCTATCCTCTTACCGGATCGGATGGCTCGGGATACAGAATTGCTAATAAACTCGGACATAAAGTCACAGAGCTTATTCCCTCTTTAATTCCTTTGGAATCCGACTCAGCTTTATGCTCGGATATGCAGGGGTTATCATTAAAAAACATTGCAATAAGAGTCCTGGATGAAAACAATAAAGCTCTTTACAGTGACTTTGGTGAAATGATGTTTGCCCATTTCGGTGTTACCGGCCCGGTGATCCTCTCGTCATCGGCACATCTCAGAGGAATTGATATTTCGAAGCTCACGCTTTCGATCGATCTGAAGCCTGCACTTGATGAAAAAACTCTTGATGCAAGATTACTTTCGGATTTTAAAGAGAAGAATAACAAAGATCTGATCAATGCAATGGGGGATCTTCTGCCCTCAAAAATGATAACACCTTTTATCGAATGCACAGGCATCGACGAGAGAAAAAAGGTAAATTCATTGACAAAAGAAGAAAGATACAAAATTCTGACTCTGCTGAAGGATTTTAGAATACCGCTTACGGGATTCCGTCCAATTGAGGAGGCCATAGTAACCTCCGGCGGAATTGATGTCAAGGAGATATCTCCAAAGACAATGGAATCTAAGATTATACCCGGTTTATACTTTGCCGGAGAGATGATTGACGTGGATGCATATACCGGTGGATTCAATCTTCAAATTGCATTCTCTACCGGATATTTAGCCGGAAAAAGCGCGGCAGAAATATATTAATTTGGAGAAAAACATGATTAGAATAGCAATCGACGGACCGGGCGGCGCAGGCAAATCCAGCGTTGCAAAGGCCGTAGCATCAAGACTTCAGATCGTATACGTTGACACAGGTGCTTTGTACCGTACTATCGGTATGTATATGCTCAAATCAGGTGTAGATCTCAAAAACAACAATGACGTTATAGAGAATCTCGACAAATTTACTCTTGACCTTAAGTTCATCGACGGAAAACAGGTAATATTGCTCGACGGGATTGATGTGGGGGATGATATCAGAACTCCCGAGGTTTCCATGGCTGCTTCTTGCGTAAGTGCTATACCCGAGGTAAGGCAGTTCCTTCTTGATATGCAAAGAAATATTGCCAAAAGCAATAGCGTTATCATGGATGGCAGAGATATAGGTACTGTTATCCTCCCCGATGCTGAAGTAAAAATCTTCCTCACTGCCAGCCCCGAGGCGAGAGCAAGAAGAAGATATGAAGAACTTATATCTAAAGGCAAAGACGTCACTTATGAGGACGTTTACAGGGCAATGGTAGAAAGAGACCACAACGATACCAATCGCACTATTGCCCCCTGCGTTCCTGCAGATGATGCTATCATTTTAGACAACTCCGACTTTGACCCTATCGAGACAGTCGAAGAGGTTGTCAGACTTATAACCGAAAAGCAAAAAAGTTTTGATGCGAAAAGCACTTCAGAAACACAAAACGATGATGAGATATCAAATAACTTAGAAATCAAGAATAATATCGAGGCAGAAAACTCAATAGAAGCGCCAGAAAAAACGTTTTATATGAAGGCGCACAGAATTCTTGCTCCTTTCTTCAGATGGATCTTGCGTCTAAATCCCCACGGGCTAGAGAATATCCCGAGTGAAGGCGGAGTAATATTCTGTTCAAATCACATTGGCGCACTTGACGTTATTTCAATTGCAGCATGCACCGAAAGGCAAGTGACATTCGTAGCCAAAAAGGAGCTGTTCTCGATTCCTCTGCTTGGAAGGCTTATTACTGCTCTCGGCGCAATAAAAATCGACAGGGGGGGAAATGATATAGGCGCTATCAAGGCTTCAATCAACGCAGCTAAGGATGGGAGTGCCGTCGCTATATTCCCCGAGGGACATAGGTACCCCGGTATCAATCCTGCAACAACTCCAAAGCGAAACGGCGCGGCTCTTATCGCATACCGCTCGGGATGCGATATCGTTCCCGTTTGTATTCAGATGAAGAATGCTAAATACGGTCTTTTCCGTAAAATTGACGTAATGTTCGGCGAGGTTATCGAAAATTCATCTCTTGGATTTGAAAATGGAGGCCACGATGAATACGAGGTGGCTACTGAGAAAATATTCAATGAGATTGTGAAGCTTTCAGACTATGCTTCCCTTCCCTCGTACGATCCTGAAAAGGACAAGCATAACAAAAAGGCAAATAAGAAAAAGAGGTAATCGCCTTGAATATTATCCTTTCTGAATATGGCGGCTTTTGCCCCGGAGTAAAGCGCGCGGATAAAGAGATCCGCAGGCTGCTCAGGGAAAGGCTACCGGGTGAAAAGGTTTACATTATAGGTCAATTAATTCACAATGATATTTACAACCGCGAGCTTATGTCTCTCGGTGCAAATATAATTTCTTTTGACAGTATCAAAAAAATAATTGAAGATAAGAGTCTAATTCACAGATTTGTTATTCGCACTCACGGTATCACTAAGGAGCAATATGACACACTTCTTAGTCTCGAGTCCGAAAATAACAACATAAGAATATCTGATCTGACTTGTCCGTCGGTCAAAAAGATACACAAAATTGCCGAAGAGAAAACAGGTGGCAATACGTTTTTTGTTCTTTACGGCAATGCAAATCATGATGAAGCTATCGGTAATATTTCCTATGCCAAAGGAAAAAAGGCCATTATTTCTTCATTAGAAGAGACAGAAGTCTTGAATTTTGAAGGGAAAACTCCGATTTTATGCTCTCAAACCACCCAAAATCTGTGGGAATACAAAAAAATAAAAAAATTTTTAAAAAAGGACTATACAAATTCAATTTTTTATGATACAATATGTAGTGTCACTGAAAATCGACAGACCGAGGCGATGAAAATCGCTGAGCAGTCCGATGTGATGATAGTTATTGGAGATCGTAGCAGCGCTAATTCAAACAGGCTCTATGAGCTATGTAAGAGTGTTTGCCCGAATACCCAATTTATCGAATCGACAGCAGGATTAATAACTGATTTTCCTGACAACGCAAAAAGCGTAGGAATAACCGCTGGTGCTTCCACACCTGACGGTATAATATTGGAGGTTTTAAAGACTATGGATAACTTTAGTCAAATGCTGGAAGGCTCACTCAAAACTTTACATACAGGAGAAACAGTTACCGGTACCGTGTTCACCATCAGTGAAAACGAAATCAAGCTTGACCTTGGCGCTAAGTTCACCGGCGTTCTTGCAAAAGAACAGATCACAGACGATCCCACTGTAAAGCTCGCTGATATGTTCAAGATCGGCGATGAGGTTGATGTCTTCGTAATCAGAGTTGAGGACGGTAAGGGCCTCGCAACCGTATCTAAGAAGAGAGTTGATGCGGACAATAGCTGGACAATCCTTAAGGATGCTTTCGACAACGGTGTTGTTCTCGAAGGTAAGGTTGTATCAGTAGTAAAGGGCGGCGTTGTTCTTGTAACAACAGGTAACAATTCCGTATTCGTACCTGCTTCCCAGACAGGCGTAGCAAGAGGCGGTGATCTCTCCACTCTCGTAGGTACAACACAGAGAGTTAAGCTCATTGAGTTTGACGTTGCAAAGAAGAGAGCTCTCGGCTCTATCAAGACCATTCTCGTTGCTGAGAAGAAGGCTAAGGAAGATGCTATCTGGGCTACTCTTGAGGTTGGCAAGCACTATATGGGTACTGTAAAGAACTTTGCAGCTTACGGTGCATTTGTTGACATCGGCGGTGTTGACGGTATGGTTCACAACACCGAGCTTTCCTGGAAGAGAATCAAGCATCCTTCTCAGATTCTTTCTATCGGCCAGGAAATCGACGTATTCATTAAAGATCTTGACGTTGAGAAGAAGCGCATTTCTCTCGGCTACAAGACACAGGAAATGGATACTTGGTATCAGTTCACTCAGAAGTTCAATGTAGGCGATATCGTTCCTGCTAAGATCGTTTCCATTATGCCCTTCGGCGCATTCGCTGAGGTTTATGAGGATGTTGACGGTCTTATTCACATCTCAAGAATCTCTACTCAGAGAATCAACTCACCCGCCGAAGTTCTTTCTGTAGGACAGGTTGTTGACGTTAAGATCGTAGAGATCGACGATGAGAACAGAAAGCTCGCTCTTTCTATCCGCGCTATCACTGAGGCGGCTGAAAAGGCTGCAGCAGAAGAAGCGGCAGCGGCTGAAAAGGCTGCTCTTGAGGCAGAAGAAGCTGCTGAGGCTGAAAGACTCGCTCAGGAAAGAGCTGATATGGCTCCCTATATTGTAGGTTCTATCTAATACAATATACAGTTAAACACAAAAGCCTCGCCGATGCGGGGCTTTTTCTTATACAAAAAACAGAGGCAATGTGATTTCTGCCTCTGTTTTTTTCGCTATATTAGTAATATTAATCTTATTTTAACGCAATCCAAAACCTTTTTAGGTATTCATTTTCGTTTGGTTCGTATACGGTGGATTCATAAACACCACCATTTGCGAGAATTGTCTTTTCACTACCAATATTCTCCTCAATACAAGTAATCAGTATCTTTTCAATACCTAAACTGCGGCAGAAAGGCATGACCATTTTAAGCATTTCTTTTGCATATCCCTTGCGCCTCTCGCTGGGCCTCACCGAATAACCTATATTACCTGCATATTTTTCGAGATAATCATTAAAATAATGTCTTACTTGAATCATTCCAACAAGTCTATTATCATTCTTTCTGACAAGCATAAATTGGGTTGCCAAGACCTTGTCAGGAGGCAAAGTTTCCGGCGATTCATAATCAATGCATTTTTGTATAAACTCCAAGGGGTTCTCTATTCTTCGGAGCGAGCCGCATCCGTCCATAGAATCCCCTGCATCGAGGAATTCTTGCCTATATTCTGCTATTTGATTTGCATATCCACTTGTTGGACGTATTAATAGTAATTCTTCCATAACTTTTTCATTTATTTTAACTCGTATAACCATTTTTTGCCCTTTTTATAATAGAAAAACTCACTTAAATCATCTTCTAAGAAGACGCGAAGCATATCCTTCATATCGTTTGAAAGCTTGAGATTAGGAAGATTATCAATATTTTCCCACCATACCTTTCCTTCATTCGAAGAAACAAGCTCCCCTTCAAAATGAGAGGTTTTATAGAATAGAACTACATACCTGCACTCGTTTTCATACCAATCCTTTATTCCGCATAATTGAGGTGAGGAAATCTCCAGACCGGTTTCTTCGCGGACCTCGCGAATTACAGCATCTGTAAAGGATTCTCCAAGCTCCACGTGGCCTCCCGGGAAGGTAATTCCAGGCCAGTCATTCTTTTGTCTGTCTATGACTACAACTTTATCGCCTTCATAAACCATACACATATTCGTAAATTCAACTTTTTCTATTTTTGACATCTCTTACTCCTGATCAAAACAAAATGGATTTTTGATGTTTTCTGCACCGAATGCTTTGGTGGCCATCCTGTACATCGCTTTCGCATGGATGCGGTCGTGCCAGATGAAACGACGGATGACCTTGCGGAGTGACCAGGACTCGCCGTAGCTGACTTTTCTCTTTCTCTGCACGTCACATAGTGCATTTTTAATCAAATAATGATGGGCTTCTTGGCATCAATAATGATTGATACCATACCTAATCTTCCGTCCTTGTTTCGCGTATCAAAACGCAAGGAGCGACCTATTTTCCCATCAAGCTCGTTCCAATATTTATAATGAAATGTTCCGCTTTCATCACAATATTCAAGGAGTTCAACGGTAAAACCGGCTTTTTCAAACACTGAAGAGAGGGTTTTGTAGTCATATACGATTTTATGAGTGTATGCCGGATGGTTAGGATCTCCATTGCCACCGACTTTAACCATATTTTGATACCATTCGTTTCTGAAATTAGCATCCGGTACGGCGACTCTGACGTATCCTCCGGGCGCAAGATAGTTATAGCAATTTTTCGCCGCGAGAATTCCCTCTTCAAGCGTCAAATGCTCCCATACATGCTCTGCCAAGAATGCGTCAGCTTTACTTCCCTTCAGTTTTTTTTCAAAATCTTCCGAATTTATGATATTAAACTCGTCTATTTGAGTGCTTTGCCAGCCGTCAAAATAGGTATTGCCTGCACCTATTATAATTTTCATATATTTATTCCTTTAGTAACCGAATTTATAAACCAAGCAATAAACTGAAGCTCTCGGGAAGGATTAAACGCCAGGATTCTTCGTTATGAGGCTTTTGCATATCATAAGTTTCATATATTTTATCTTCCGGATATCCGTGTTTTGCCAAAAGCTTCTTCATTCCCTTAGCGGAAGGCAAAAGCATACGCTCTAGCATATCTCCGCCACCGCAATAAATATGTATTTGAGGGAGAATGTCTTTGCTCTTCTCAAATTCTTTTTTACTGAAGTAGTTATCGAATGCGCTCATATCGTAAAGGCCGAATGCGGGAGAATAAGAAAGAACGTATTTATAAAATCCTTGTTCCTTTAGTCCACAGTAAAATGCCGCTATTCCTCCCATTGAAGAGCCGCCTATGCCTATGTTTGCTTCGCTTACGTTGTAATTTTCTTTTATAAAGGTGTGTAACGTGCTTACCATAAAGTCAGATAAGCCATCGAGATATCCTTTGGAGAAATCATCATCGGGTATTGCTGTTGCCATGGGAGAAAGCTTACCGAATTTGTTATGATCCATAAATAGCTCGTGACTGCGGTATTCGTCTGCGTTATCAATACCGACAACGATTATTTTCTTTCCATACTGACTATATATTTCATCTAAAACCATGTCTACCTGCCAGGAGCCGTATGGATCACCGTTTTCAGTGTATTCACCCGAATTGCAGAATAAATTCTGGGCGTCAAAGAAATAGAGCAGATCGTATGCTGTATTGCCGTTGTAGTCCGTAGGAAGAAAAACGCTGATTTTCTTAGATTTGTCACTTCGGTAGGCGAGATTTTTTTCGTCTGTCAGAGTGTAATTCTCTACTCTGCCTGAGTTTGTGCCTTTATTTAAGAAAAGGTAGGTAAGGTCGTGCGCCTTATTTTCGTTATACTTATATTCTACACCCAAAGAAAGCGCACCGGGATATACCTTTCCGGTTCTTTTGCCTAATCCGCCACTGAAATACAGATAATCAAATTTTTCATTGTCGAAATCAATCTCGTATAATCCGTCGGAATTCTTTTCTTTTAATTCGAATGACTTTTTTATGATATTGTCTTTTATACCGCAAATTGCTTTTACGGTTTTCCATTCTTTTGTATTTCGAAAGTATATCATATTCATAGTCTTGCCCCCATTATAAAGAGAATTTTTCTTTGATGATTTCTGCGACATCTTGCGGTGCCAGATTTGTGTTATCGATCTTGATATAATTTTCAAACGGCAGCTCGCCTTCAAAACTTTCAAAACGATGGTTTTCGTCATCAATTTCAAGTCTGCGCTCTGAAGCAGCAAGATCGCGTTTTGATGCTTTATGAGCCAGGCGATTTTCGGTAGTATTTCTTTCGTGTCGCGCTTCTTTCGAAGCAACAAGCTCAACGTAATAGAACTCGGTATTGTAGGGCTCGAATATTTTGTGAACAGAGTCAACGTAATCCCAATCTGCTTTGGAGTCAAAGGCCCACATAAAGGTGAAGATCAGGCCGTATTTATCGCTTTTCGCAAATTCTTCAAATATAGTTTTTCTGAGCTTGCCTATTACCGCTGAATTAAATTCACCGAATATCTCCAGCACCAGCTCTATAGTCATATGGTTGTGAAACAAACGCAGATCCGTTATTTTCATAAGCTCCTGACCTACCGTCATTTTACCTACTGCACCGTTTCCAAATATAAATACCAGTTTCATTTAGACCTCCTATTTTAACACTTCTGCAATTTCTGCCAGATTATAAATTGTGTAATTTACAAATTTATTACCATATCTATCATTTTGTAGCTTTGATAGACCATTTTTGATCCATATTGTTTTCATACCTAGACTGCTTGCCGGAATAATATCGTTATCCAGTCTGTCTCCTACCATCATGCATTCCTCAGGACGGCATTTTGCTCTTCTTATAGCCTCCTTGAAAATTCCGATATCCGGTTTTGATATACCAATATCCGAAGAAGAAACTACTATATCAAAGCATTCTAAAATTCCCCACTTATCCAGTCGTTCATTTAGTCCGGCCACTTGGTTTGCAATTATTCCAAGGCGATATCCCGAATTCTTTAATTGCTTTAATGCGGATTCTGCATCACTGTATAATATCTCATCTTCGGTATGCCACGGCGTTTTTGAAAGGCCAAAGAAGTCGATAGCGGCAGAGTTACCATCTAAGCCCAGAACCGCCAGTTCTTTGCGTTTTTTATCGAATTCCTCAAAGGTAATATCTGTATCTTTGATCATATCAAATACACGATGATCGTAGGCTTTTGTTTCGTCTACCAAAGTAGAGCCTACATCAAAGAAAATCCATTTAAGTTCCATATTTTAATAATAAAATTTTTCATCAATAATCAAGTCTATCAATCGGGTTATTTCTGCAGTGCTTACTCCGAAATAAAAAGAAATGGAAAGGCCAATTTCTTCTTCAGAGCTGTTAACTATATTATTTTTCATATCCTCGAAAGTGCAATCTTCGGTATAAAAATCGTTAAGATAATCATTCACTCCATACACTTCAAAGAAATATCCTCCAAATTTATTGAAGTTAAAATCGATCGCATCCTCGCGTTTAAGCTTTGTACTAATTGTGAATTTTTCTAAAGATACTTCTATATCGCAAATACCCTTTAACTCTATAACAGGTATTGGATATGCCTCTCTTACCCATTCTTTTTTTATGTTTTTATGATAATGTCCATTATACCATCCCCAGGTTAGTCCGGGATGTAACGTTGATAATTGCCTTGATATTTCCAAGCATTTGTTTTCGAGAGTGCTATATACAGAATTGATAATTGCCTCTTTTGAAACGGCAAGAGTATCGATCAGCTTTTTTGCTTCTTTATATAGTAAAGGCGAGGTTTGGGGATAAGTTAAATTATCTGGCAAGGTTTCAAAAACGGCTATTTCTTTCATTTCACTATCAGGCATTTCGCCCAAAGTATGTACTATTGCAAGAAAAACCATACCGTTTGCGCTACTAACAGAATTGTAGCCTAAATAATCACAAACCGGATAAATTTCCGCATCTCGAATTCCGCTTTCCTCAAAAAGCTCTCGCTTTGCGCATTCAAGCGGCGTTTCACCGTCTTCAATGTGACCGCCTTGAGTTTCCCAAGTGTTGCGGCTCTTATGCTTTGAAAGCACCCACTTTCCATCGTAATACGAGCATACGACTACATATTTGTATGTACCGAGTGTATTGATGGGGAAAATCTTGCATTTTAATTCTTTTCTTATCTTTTCCTTGTCTATCATATAAGCCTCGCGGGTTTGTTTTAGAATATTATAACACATCGATTTATCTTTTTCAATAGAAGGGCAAAAAAATAGGCAGAGGTTTTTTAATTTCCTCTGCCATATTAAATCACTTTATGTTATTCAAGACTTCTCTGATATTCTCAAATATATAGGTGGGTTTTGTATCTGTATTCTCAGCGTCTTCCATTGTTCCTTCACCGGAAAGAACGAAGATGGTGTCAATACCTGCATTATATCCCGATGCTATATCGGTATAGACTCTATCACCTATCATAACAGATTCTTCCTTGGAATATCCGAACTTTTCCATTGCGAGGGTGAGCATCTCGGGACGGGGTTTCCCGATGAAACGAGGCTTCTTGCCTGTGGCTCTATAAAGCATTTCTGCAAATGATCCGCAATCCGGAACGTAACCAAAGGCGGTAGGACATACCCAATCGGGGTTTGTGGCAATATAGGCAATATCGCCCAGAAGAAGCTTTGATGCATCTTCAAGCTTTTTGAAGGTCAACTCCTGATCGTTACTGATAACAAGCCCAAAGATCCCGTCCTCTATATCGGTCACTACATCTATACCTGCCTCGCGCAGCTGCTTTACGAACGACTCTGTTCCCATAGCATAGAACTTTCTGCCTGGGAAATTATTCTGTAAATAAAGAATTGTTGCATCTGTAGAGGTTAAAAAATCCTCTTCCTTTGCAGGAATTCCAAGCCTTGTCAGCTTTGATACGTAAGCGTCTGTGCTTTTTGATGAGTTATTGGTAACGAAAAGATATCTGCCGCCACTGTTGCGAACATGCTCGAGAAAATCTATAGTTCCGTCAAAAAGGTCGTTATCGAGATATAGAGTTCCATCCATATCGAGAAGGAACAGCTTTTTATCTGAAAGTGCCATCTTTATCTCCTCAAATCAATCTTCGTAACCGTTAGGATTCATTCTCTGCCATCTTGCGGAATCCTCGCACATTTTGGAAAGATCGCGCTCTGCGCGCCATCCAAGAACCTCAAGTGCCTTAGTAGGATCGGCATAGCACTCGGCAATATCACCGGGACGTCTTGCGGCAATCTGATACTTGATGGGTTCTCCCCAAGCCTTACCGAAAGCATTTACAATATCAAGCACCGAATATCCGTTACCTGTTCCGATGTTAATATAATCCACACCAATGAGCTTTTCTGTATATTCAATTGCCTTAAGATGAGCAAGTGCAAGATCCACAACGTGGATATAGTCTCTCACACCCGTTCCGTCAGGAGTATCGTAATCGTTGCCAAATACGTTGAGATGAGAAAGCTTGCCGGAGGCAACCTTTAATATATAAGGAAGGAGATTATTGGGAATTCCGCAGGGATCTTCGCCGATGAGTCCACTCTCGTGAGCACCAATGGGATTGAAATATCTGAGAATACAAGCGGAAAGCTTGGGATTTGCCACCGCTGTGTCTTTGAGGATTCTCTCTATCATAAGCTTTGTCTCACCGTAAGGATTGGTGGTAGAAAGAGGAAAATCTTCTCTGATGGGAACTGTCTTAGGCAGACCGTAAACTGTTGCAGACGAGCTGAATACTATTCTGTATACACCGTGCGAAAGCATACAGTCAAGAAGATTGATGGTTCCGGTGATATTATTATGGTAATATTTTAATGGGAATGCACAAGATTCACCTACAGCCTTAAGACCTGCAAAATGAATTACGGAATCAATGTCGGGATTTTCAGCAAATACCTTATCAAGCGATTCCTTATCTAAAAGATCGCAGTTTATAAAGGCGGGGCGTTTTTTTGTAATCATCTCTATTTTGTTGATTACGCTCGCCTTGCTATTGGAAAGATTGTCGACTATTATGACCTTTTCCCCTATATTAAGCAGCTCTACAACTGTATGTGAGCCTATATAGCCCGTACCGCCTGTAACGAGAATTGCCATTTTACTTGCTCCTTTTATGACAAAATAAAGGGATTTGTATTGAATAATACAACCTATACAATTATATTCTTAAAAATTACAAACCTTGTTAAAATAGGCTGCCTCAGAGCTATATCTTGAGACAGCCTATTTTAGTTATATTAGTCAGCGTAAACGCTAACCTGCTTCCTGCCGCCGGAAATGTGCTCGAACTTAACCTTACCGTCAACAAGTGCAAAGAGTGTATCGTCAGAACCGATACCTACATTTGTACCGGGATGAATCTTTGTACCGCGCTGTCTAACAAGGATGTTGCCGGCAATAACTGCCTGACCGTCAGCCTTCTTAACGCCAAGACGCTTAGACTCAGAATCACGACCGTTCTTTGTAGAACCTACGCCCTTTTTGTGAGCGAAGAATTGTAAACTAAGCTTTAACATTTTTCGTGTACCTCCATATTTTTTCATAGCTCAATTTGAGCATTGCAGATTTTGCTTATATATCACGCTCGATCACTTTTACATCAAGGTAATCATAATAGTCCTCGATGAGATCCATAAGCTGATAATAGTAAGCTTGTATAAGACCTGAAACAGCGTACTGTTTCTTTTCATCCTTTTCATACTTTGGGAGCGCAGACCTGGCGATAAGCTTAATATCGGTAGTCTCCTCGTCAATGGTATAATCAACGGAAGAAGCATAAGAAACTTCTATCGCATTAATTATAAGCATTGTCATACTGGATAGAGCTGAGCAAAGAATATCCTCGCCTGACTCTGCATAGCCGGTATGTCCCTGCTCTTCAAAGCCGTAATAAAATCCGTCGGTCTTATAAAAAACAATTGTTGTCATAATAAAAGATTAACCTACGATCTTTGTGATCTGGATCTTTGTGTAGTCCTGACGATGACCGATTTTCTTCTTTTCGTTCTTCTTGGACTTGTAACGAATAACGTCGATCTTCTTGGACTTGCCATTCTTAACAACCTTTGCAACTACAGTTGCACCTGCTACATAAGGAGTACCAACGGACAAAGTCTCGCCGTTAAGGCAAAGAACCTTATCAAATGTAACCTCTTCTCCTTCGGAAACGCCAAGCTTCTCTACGAAGACAACGTCACCCTCAGAAACCTTGTACTGCTTTCCACCTGTTACAAAAATAGCGAACATGAAAAAGCACCTCACTTTCGTGTAAAATCGCTATCATAGGCGTCAGGCAAAAGCCCAAACTTCCCAGCCTATCAATAAGCGTCGTAATATTATAACACTACCGAACTTAATTGTCAATAGCTTTTTAAAAAATAATCCAAAATATTTTATAAACGGTTTTCACGGCAAATACAACAGCCAAATTAAGAGCTGTATTCTATCAGAAAAGTATTTTATATTACTCTTCGTCGCAGTCTGCCTCACAATTGGAGCAATCGCCGTCGCAAACCTCAATGCCCGTTACAAGCTCTCCACAAGCGGGGCAAATGAGCTCATCCTCTTCAAGAGTATCATCAAAGCATACTACTTCGCCACAGCTGGGACAAACGATCTCATAATACTCAGAGTCTTCATCCTCGTATTCATCTTCGTCGTCATAATCATCCTCGAAGTAAAGCTCCTCTTCTACTTCGCCGAGATCGTGATCAAGCTCTTCTACGTACTCGTGAAGTTCTCTGTTATCTGCTTTAAGCGCGCAGATCTCATCAGCCATATCAGCTACAAGCACGAGAAGCTCAGAGATGATCTTACCTTCTTTTTTAGTAGCATCGATTTCATAACCGTCAAAGAGTCCTTTGAGGTATGCAGCCTTTTCAGTAATTCCCATTGTAAAATCTCCTTTGTTTTATAAGCAAGGTGCTCCCCACTTTGGAGAGCACCTATACTATTAGTTTTTAGTAAAATTATGCTCTTTCGAGATATTCACCTGTTCTAGTGTCAATTCTAAGAACATCACCTTCGTTGATGAAGATCGGAACCTTAACCACTGCGCCTGTCTCAAGAACAGCTTCCTTGGTTACGTTGGTAGCTGTATCACCGCGAACGCCAGGCTCGGTTTCGGTTACTGCAAGCTCTACGAATGTAGGGGGCTCTACAGAGAATACGGATCCCTTCCAAGAAGAGATACGGCAAACAGTGTTTTCCTTAACGAACTTGAAGTTGTCGCCAAGCTTGTCTGCGTTGAGAGGAATCTGCTCGTATGTTTCCTGATCCATGAAGTAGTAGAGCTCGCCATCGTTGTAAAGGTACTCGAGGTCCTTTCTCTCGATAACTGCGTTCTCAAACTTTGCTGTGGGGTTGAAGGAAGCCTCACGGATAGCGCCGGTAACAACGTCTCTGTACTTAGTTCTAACGAAGGCTGCGCCCTTACCGGGCTTAACGTGCTGGAATTCGATTACCTGGTAAACCTTACCTTCCATCTCGAATGTAACACCATTCTTAAAATCACCTGCTGTTAACATAATATTCTTTCCTTTTCTTGGCGAATTTTTTGATTTATAGATTCGGGCACTTACGGTCCGCCACAACCTCAAAATATCAAATCTCTCAAATGCCCATAATTTACACAAGTATTTTACTATAAAATAATAAAAAAATCAATAGGTAAATGCAATTTTTTTGAAAAAAATTCGAAAATATTTGATTTTTGACATAAATTACATGATTTCTATCAATTCTTTTGTGGAATGTGTAAAGTTTTTAATGCCATTTTCCTCGATTGCTACCATATCCTCGATTCTGCAGCCGTATTTGCCGAACAGATATATACCAGGCTCTACGGTGACCACGTTGCCTACCTGAAGCTTGTCTCCAAAGGATTTAAAGCTGACACGGGGAGCTTCGTGGATAAAGAGGCCTACGGCATGACCGAGAGAGTGACCGAATGCGCCCTTGTATTCGGGAACTGCATCGATTATATCGCGAGCGATTTTGTCTGCTTCACCCGCATCGCAGCCTGCTTTCAAGTATTCAATCGCGGAAAGCTGTGCATTGAGAACTGTATTATAGAGCTTTTTGATCTCAGCATCAGCCTTTCCGATAACAATTGTGCGGGTCATATCCGAGCAATAGCCGTCGAACTTCGCACCGTAATCCATTGTAAGGAATCCGGGCTTGAGCTTAACGTTGCGAGGAGTACCGTGAGGAAGCGCAGACGCATCCCCCGAAACGGCAATAGTTTCAAATGCGAGAGCGCTGGCACCGTTTTTGCGCATGAAGTACTCAAGCTCTGCCGCTACCTCTATTTCCGTCATATTAGGGGTTATCATCTTTGTAATATGGGTAAATGCAAGATCTGTGATGTCCTGAGCCTTTTGCATTTTTACAAGCTCATCGGGAGTCTTTATCTGGCGCTGAATCTCAATCATATCGCCAATGTTTACAAAGCTGAGATGCGAGTGGCGCTCTGTGTATGAAATGTATGTTTCATATGAAACAACTCCGCCCTCAAAGCCAAGCACGGTAGCGGCTTCGTCAGAAAGAGCTTTATCGATAAATTCCCTTCTGTTATCGGGCATAATGATTTCAAATTCCTTGCATGCGCCATTGATCGCCATTTCATAATATCTGAAATCGGTTACAAGGTAGGCTTTATTCATTGTAATGAGAAGGAATCCATCTGTAAAGGCGAAATCCGAAAGATAGTGCTGATTGAGCTCGTCAAGCACGAGAAGCGCGTCAACCCCCTTGTTTTTCATATTCGCTCTAAGTCTCTGTAATTTGTTCATTTTAATAACTCCATATAGTATTTTTTCATTGCAAGCGCATCATTGGATTGTGTACCGCATGATTCGCAAATTATAGTTGGTGTTAAGTTGTTATTTACAATAACTTCTATTAGGGGCTCGAATTTCGGACCGTAAATTTCATCACTAAAGGTTAAATGCTTTTTCTCGCCGCTCTTGGTCCATTCAATCTTTGAAAAGTGGCAATGCACATTCTTTGCAATTTCAGATGATAGGCATCGATCTATTTTATCGAAAACGCGAAGATAATCATCGGCAGTTTTGAACATTTCTCCAAGAGATCTGGCATTAAGGTGACCAAAATCAATAACGGGTACGAGCGATGAATCAATTCTGCAAAGCTCTAATACCTCATCAAGAGTTCCAAGCTGATTGATCTTTCCCATAGTTTCAAGGCCAACCTTAATTCCATACGTATCAACCGCATTCAGGGTTTTGATGAGAGTATCGCCTGCTAATCGCATAGCTTCATCTCGGGAGATTTTTGCTGCCGAGCCGGTATGAACGACTATAGTTTTGGCACCGAGAAGTTTAGCGGCATCAAGGCTTTCGCGAATATATTTTATGCTGTTTAGCCTTTTTTCTTCCACTATACCCGATAAAGAAATATAATACGGCGCGTGATAAGAAAGCTTGATACCGTTTTCGGCTGCTGATTTTCCGACGGCAATAAGCATATCGTCCGTAGCGTTAAGTCCGTTACCGGCCTCATACTCGTAAGCATCCAGCCCAATCTTCTTTATCCAGGACGGAGCGGATCTGGTTGATATGTTACCCAAGGAATAAAAGTCGTCGCTATTGCCGCCCGGGCCGAACAATGCCTTCATAGCTTCCCTCCTCTTTTTCTGTAAGCTGACAGAACAAAGGTCTCGAGAAATCTTTTAAATCGGGTTAATATATCCTTTTTATCGTTAATAGGCGGAACCAGGATTGCAGGTATTCCGGCATTATGCGCAGCCCAGACGTCGGTGAATATCTGGTCACCCATAAGAATAGCCTCGTCCTTGTTTATACCCATATCTTCTATTGCCCTCAGGACGTTTTTCTTAAAGGGCTTGCCGCCTCTCGAATATGCAGGCATATTAAAATCCTCATTAAAGATCCTTACCCGCTCCTCGTTGTTATTTGATACTATCGCGGTCTTGATTCCGGCAGCCTTGAGCTCTTCAAACCATTTTATCACGTGCTCGCCTGCCTTGGGATGCTCATAGGGCTCCAGGGTATTGTCTATATCAAGAACGATTCCCTTTACCCCGATTGATAGGAGAAATGCGGCATCCGCTTCGTCAAAAGTATTAAAGTGATATTCGGGTATAAAGGTAAACATTTCTCGCCTCCACACGCGTGTAAATATATATTATTATAAAACAAATTCGTGATTAAGTCAATATGTTTTATAAAAAAGCTGAATGTAACAAAAAAACCTGTCTAAAAAGACAGGATTCTCTGGCGCGCCCTGGAGGATTCGAACCTTCGACCTACCGGTTCGTAGCCGGGCACTCTATCCACTGAGCTAAGGGCGCAATATTGGAGCGAGTGATGGGAATCGAACCCACGC
The DNA here is from genome assembly GCA_045636465.1 of Eubacteriales bacterium. GTDB lineage: Bacteria > Bacillota > Clostridia > Oscillospirales > CAG-272 > UBA1740. Next base: position 71,952 of record JAZTXP010000044.1, read on the forward strand.
GACCAGCTTGGAAGGCTGGAATTCTACCATTGAACTACACTCGCATTTCGTTTTCAGCCCCTATATTATATCACTTTAGTTCTTATTTGTCAATAGGTTTTTGGAAAGTTTTTAAAATATTTTTTCGACAATGAAGTAAACTGTAAATAATAATTTATAGTCAGGCAGAAAGTCAAAATACTTTCCGCCTGACTGCAATATATGCTCCTGTATTACTTTTTATGAAAAGCATACAAGAATGTGTAATTATTTAACAACGATGTTGATGATCTTTCCGGGAACCACAATCTCTTTTACGATATTCTTTCCTTCGATAGCAGCCTTGATTTTTTCGTCAGCCATAACAATGGAAAGAACCTCGTCCTTGGTGGCATTCTTAGAAATTGCAACAACGTTTCGCACCTTGCCGTTCACCTGTATGGGCATCTCGATCACATCACTTGCGCACTTGCTTTCGTCATATTCAGGCCAAGGCTCGTAAGCGATAGACTCATTGTGTCCGAGAAGCTGCCACATTTCTTCACCAACGTGAGGCGTAATGCAGGACATCATCTTAATGAAGCCTTCCGCATACTCCTTAGGGCAGCTACCGTTCTTATAAACCTCATTAACGAATACCATCATCTGAGCGATAGCGGTATTGAATCCGAGGGTTTCAAAATCGGAGGTAACCTTCTTTACGGTCTGGTGGTACAATCTTTCAAGCTTACCGTCGTTTGACTCGGTAATATTATCAGGCTCAGTAAAGAAATTCCAAACGCGGTTTATAAACTTCCTTGCGCCTGCAACGCCGGATGAGCTCCAAGGCTTTGAAACCTCAAGAGGTCCCATAAACATCTCATAAAGACGAAGAGTATCAGCGCCGTACTCACGAACGATATCACTGGGATTTACAACAAACTCGGGGAAACGCTTGCCCATCTTGATGCCGTTCTCACCAAGAATCATACCCTGGTGGACAAGCTTTTTAAAGGGCTCCTTAACCGGAGAGATGCCGTTATCGTAAAGGAATCTGTTCCAGATTCTTGCGTACATAAGGTGACCTACTGCATGCTCGGGACCACCAACGTAAAGGTCAACAGGCAGCCAATGCTCAAGGAGCTTGGGATCACAAAGCGCTTTATCGTTGTTTGGATCAATGTATCTCATAAAGTACCATGATGAGCCTGCAGAGCCGGGCATTGTAGAGGTCTCACGAATACCCTTTATGCCGTTTTGGTTATATTGTTTCCACTCGGCTGCATTTTCAAGAGGCGCCTTACCGTTCTTTCCCTTATAATCCTCAAGCTCAGGAAGAACGAGAGGAAGCTCTTCATCGGGAAGGAATACGGTCTCGCCATCCTCAGTGTAAACACAGGGTACGGGCTCGCCCCAATAACGCTGACGGGCGAAGATCCACTCGCGGAAGTGATAGTTGACCTTGCGTCTCGCTATTCCCTGCGCTTCAAGCTTTGCGGTAATGGCTTCTTTAGCCTCTTCAACCGTAAGACCGGTAAATTCCTCGGAATTGATGAGCTTACAGCCCTTACCAAGATAGTCCTGCTTCTCAAAAGCACACTCTGAAACATCGCGTCCGTCAATTACCTGAATCATAGGAATGCCGTGAGCAATCGCATACTCAAAGTCGCGCTGATCATGGCTGGGAACAGCCATAACTGCTCCGGTACCGTAGTTAGCGAGAACGAAGTCGCCAATGAATACAGGTACTTCCTTGCCGTTTACGGGGTTGATGGCGTATACGCCCCTGAGGGGACATCCGGTCTTAGTTTTATTAAGCTCGGTTCTGTCCATATCACTCTTCTTAAGAGTTTCTGCTATATATTTACTTGCCTCTTCTTTGTTTTCTACGCGATCAAGAAGAGACTGTGTGATCTTTCCGTCGGGAGCGAGAACCATAAAGGTGATGCCGTATATAGTTTCAATACAAGTGGTGTATATGGAGAATTCTCCGCCACCAACGATCTTAAAATCTACCTCAACACCTGTGGACTTACCTATCCAGTTGCGCTGGATCTCCTTGGTGGATTCAGGCCAATCGATCTCGTTGAGACCGTCGAGAAGCTTTTCAGCAAATGCGGGCTGATCAATAACCCACTGCATCATCATTTTCTTCTCAACAGGATAGCCTCCGCGCTCGGACTTACCGTCGATAACCTCGTCGTTGGAAAGAACGGTTCCAAGTGCTTCGCACCAGTTAACCGGCATTTCAATACGTTTTGCATAGCCTGCTTCATACAGCTTTTTGAAGATCCACTGAGTCCATTTGTAGAACGAGGGATCGGACGTTGCTATCATCTTAGACCAATCATAGTCAAAGCCGAGCTCCTTGAGCTGCTTCGAGAAGGTTTTTATATTTTCCTGAGTAAATCCATTGGGGTGGTTACCGGTGCTTACAGCATACTGCTCTGCGGGAAGACCAAAGGAGTCATATCCCATGGG